>NZ_JBHJTK010000005.1:137625-224131 GCF_042267665.1 Streptomyces sp. NPDC056224
GGCGTTTGGGGGCCCGGGGGGGTTTTTTTTTCCCCTAAAAACCCCCCCCCGGCCGCACGCGCCGGACGGATCCGCGTCGGCTACCGCCGGGAGGTGCCCCCGGTGAGGCGTCGGCTCTGCCGTGCCAGCAGGGCGGCGGTGGCCGCGTAGAGGGCGGCGACGGACAGGATCAGGGTCGCGGACCGCCCGTCGGGGGGCAGCATGAGGGAGGCCACCGCCGCGGCGCCGACGAAGGCCACGTTGAAGAGCACGTCGTAGAGGGAGAAGACCCGGCCGCGGTACTCGTCGTCCACGCGGGACTGGACGACCGTGTCGGTGGAGATCTTGGCTCCCTGGGTGGCGAGGCCGAGGACGAACGCGGCGATCACCATCGGGCCGGGGGCGAAGAACAGGCCGAGCGCGGGGACCAGGACCGCGGCGCCCGCCGAGCAGGCGGTGATCCAGCCCAGCGGTCCCAGCCGGCCCACCAGCGAGGGCGTGATCACGGCGGCCGTGAAGAACCCGGCCCCGGAGACGCCGATCGCCACGCCCAGGAGAGCCAGTCCGTCCGACTCGTTGTCCGACCAGGAGTAGCGGCAGAGCATGAGCAGCATGACGAAGAGGGCTCCGTAGCAGAACCGCATCATGGTCATCGCGGTGAGCGCCTGGGCGGCCTCCCGGCGGGTGGCCAGGTGCCGCAGGCCTTCGGCCATGCCCCGGACGGTCAGGGCGACCCCCTCGGCGACCGAAGGGTGGAGCCGTCCGGGGGGATGGTCGGGCCCGAGCAGGCCGACGGCCAGGCGCAGGGACACCAGGGCCGAGCACAGGTACAGCCCGGCCCCGAGGAGGACGACGAGGGCGTTGGAGTCGGAGGCCAGCAGTCGGACGAGGAAGGCCAGCCCCCCGCCGAGGGTCGCCGCGAGCGTTCCGGCGGTGGGGAACAGTGCGTTCGCCGTGACCAGCTGGCCGGGGCCGACGACATGGGGCAGGGACGCGGAGAGCCCCGCCAGGACGAAGCGGTTGACGGCGGTCACGGACAGCGCGGAGGCGTAGAACAGCCAGTCGGGGACGTGCGCGACGATCAGCATGCCGGTGACGCAGGCGAGGAAGGCGCGCAGCAGGTTGCCGTAGAGGAAGACCTGGCGGCGGCGCCAGCGGTCGAGGAGCACGCCGGCGAAGGGGCCGATCGCCGAATACGGCAGCAGCAGGACCGCCATGGCCGAGGCGATGGCCGCGGGCGAGGTCTGCTTCTCCGGGGAGAAGACCACGTAGGTGGCGAGCGCGACCTGGTAGACGCCGTCCGCCGCCTGGGAGAGCAGCCGTACGGCGAGCAGGTTGCGGAAGTCCCTCAGGCGCAGGAGTACGCGCAGATCACGTACGACAGGCATGAGGGAAAGGGTCACATACGCGGAGGGTCCCCGGGCACATTGCCCGGGGACCCTCCGCGGAAGAACAGCCGAAGTCCAGGTGTCGTTGACGACCCTTGGGGAGCGACTAGCGCTCGACCTCGCCCTTGATGAACTTCTCGACGTTCGCGTAGGCCTCGTCGTCGAAGTACTGCACCGGCGGGGACTTCATGAAGTAGCTGGACGCCGACAGGATCGGGCCGCCGATACCGCGGTCCTTGGCGATCTTCGCGGCGCGCAGGGCGTCGATGATGACACCGGCGGAGTTCGGGGAGTCCCACACCTCGAGCTTGTACTCGAGGTTCAGCGGGACATCGCCGAAGGCACGGCCCTCAAGGCGGACGTAGGCCCACTTGCGGTCGTCGAGCCAGGCGACGTAGTCGGACGGGCCGATGTGGACGTTCTTCTCGCCGAGCTCACGGTCGGGGATCTGCGAGGTGACGGCCTGCGTCTTGGAGATCTTCTTCGACTCGAGGCGGTCGCGCTCGAGCATGTTCTTGAAGTCCATGTTGCCGCCGACGTTGAGCTGCATGGTGCGCTCAAGACGGACACCGCGGTCCTCGAACAGCTTCGCCATCACGCGGTGCGTGATGGTGGCGCCGACCTGCGACTTGATGTCGTCGCCGACGATCGGGACACCGGCCTCGGTGAACTTGTCAGCCCACTCCTTGGTGCCGGCGATGAAGACCGGGAGGGCGTTGACGAAGGCGACCTTGGCGTCGATGGCGCACTGGGCGTAGAACTTCGCCGCGTCCTCGGAGCCGACGGGCAGGTAGCAGATCAGGACGTCGACCTGGCGGTCCTTGAGGATCTGGACCACGTCGACCGGAGTCTCGGCGGACTCCTCGATCGTCATGCGGTAGTACTTGCCCAGCCCGTCGAGGGTGTGGCCGCGCTGAACGGTCACACCGGTGTTCGGGACGTCGCAGATCTTGATGGTGTTGTTCTCGCTGGCGCCGATGGCGTCCGAAAGGTCGAGGCCGACCTTCTTCGCGTCGACGTCGAACGCGGCGACGAACTCGATGTCACGCACGTGGTAGTCGCCGAACTGGACGTGCATCAGACCGGGGACCTTGGCCGCCGGGTCGGCGTCCTTGTAGTACTCGACGCCCTGCACCAGCGAGGCGGCGCAGTTGCCCACGCCGACGATGGCTACGCGAACCGAACCCATTCCGGTTGCTCCCTGTTTGTTCTCGGACGAGGCCTGCGAGATGCAGGCCTCATTTTGCAGTTTCGTCGGACGGACCGGGTCGTCTGCGATCCCGTCCCGCCCGCTCGCTCTCGATGAGCTCGTTCAGCCAGCGCACTTCGCGCTCGACGGACTCCATGCCGTGTCGCTGCAGCTCCAGCGTGTAGTCGTCGAGGCGTTCCCGCGTGCGGGCCAGTGAGGCGCGCATCTTCTCCAGACGCTCCTCCAGCCGGCTGCGGCGGCCTTCCAGTACCCGCATGCGTACGTCTCGTTCGGTCTGGCCGAAGAAGGCGAAGCGGGCGGCGAAGGACTCGTCCTCCCAGGTGTCGGGGCCGGTGTGGGAGAGGAGCTCCTCGAAGTGCTCCTTACCCGCGGCCGTCAACCGGTAGACGATCTTGGCGCGGCGCCCTGCGAGTGAAGCGGCGAGCGCGTCTTCCGGGGCGTTGCCCGGCTCCTCGATCAACCAGCCGTTGGCGACCAGCGTCTTGAGGCAGGGATAGAGCGTCCCGTAGCTGAAGGCCCTGAACACTCCCAGTGAGGTGTTGAGCCGCTTGCGCAGCTCGTACCCGTGCATGGGGGATTCGCGAAGCAGGCCGAGGACGGCGAATTCGAGGATGCCTGAGCGCCTGCTCATCCGCCCGCCTCTCCTCCGACTCTGAGTCTTTATACCGAGCTGATGTATCGACTCGATACATCCAGACGATAGAACGGTGCGCGTCCGACGACAAGGGGTGACGTGGTGACCGGCGTCACATCATGAATTCGTGCCAGGTAAGTTGCCCGATTTGGGGTGAACTTTGGCACTGGTTGGGTTTTGACCGTGCGTAGTCTGTGCGCCATGACACCGGGGGAACCGGAATTCATCTGCCGCTTCCAGGCCACTCGCCTGCCCGAGGAGTAGTCGTTCGATGAGCGAGCACCGCCGCAAACCGCCGCAGCCCCAAGGTGGCGGGCGAGCTTCGGCCCGCCGGGCCGCCCAGCCGCGCCCCGGCCGGGGCGCCGATGCCCGGCGTGACGTCCCCACGGCGTCACCCAGTGGCCCCCACGCCGAGCGGCCGCCCCAGGGCAGTCGCGCCGACGCCCGCCGGACCGCGCCGAGAGGGCCCGCGGGCCCCGGACGGAGCTCCGGCAGAGCCGCTCGCGGCACGGGCCGCCCGGACAAGCGCCTGATCAACTACCCGCGGTCCGACAGGGACGGCTGGAAGCGCTTCGTGCCGTCATGGAAGTTCGTCTCCGGTACGGTGCTGGGCTTCTTCGCGGTGATCATCGCCGGTGCCGGCATCGGCATCGCGATGGTGAACAAGCCCGACGCGAACAAGGCGGCCCAGGCGCAGAACAACGTCTTCTACTGGGCCAACGGCGAGCAGATGGTCGCGACCGGCGGGTCGATGAACCGGCAGATCGTGCCCATCGACAAGATCCCCCGGTCGATGAGGGACGCCGTGATCGCCGCGGAGAACGAGTCCTTCGAGACGGACAAGGGCGTGGACCCGATGGGCATCGCCCGGGCCGTCTACAACATGGCCACGGGCGGCTCCACCCAGGGCGGCTCGACCATCACCCAGCAGTACGTGAAGAACACCTACCTGGACTCCGAGCAGACGCTCAAGCGGAAGGTCACCGAGCTCTTCATCGCGATAAAGCTGGGTGTCTCCGAGGAGAAGGACAAGGTCCTCGCGGGCTACCTCAACACCGCGTACTACGGTCGCGACGCCTACGGCATCCAGGCCGCGGCCCGCGCCTACTTCGGCAAGGACTGCCAGGACCTGAACCCCTCCGAGAGCGCCTTCCTGGCCTCCGTGCTCAAGGGCCCCAACCTGTACAACCCGGACGGCGGCATCGGATCCGCGGCCACCCCCGTCCTCAACGAGGACCGGGCCAGGAAGCGCTGGGCCTGGGTGCTCGACCGCGAGGTCGAGGTGGGCCGGATGGACAAGGCCGAGCGGGCCACGTACAAGGACTTCCCCGCCCGGGTCGACTCGGAGCAGGCCCGCGCCATGTCCGGCCAGATCGGCTACCTGGTCGAGACGGCCAAGCAGTACGTGATGAAGACCAAGGGCATCACGCCGGAGCAGATGGCCATGGGCGGCTACCAGATCAAGACCACCTTCGAGAAGCCCCGCGTCGACGCCCTGGTCAAGGCCGTCGAGGACACCCGCAACGACTTCCTCGACGAGAAGAAGCGCCCCGAACTGGACACCTTCGTGCAGTTCGGCGCCGCCTCCGTCGACGTGAAGACCGGGGCGATCGTCGCCCTGTACGGCGGTCCCGGTATGGACAAGAAGCACTTCAGCAACAACGCCAACACCACCGGTGTCCCGGTCGGCTCGACCTGGAAGCCGTACGTCCTGGCGGCGGCGATGGAGTACGGCACCCAGAACTCGAACGGCCAGGGCCTGTCGGCCGACAGCAAGTACCTCGCCGACGACCTCACGGTGATCAAGAACCGTCAGGGCAGGCCCCTGCTGGACAACTCAGGCAAGCCGTTCAAGCAGAAGAACGAGAGCTCCGCCGCCTTCGGCTACGTGACCCTCAACGAGGCGATGGAGAAGTCCATCAACGTGCCGTTCGCACAGCTCGTCTTCGACGTGGGCCACACGAAGGTCCGCGAGGTGGCCAAGTCCACCGGCATCCTCAAGGAGACGATGAGCGCGGGCGACGACGCCTCCTTCGCACTGGGCACCTCGACCCCCAGCGCGATCCGGATGGCCGACTCGTACGCCACCTTCGCCGCGTCCGGCACGCACCACGAGCCCTACTCCGTGACCGAGGTCATCAAGGACGGCGAGAAGCTGTCCGGCTTCGAGGCCCCGAAGGCCGAGCGGGCGATGGACAACGCCGTCGCGGACAACGTCACCAAGGTCCTGGAGAACGTCGTCCAGAACGGCACCGGCAAGAAGGCCAAGGCGCTGGGCCGGCCCGCCGCGGGCAAGACCGGTACCACCGACCAGAACAAGTCGGCGTGGTTCGTCGGCTACACCCCGGAGCTGTCGACCGCCGTCACGCTCTTCCGCACCGACCCGAACTCGGCCGACAAGAAGCTGATGTCCATGAACGGCGTGGGTGGCACCGACTCCATCCACGGTGGTGACATCCCGACCGTGATCTGGACCGAGTACATGCGCGAGGCGCTCAAGGGCGCCCCGGTCAAGCCGTTCCCCGAGGCCGAGGAGATCGGTGTGGTGGCCGACTCGGCCGGCGCGCCCTCCCCCACCCCCTCGGCCCCCGCGCTGCCGTCCACGTCTCCCTCGCCGTCCCCGTCGAGCTCCCCCTCGCCGTCCCCGAGCCCGTCCAAGGGCGGCAAGCCCTCGTGCAAGCCGTGGGAGCTGTACTGCGACCCGAACACCACCGGCGGGAGCAGCACCGGGGGAACGAGTACAGGGGTCATAGGAGGCGCCGACGGCGGAGCCAGCGGATCACCCTCCCCGACGGACACCGGCAAACCCGGCCGCCCGGGCGGCACCACGGGCTGGCCGACCGGTACGGCGGCCAACTGACCGCGACCGCCGACCGAGTGACCGACTGATCGAGCAGGGGAAGGCCGTCGCACGGGGTGCGACGGCCTTCCCCCATGTCCGGCCCGGTACGGCAGGATGTGCCCATGACGAAGGTGCACGAGGACCGCCCCGTACTGCCCACGCAGCAGGACGAGGTCGCCGCGGCGGGCAGTGAGTTCATCGGCGGCCCGCTCGGCCGCTACGCCCGGCTGGGCGGGCACTGGCTGGGGCCGGTGCGCGTGGTGGCCCTCATCGCCATCGGCATGTTCGCGCTGGGCATGGTGCAGAAGCTGCCCTGCTACGACTGGGCGTGGTTCCGGGGGGCCGGCTCGCAGTACACCCACGCCTGCTACTCGGACATCCCGCACCTCTATGTGGCGCGCGGCTTCGCCGACAACCTGACGCCCTACTTCGACCGGCTCCCCGGTGACATGGAGTACCTGGAGTACCCCGTCCTCACCGGGCTGTTCATGCAGATCGCCTCATGGCTGACTCCCGGCAGCGGCTCCATGCAGCACCGCGAGCAGATCTACTGGATGGTCAACGCGGGCATGCTGATGGCCTGCGCCGCCGTCATCGCGGTGTGCGTCGCGAGGACCCACCGCCGCCGGCCCTGGGACGCCCTGCTCTTCGCCCTCGCACCCGCCTTCGCGCTCACCGCGACGATCAACTGGGACCTGCTGGCCATCGCCCTGACCGCTGCCGGGATGCTCATGTGGTCCAGGGGCCGCACGGTGCTCTTCGGCGTCTTCATCGGCCTGGCCACCGCCGCGAAGCTCTACCCGGTGCTGCTGCTCGGGGTGTTGTTCGTGCTCTGCTGGCGGGCCGGGAAGTGGCGGGCCTTCGGGGCCGCCGCCCTCGGCGCGGCCGGTTCGTGGCTCCTGGTGAACCTGCCCGTCATGATCCCCGCCTGGGAGGGCTGGACGAAGTTCTACACCTTCAGCCAGGAGCGGCCCATCGACTTCGGCTCCGTATGGCTGCTGATCTCGCAGCGCTCCGGCAACCCCCTCGACGGCGCCAACGCCTACGCGACCGGGCTGACGCTCCTGCTGTGCGGAGGCATCGGGCTGCTCACCCTGACGGCCCCCCGGCGCCCACGCTTCGCCCAGCTGGCCTTCCTGGTCGTCGCCGCCTTCATCCTGGCCAACAAGGTCTACTCGCCGCAGTACGTGCTGTGGCTCATCCCGCTCGCGGCCCTCGCCCGACCGCGCTGGCGGGACTTCCTGATCTGGCAGGCCACCGAGGTCGTCTACTTCCTCGGGATCTGGTTCTACCTCGCCTACACGACCAGCGGCGACAAGCACCAGGGCCTGCCCGTGGAGGGCTACCAGCTGGCGATCGCCGCCCACTTGCTGGGCACCCTCTACCTGTGCGCGGTCATCGTCCGGGACATCCTGATGCCCGAACGGGACGTCGTACGCCGGGACGGCTCGGACGACCCCTCCGGCGGGGTCCTGGACGGCGCCCGGGACGTGTTCGTGCTGTCGGACGCGGCGAGGGCGCCGCGGTACGCGACGCCCTCGGAGGGACAGCGGGTCGACTGGGGCACGAGCCCCACGGACTGACCGGAGGCGCCGGCCCGGGGCCGGCACACGGCCGTCAGGCGTCGAGCACCCGGTCGAACTGCGTGGTGGTGTGGCGCAGGTGCGCCACGAGCTCGTCGCCGACCTTCGGCTCGGTCGCGTCCGACGGCACGAACAGGATCGACACCTGCATGTGCGGCGGTTCCGCGAACCAGCGCTGCTTGCCCGCCCAGACGAACGGCGAAAGGTTCCGGTTGACCGTGGCCAGGCCCGCCCGGGCGACGCCCTTGGCCCGCGGCATCACGCCGTGGAGGGCCTTGGGGGCCTCCAGGCCCACGCCGTGCGAGGTACCGCCGGCCACGACGACCAGCCAGCCGTCCGACGCCGCCTTCTGCTGGCGGTAGCCGAAGCGGTCGCCCTTGGCCACGCGCGTGACGTCGAGTACCGCGCCGCGGTACTCGGTCGCGTCGTGGTCGCCCAGCCACAGGCGCGTGCCGATACGGGCGCGGAAGCGGGTCTGCGGGAACTGCTGCTGGAGCCGCGCCAGCTCCTCGGCCCGCAGGTGGCTGACGAACATCGTGTGCAACGGCAGCCGGGCCGCGCGCAGCCGGTCCATCCAGCCGATGACCTCCTCGACGGCGTCCGAGCCGTCCGGGCGGTCCAGCGGCAGGTGCAGGGCGAAGCCCTCCAGCCGGACGTCCTCGATCGCCGAGTGCAGCTGTCCCAGGTCCTGCTCGGAGATGCCGTGGCGGCGCATCGAGCTCATGCACTCGATGACCACGCGGGCACCGACCAGGCCGCGGACCCCGTCCAGCGAGGACACCGAGCGGATGACCCGGTCGGGCAGCGGTACCGGCTCCTCGCCCCGCCGGAACGGGGTCAGGACCAGCAGGTCGCCGCCGAACCAGTCCTTGATGCTGGCGGCCTCGTACGTCGTCCCGACGGCCAGCACGTCGGCGCCCATCCGGGTCGCCTCCTCGCACAGGCGCTCGTGGCCGAAGCCGTAGCCGTTGCCCTTGCAGACCGGGACCATTCCGGGGAACTGGTCCTGGATCTGCTTCTGGTGCGCACGCCAGCGCGCGGTGTCGACGTAGAGCGTGAGCGCCATGCCCGTCCGGAACCTCTCCTGAATGGCTGCGGGATGCAGCGGTGCGTGGGTGGGTGGGGGTGGGGGGTCAGCGACGCGACATGTAGATGTCGAGCGCCTTGTGCAGCATCTTGTTGAGCGGGAAGTCCCACTCGCCGACGTACTCGACGGCCTCGCCGCCCGTGCCGACCTTGAACTGGATCAGGCCGAACAGGTGGTCGTTCTCGTCCAGCGTGTCAGAAATGCCGCGCAGGTCGTAGACGCTGGCACCCAGCGCGTAGGAGTCGCGCAGCATCCGCCACTGCATCGCGTTCGAGGGACGTACCTCGCGCTTGTGGTTGGCGGAGGCGCCGTACGAGTACCAGACGTGCTGTCCGACGGTGAGCATCGTGGCGGCGGCCAGCGGCTCCCCCTCGTGCTTGGCGATGTACAGCCGCATCCGGTTGGGGTCCTCGGAGTTGAGGGCCGTCCACTGGCGCTGGAAGTAGCTGAGCGGGCGCGGGCGGAACTTGTCGCGCTCGGCCGTGATCTCGTACAGGTGCTGCCAGGTCGGCAGGTCCTCGTAGCCGCCCTGGACGACCTCGACGCCCGCCTTCTCGGCCTTCTTGATGTTGCGGCGCCACAGCTGGTTGAAGCCCTTGAGGACGTCGTCCAGCGAGCGGTTGGCCAGCGGCACCTGGAAGACGTAGCGGGGCTGGACGTCGCCGAACCCGGCGCCGCCGTCCTCGGCCTGCTGCCAGCCCATGCGGCGCAGCTTGTCGGAGACCTCGAAGGCGCGGGGCTCGATGTGCGAAGCCTCCACGTCGCGCAGGCGCTTGACGTCCGGGTCCTGGATGCCGGCCTTGATGGCGGTGGAGTTCCAGCGGCGGATGACGACGGGCGGGCCCATCTTCACGGTGAAGGCGCCCTGGTTCTTCAGGTGCCCCAGCATCGGCTGGAGCCACTCCTCCAGGTTCGGGGCGTACCAGTTGATGACCGGGCCCTCGGGCAGGTACGCGAGGTAGCGCTTCACCTTGGGCAGCTGCCGGTACAGCACCAGGGCGGCACCGACGAGTTCGCCGGACTTGTCGAACCAGCCGAGGTTCTCCGAACGCCATTCGTTCTTGACGTCGGCCCATGCCGGGACCTGGCAGTGGCTAGCCGACGGCAGGCTCTGGAGGTAGGCCAGATGCTGCTCTCGGCTGATGGTCCTCAGGGACAGGCTCATGCGGGGTGTCTCCTCCGGCGGCTTCGCTGGCTATGGCGCGAAGCCTACTGCGACAGGGGCGCCACCCATCTGGGGGACGGGCCGGGGCCCGGGCCGTCCGGCGGCCGGCGCCCCGTCGCGGAGGTACCCCGGTCAGCCCAGCCAGCCGCCGAAGAGGCCGCCGTGGAACATGCCGATGAAGAAGCCGATGGCAGACGCGCCAAGGCCGATGATCAGTGCGAAGCGCTCGCGTGTCGTGACGGAGACGAACTGTCCGTACGCGCCGGTCAGGATCCCGATCAGCCCTGCCCACGAGGTGAGCAGGTGCAGGCTGTGGAAGAAAGCCGTGACGAACGCCACGGCTCCGAGGATCAGGGTGGCCGCCATCAGGGTGTCCTGCAGCGGGTGGGGCTTGCCGTCGGTGGACAAGAGGGAGATCGACGGGGGCGAGGACTGGGGCGAGGACTGGGGCCGCATTGCCTGTGCCATCGGAAGGCACCTCCTGGCTGAAGCAGAGCGGTGCTCCGGGCCGTCTCCGGCGGGAGCCGAAGGCATAGCACCGAGCACACCCGATGGATACAGATTGTGGCCCCCTCCTGCCGGATTTCAACCGGAAGGAGTCGAGCAGGTAGTCTGTACGGTCTGCGCGGTGTCTGCTCTGCGGATGCCGTGCGCACGCATCACGACCCTCCTGCCACGGAACGACCGTGGCCGCTGAGTCCAAAGGAGGTGGGTTCCACATGCGTCACTACGAAGTGATGGTCATCCTCGACCCCGATCTCGAGGAGCGCGCTGTCTCCCCGCTGATCGAGAACTTCCTCTCCGTCGTCCGTGAGGGCAACGGAAAGGTCGAGAAGGTCGACACCTGGGGCCGTCGTCGTCTCGCTTACGAGATCAAGAAGAAGCCCGAGGGCATCTACTCGGTCATCGACCTTCAGGCCGAGCCTGCGGTCGTCAAGGAGCTTGACCGACAGATGAACCTGAACGAGTCGGTTCTCCGGACCAAGGTCCTTCGCCCCGAGACCCACTGAACTCCGGTTCAGCGGTAATCGGGACCGAGTAGCACAGCAGCCCAGCAGCAATCCCCGCCGAGAGGTTCATCCATGGCAGGCGAGACCGTCATCACGGTCGTCGGCAATCTCGTCGACGACCCCGAGCTGCGCTTCACCCCCTCGGGTGCGGCGGTCGCGAAGTTCCGTGTCGCGTCCACCCCCCGCACCTTCGACCGTCAGACCAATGAGTGGAAGGACGGCGAGAGCCTGTTCCTGACCTGCTCGGTGTGGCGGCAGGCGGCTGAGAACGTCGCCGAGTCCCTCCAGCGGGGCATGCGCGTCATCGTGCAGGGCCGGCTGAGGCAGCGGTCGTACGAGGACCGTGAGGGTGTCAAGCGCACGGTCTACGAGCTGGACGTCGAGGAAGTCGGCCCCAGCCTGAAGAACGCCACGGCCAAGGTCGCCAAGACCACCGGTCGCGGTGGCCAGGGTGGATACGGCGGCGGTCAGCAGCAGGGTGGCGGCGGCGGTAACTGGGGCGGAGCCCCCAGCGCCGGTGCCCCGCAGGGCGGCGGAGCTCCCTCCGACGACCCGTGGGCGTCCAGCGCGCCGGCCGGTGGCCAGCAGCAGGGCGGCGGCGGGGGCGGCTGGGGCGGAAGCTCCGGCGGCTCCGGCGGTGGCTACTCGGACGAGCCGCCCTTCTAGGGCAGCTCGCAACCCCACTTCTTGATCACACAGGAGAGACACAATGGCGAAGCCGCCTGTGCGCAAGCCTAAGAAGAAGGTCTGCGCGTTCTGCAAGGACAAGACCGCGTACGTGGACTACAAGGACACGAACATGCTGCGGAAGTTCATTTCCGACCGCGGCAAGATCCGTGCCCGCCGCGTTACCGGCAACTGCACGCAGCACCAGCGTGACGTCGCCACGGCCGTCAAGAACAGCCGTGAGATGGCGCTGCTGCCCTACACGTCCACCGCGCGATAAGGAAAGGGTGACCGACTAATGAAGATCATCCTGACCCACGAGGTTTCTGGCCTCGGTGCCGCCGGCGATGTCGTCGACGTCAAGGACGGTTACGCTCGCAACTACCTGGTCCCGCGTGGTTTCGCGATCCGCTGGACCAAGGGTGGCGAGAAGGACGTGGCGCAGATCCGCCGCGCCCGCAAGATCCACGAGATCGCGACCATCGAGCAGGCCAACGAGGTCAAGGCCAAGCTCGAGGGTGTGAAGGTCCGTCTGGCCACCCGCGCGGGTGACGCCGGTCGCCTCTTCGGTTCCGTGACCCCGGCCGACATCGCCACGGCGATCGAGTCCTCGGGTGGCCCGAAGGTCGACAAGCGCCGCGTCGAGCTGGGCTCCCCGATCAAGACCCTCGGTTCGTACCAGGTCTCCGTGCGTCTGCACGCCGACGTGGCCGCGAACGTGGGCATCGAGGTCGTCGCCGCCTAAGGGCTGCGCATGAAGGGCCGCACCCCTGTGGGGTGCGGCCCTTCGTCGTTCGCCGGGAAGGGCCGGCGGTGCCTCGCGGTGCCTCGCGATGTTTCACGTGAAACGTCGAGCTGCTAGCGGGTGGCTCCCGCGACCAGCCACCGGCCCGAGCGGGCACGGAGCTGGAGGGTGACCATCCTGATCAGCATCATCAGCGTCATGGCCCACCACAGCATCGTCAGGCCGCCTCCCAAGGCCGGCACGAGGAGCGCCGCCGGGACGAACGCGGCCAGTGTCAGCAGCATCGCCCAGGCCAGGTAGGGGCCGTCACCCGCACCCATCAGAACCCCGTCGAGAACGAAGACGATGCCGGAGAGGGGTTGGGAAAGGGCCACGACCAGCAGCGCGGGCAGCAGGGCGTCCTCGACCGCCGGATCGCTGGTGAACAGCGGAATGAACACCGGGCGGGCCAGGACGACCAGCAGGCCGAGCGCGATGCCCGCCGCGATTCCCCACTGCACCATCCGCCGGCAGACGGCCTTGGCGCCCTCGGTATCGCTCGCGCCCAGGTAGCGGCCGATGATCGCCTGCCCGGCGATCGCGATGGCGTCCAGGGCGAACGCCAGCAGGCTCCACAGCGCGAGCAGGATCTGGTGGGCCGCGACGTCGGCGTCGCCGAGCCGGGCGGCCACGGCGGTCGCGATCATCAGGATGGCGCGCAGGGACAGCGTGCGGACGAGCAGGGGCGCACCGGCCTGCGCGCAGGCCCGGATCCCCGCCAGGTCGGGACGCAGGGAGGCGCTGTGCCGCCGGGCGCCGCGGACGACCACGACGAGGTAGGCGGCGGCCATGGCGCACTGGGCGATGACCGTGCCCCAGGCGGAGCCCGCGATCCCGAGTCCCGCACCGTAGACCAGGAGCACGTTGAGGCCGGCGTTGAGGGTGAATCCCCCGACGGCCACGTAGAGCGGCGTACGGGTGTCCTGGAGGCCTCGGATGACGCCGGTTGCGGCCAGGACCATGAGCATGGCCGGGATGCCGAGCGAGGAGATCCGCAGATAGGTGATCGCGTACGGGGTGACGGTGTCGGAGGCCCCGAACAGGGAGACCAGCCCTGGCGCCGCGGGCAGGACCACGGCGATGACGACGGCGCCGATCAGGAGGGCGAGCCAGATGCCGTCCATGCCCTGCCGGATCGCCGCCTGGATGTCGCCCGCCCCGACCCTGCGGGCGACGGCCGCGGTGGTGGCGTAGGCGAGGAAGACGAAGACGCTCACGGCGGTGGTGAGCAGTGCGGCGGCGATGCCGAGACCGGCCAGCTGGGGTGTCCCGAGGTGCCCGACGATGGCGCTGTCGGCCATCACGAAGAGCGGTTCGGCGACGAGGGCGCCGAAGGCGGGGACGGCGAGGGCGAAGATCTCTCGGTCGTGCCGTCGGGGAGCAGCCTTCGGTGCGACGGGGGCCTGTGTCATGCGCTCAATCTAATCTTCCACAGGTAATAGATGCAAGGCCAATAGAGTCCTTACCAAGCGGCTGACTTGGGCGTTCTCCCCAACCCGTTGGAGGCGATCTTGAGACAGTGGCCAAGAATTTTCCGGCCGAGGGTCGAGAGATAGGGAAATCGCAGGTCAGGTGGCATGGCGGGGTGGGTCAGGTGATTTTGTCCACAGCGTCGTCCCCCGGTCCGTACACAGCTTCCGGGGACTTACCCACAGCATTGGCGCCGTCGTCCACATCTCATCCACACACCCTGTGGATAACAAGATTGGCTGATGCCGCCCGCGGCCCTACCGTGGTGCGTTGCCCGACTCGCCGACAGTCGATTCGGGTGTCCCAGATGTCAGAGCCGTGTCGTAGAAAGAGTGGCACGGCGAGGTCCGCGTTGCGGACGGGAGGAGGCGGCCCGGTGAACATGCCCGAGCCCATGGACGACCCTTGGGCCGACAGCGGTCCGGGCGACCGTCTGCCCGCCCGCACTCGCCGCAACAGCGAAGGCCGCGGCCGGGGGGACGAACAGCACGACCGGGGCCGCGAGGGCGGTTCCTGGGACGGCGGCGGTGGCGCCGGCGGCTTCGAGCGCGTCCCCCCGCAGGACCTCGACGCCGAGCAGTCGGTACTCGGCGGCATGCTGCTGTCCAAGGACGCGATCGCCGATGTCGTGGAGGTCCTCAAGGGCCACGACTTCTACCGGCCCTCGCACGAGACGATCTACCAGGCCATCCTCGACCTGTACGCCAAGGGCGAGCCGGCCGACCCGATCACCGTCGGCGCCGAGCTGACCCGGCGCGGGGAGATCAGCAAGGTCGGCGGGGCCTCGTACCTGCACACGCTGGTGCAGTCCGTCCCGACGGCCGCGAACGCCGAGTACTACGCGGAGATCGTCCACGAGCGAGCCGTCCTGCGGCGGCTGGTCGCGGCCGGTACGAAGATCACACAGATGGGTTATGCGGCCGACGGCGACGTCGACGAGATCGTCAACAGCGCCCAGGCCGAGATCTACGCGGTCACCGAGCAGCGGACCTCCGAGGACTACCTGCCGCTGGGCGACATCATGGAGGGCGCCCTCGACGAGATCGAGGCGATCGGGTCGCGCAGCGGCCAGATGTCGGGCGTGCCGACCGGCTTCACGGACCTCGACTCGCTGACCAACGGCCTGCACCCGGGTCAGATGATCGTCATCGCCGCCCGTCCCGCGATGGGCAAGTCCACGCTCGCGCTGGACTTCGCCCGCGCCTGCTCCATCAAGAGCAATCTGCCCAGCGTGATCTTCTCTCTCGAAATGGGGCGCAACGAGATCGCGATGCGCCTCCTCTCGGCGGAGGCCCGGGTGGCTCTGCACCACATGCGCTCCGGCACGATGACGGACGACGACTGGACCCGGCTCGCCCGCCGGATGCCGGACGTGTCCGCCGCTCCGCTGTACATCGACGACTCCCCCAACCTGTCGATGATGGAGATCCGGGCCAAGTGCCGCAGGCTCAAGCAGCGCAACGACCTCTCCCTCGTGGTCATCGACTACCTCCAGCTGATGCAGTCGGGCGGCTCACGCCGTCCCGAGAGCCGTCAGCAGGAGGTCTCGGACATGTCCCGAAACCTCAAGCTGCTGGCGAAGGAGCTGGAGGTCCCGGTGATCGCGCTCTCCCAGCTGAACCGTGGTCCCGAGCAGCGCACCGACAAGAAGCCGATGGTCTCCGACCTGCGTGAGTCGGGCTCCATCGAGCAGGACGCGGACATGGTGATCCTGCTCCACCGTGAGGACGCCTACGAGAAGGAGTCCCCCCGCGCGGGCGAGGCGGACCTGATCGTGGCGAAGCACCGTAACGGCCCGACGGCGACGATCACCGTGGCCTTCCAGGGCCATTATTCGCGGTTCGTGGACATGGCCAACACGTAGCATCCGATCATGGATGAGCTTCGTGAGGACCTGGAACTTCTCCCTTCCACCCGGCGGGCACTGCGGCACCGGATCGCCGTCGCGCAGAGTGAAGGACGGGCTCCGTCCGTGGTGGCGGCAGTTACCCGGGGCGGGCACCTGGTCTGGGAGGGCTCCCGGACCTCGGTGGAGGGCCACGGCCCGGACGGGAACATCCAGTACCGGATCGGTTCGATCACGAAGACCTTCACCGCCGTGCTGGTGATGCGGCTGCGCGACGAGGGGCTGCTGGCGCTCGCGGATCCGCTGGAGAAGCACCTGCCGGGCACCGCCGCCGGTGAGACGACCGTTGCCCAACTGCTGTCCCACACCAGTGGACTGGCCGCGGAGACGCCCGGCCCGTGGTGGGAGCGCACGCCCGGTGAACTGCGGCCCGAGCTCGCCGACGTGCTGGGCGAGGAGCCGTTCAAGCACACCCCGGGGACCCGGCATCACTACTCCAACCCCGGTTACACGCTGCTGGGTTCGCTCGTCGAGGCGCTGCGCGGGAAGCCGTGGGATGAGGTGCTGCGGGCCGAGGTCCTGGAGCCGCTGGGGCTGGACCGGACGAGTGCGCGGCCGCAGGCCCCGCACGCGGGCGGCTGGGCGGTGCATCCGTGGGCCGACGTGATGATGCCGGAGCCCCTGGAGGACCTCGGGCTGATGGCTCCGGCGGGTCAGCTGTGGTCCACGACGAGGGACTTGGCGCGGTTCGCGGATTTCCTGCTCCGGGGTGACGAGCGGGTGCTGAGCGTGGAGTCCGTACGGGAGATGCGTACGCCGGCCGCGCCTCCGGAGCCTGGTTCCGCCGATCTCGGCTACGGGCTCGGCATGCAACTGGTGGCCCACGGCGCGTACCGGCTGGCGGGGCACAGCGGATCGCTGCCCGGGTTCGTGGCGGGGCTGTGGCTGAGCGAGATGGACGACGTGGCGGCGGTGGTCTTGGCGAACTGCACCTCGGGCCTCGCGGCCGCGACGCTGGCCGCGGACCTCGTGGGGATCGTCGCGGAGGCCGAGCCGCGGATCCCGAAGCCGTGGCGGCCCTTCGCGGAGTCCGACCAGGTGCCGCTGGAGCTGTGCGGCCCCTGGTACTGGGGGACTTCGGCCCAGGTGGTGCGACTCAAGGCGGACGGGTCACTGGAGCTGGGACCGCTGGGCGCCATGGGGCGGGCGGCTCGCTTCCGGGCGGAGCCGGACGGCAGTTGGACGGGGCTGAACGGCTACTACGCGGGGGAGACGCTGCGGGCGGTGCGTCGCGAGGACGGCTCCGTGAGCCACCTCGATCTGGCGTCCTTCGTGTTCACGCGGGAGCCGTACGAGGACCAGGCCGCGGTGCCCGGCGGCGTGGACCCGCAGGGCTGGCGGGGCATCGGCTGAAGCCTCCGCTCACGCGACGAGTTCGCGCTCCAGCGGGGTGCGGAAGCGCGGGGTGATGCGGGCGTGGCCCACCCATTCGGCGAGGCGGGCGGCCTCGGCGGTGATCGCCTTCTCGGCGGTCCGGCCGGGGCTGCTCAGCATCCGCCAGACGATTTCTCCGTCGGGGCGCTGGGCCCAGCCGCCGACGATCTCGCCGTTCCACCACACGGTCGGGCCGATGTTGCCGGCGTGGTCGAACAGGGCGGGCTTGTGGGCGGGGTCGAGATGGAAGCCGCGGTCGGCCCAGCCCATGCCAGAGGGGTCGAGGCCGGGCAGCAGGGCGGCCCAGGGCTCCGGGGCCGGTTCGGCCGCGGTGTCGCCGGGGCTGACGAGGGCGGTGGTCCCGTCGTCGAGGCGCACCTGGTCGGGTCCCACGGCGGCGAGGGCCTTGCGGGCGTCGGTGAGGGTCCAGCCGGTCCACCACTTGAGGTCGGCCTCGGTTGCCGGACCGTACGCGTGGAGCCAGCGACGGGCGATCTCGGCGCGGGCCTCGGCGGCGGGTACGGCGGGCCAGGGGTCGGTGTGCACCCAGCGGTACTGGCTGGAGGTCCATGATCCGCGCGGGCGGTCGCGGCGGATCCGGCCTTCGGCGGCCAGCAGGCGGATGACGCGACTGGCCACGCCGGTCTGCGTCTCGTTCTTCTTGCCCCGGAACAGGGTGATCTTCTGGCGCAGGGCGGGGACGGCCGCGGACAGCTCGCTGCCGGTGGAGGGGCCGCGGCTGTCGAGGGCGTCGAGCGCGGCGGCCTCCGCCTGGGCCAGCCAGTCGGCGTCGAGGCCCTGGCCGTCCTCTTCGAGGCGCTTGATGAGGGTGCGGCGCTCCTTGACCGCGATGCCCCGGGCGGTGGAGGAGTCGACGTAGGGGGCGAGGTCGGTGGAGACCGCGAAGAGCGTGTTGCGCATGCTCAGCAGCCGGACCAGGCTGACGTCCTCGTAGAGGGCCCGCTCGATCGCGCCGGGTCCGCCTTCGGTGAGCCGGGCGCGGGCGGACAGGAAGACGGTCGCGGCGTCGGTCGCGTGCAGGGCGACGACGGCGTCCGCGGCCTCGGGAACCGTGGCGGCGCGGGTCGAGGGAGCCAGGCGGTGGCGCCGCCCGAGGCGGTGGCGGCGCTCGATGGTGCTGATGCGGGGGAGGCTGGGGCTCATCCTCCCGATCGTAGGCAGGGCCGCCGACACAGCGGCCCGGCCTGCCGATCTGGCCGGTCAGAGCTGCAATTTGAACCCGACGTGGGAGGGGGCGAAGCCGAGCCGCTCGTAGAAGCGGTGGGCGTCGGTGCGGCTCGCGTCCGAGGTCAGCTGGACCAGGTCGCATTTCTCGGCGCGGGACTTCTCGATGGCCCATTCGACGAAGCGGGTGCCGAGGCCGCCGCCGCGCTCGTCGGCGTGGACGCGGACGCCTTCGATGATGGAGCGGGTGGACCCCTTGCGGGAGAGGCCCGGGACGATGGTGAGCTGGAGGGTGCCCACGACGCGGTCCCCGCGGACGGCGACGACCAGGTGCTGGTTCGGGTCGTCGGTGAGGCGCTTCAGGGCCGCGCGGTACGGGGTGAGGTCGTCCGGGGATTCACGGGTGGCGCCGAGGGGGTCGTCGGCGAGCATGGCGACGACGGCGGGCAGATCGGCCTCGGTGGCGGGGCGAATGGCGAGTTCGGGGGCGTCGGTCAACTCGGGTGCTCCTCTCTCAGCCTGCGGCCACGGTGAGCGGTGCCCAGCGGCGGGTCCAGTCACCGGGCAGGCCGGGGATGTCGCGGGTCATGACGGCGTTGAAGGCCACGGAGCCGAGGCCGCGGTCCTTGAGCCAGGCGAGGAGTTCCTCGTGGCGTACGTCGACGTCGGTGCGCAGCGGCCGGTCGGTGCCCTGGGCGATTGCGGTGACGAGGGACTGGGCGGTGGCGGTGTCGCGGGCGATCAGCGGCCCGATCACATGGGTGTCCATGTTGGGCCAGGCCGCGGCGTAGCCCGTGAGGGTGCCGTCGCCGGGTTCCTCGGCGACGATGAACTGGTCGGCGAAGGCGGGCAGCCGGGTGATCATGTGGGTTCGGTCGCTGCCGAAGACCTCGGCGTCCAGTCGCAGTATGCGCGGGAGGTCATCGGCGCGGGCCGGCCGTACCCGGGTGGCGCCGAAGCCGGCGGGGGTGCCCGCAGCCTGGAAGTCCCCGCAGAGCATCTCGGCGCGGCCCGTCGTCTCGAAGCCGAGCTCCTCGTAGAGGGGGCGGCCGTACGGCGTGGCGTGCAGGGTGAGGGGGATGCCCTTGAGTACGTCGTCGCAGACGTACGTCATCAGGCGGCGGCCCAGCCCCCGGCGGGCGTAGCGGCCGGCCACGAGGACCATCCCGATGGCGGCGAGCTCCGGTTCGGCGTGGGTTCCGCCGTAACGGGTGACGACGCAGGCGGCGGCGAGTCCCTGTCCGTCCGGGGCGGCGACGCCGTAGCCGTTTCCGGCGGCGAGGAGGAGGCCCCACTTGTGTTCCTCGCGTAGCCAGCCGCGGTCTTCGGACAGGTCGGCGCAGTGGCGGAGATCGTCCACGGTCAGCGCTCGGATCGGCAGATCGGTGAGGTGTGGTGGTGTCACCGACTCAGACTGGATCATCGATCGGGAGCCGTCCAGGGGATTTGGACGCGGATGTTTCACGTGAAACAAGCCGATGTTTCACGTGAAACATCGGCTTGTGTCGCCCGTGGTGTGCGGGGGGAGGGCTAGCCTCGACGGCTATGACCACCCTGCACCTCTTCGACCTCGACGGGACGCTGATGTTCGGCTCCGCGGCGCCGGTCGAGATTTCCCGACAGCTCGGGCTGAGTGCCGAGATCGCAGAGCTGGAGCGGTCGTTCGGCGCACGGAAGATCGGGCCGCATGAGTTCTCCGTGGCAGTCCACGCGCTGTGGGCCGGGTTGACGCCCGCGCATGTCCGTGCGGCCTTCGACGGTTCCCCGTGGCTGGCGGGCATCAAGGACGTGTGGCGGGAGATCCGTGAGCGCGGGGACTACTGCGCGGTGATTTCCCTGTCGCCGTCCTTCTTCGTGGAACTGCTGATGGAGTGGGGCGCGCACGCCGCACACGGGTCGGTCTTCCCGGCGGTGCCGTTCACCGGTCCCATGGAGGTGTCCGGAATCCTGACGCCCGAGGGCAAGGTCACGGTTGCGGACCGGCTGTGCGAGCGGTTCGGGGTGAGCCGGGGCGACTGCGTCGCGTACGGGGATTCGATGACCGACGCGGTGCTCTTCGAGGCGGTGCCGGTCTCGGTGGCGGTCAACGCGCGGCCGTATCTGGCGGAGCGCGCGACGCACGTCTACGAGGGGCGCGACCTTCGGGAGGCATACCAGCTTGCAGGGGTGCCACGCCCGGGAGTTGAGGCATCTTAGGAGGAAAGTGGGTGGGGAGCGCAGATTTTCCGTGTTTCCCCGCAGGCCTCCGGGTCGGCTGGCACGCTGTGGAGCCCGGAACCACGGATTCACAGGCCGTGGCGTGTGCAGACCGACCGAGATGCTCGAAGCGAGGCACCGCATGGACGCTCCGCCCAACAGATCGGCCAGCCGGGGGACATCCCGGATACCCGTCGAGGGCGGTGCGATCGAGCCCTCGCCGGATGCCGTGCTCATCCGCCGGACCCTCGCCGAGATCGCACCCGTCGCCGACAGGGTGACCTCGTACTTCTATGCTCTGGTGTTCACCGGACACCCCGAAGTGCGCGGCATGTTCCCCGCCGCCATGGACGCCCAGCGCGACCGGCTGCTGAAGGCGTTGCTGACTGCCGCCGAACACATCGACAATCCCGCGGTACTGACCCCTTATCTGCGCCGGCTGGGGACGGGGCACCGAAAGTACGGCACGATGGCGGGCCACTATCCGGCGGTGGGCGAGGCCCTCGTCGGCGCGCTGGCCCGCTACGCGGTGGGCACCTGGGGGCCGGAGACGGAAGCCGCGTGGGTGCGGGCCTACACCGCGATGTCCCAGATCATGATCGACGCGGCAGCGGAGGACGAGGTCAGGGCCCCGGCGTGGTGGCACGCGGAGGTCGTCTCGCACGATCTGCGGACCTCGGACATCGCCGTGCTGACCGTTCGCCCCGATCAGCCGTACGCCTTCGTCGCCGGCCAGTACGCCAGCCTGGAGACCCCGTGGTGGCCCCGGGTGTGGCGGCACTACTCCTTCGCCTCGGCGCCGCGCGCCGACGGACTGCTCTCCTTCCACATCAAGGCCGTGCCCGCGGGGTGGGTCTCCAACGCGCTCGTACGCCACGCCCGGCCGGGGGACGTGCTGCGTCTCGGCCCGCCCGCCGGTTCGATGGTGGTGGACCACACGACGGACAACGGGATGCTGTGCCTGGGCGGGGGTACCGGAATCGCCCCGATCAAGGCACTGATCGAAGATGTGGCCGAGCACGGTGAGCGGCGGCCGGTGGAGGTGTTCTTCGGGGCACGCAGTGACCACGACCTGTACGACAAGGACACGCTGCTGGGGCTGCAGCGCTCGCACCCCTGGCTGTCGGTGCGCCCGGTGATCGGCGACTGGCTCTCCGGGCAGCTGCCTCAGGCGGTCGGCCGGCACGGACCGTGGAGTTCGTACGACGCGTTCATCTCCGGGCCGCCCGCGATGATCCGCAGCGGGGTGGACGAGCTCATGCGGATCGGGATACCGGGTGAGCGGATCCGGCACGACGCGGTGGAAGAGCTGGCAGGCGTGGCCGGCTGAGACCGGCGGGCGTCCCGCCGGTCTCGGTCGGGCAGGGTCCTCAGCCCAGGTCGGGTGCGTGCATGGCGCGGACGCCCTCGATGTTCCCGTCGAGGTAGTGCCGCAAGGACAGCGGGACGAGGTGGACGGCGGCGATGCCGACCCGGCTGAAGGGCACGCGGACGATCTCGTACTCGCCCTCGGGGTGGTCGATCTCCGGACCGTGCCGTTGGCTGGGGTCCATCGATTCGAGGTGGCAGACGAAGAAGTGCTGCACTTTGACGCCGGTCACTCCCCCGTCGGCGATGTGCTCGACGGTGTCGACGAAGCAGGGCACCACATCGGTGATCTTCGCGCCGAGTTCTTCGTGGACCTCCCGGTGGAGGGCGTCGACGACGGTGGCGTCCGTGGACTCCACCCCGCCGCCGGGGGTGACCCAGTACGGATCGACGCCGGGCTTGGTGCGTTTGATGAGGATCAGGTCGTCACCGTCGAGCAGGATCGCGCGGGCGGTGCGTTTGACCACGGGACGTTCGGTCATGGGAGAAGAGTGGCCCACCGCTCCGCTTCTGAAACGCGTCACGGGCCGGAAACGGAGCCTTACGCAGGCTCACCAGTGCGCGGCGGCACGCAGCAGCCGGTCATGGGCCCGGGCGAGGTGGGCGAGGGCGAGGCTGCCGGTCCGCACGACCAGGAACCAGGTGCGCAGCGGGGGAACCGGGGGATCGGCCAGGGCCACGATCCGGCCGCTGTCGAGCGCGTCCTGGCAGAGGTAGCGGGGAAGGACGGCGAGCCCCGCGCCGGCTTGGACGCATTCCAGTACGGCCCTCAGGTCGGGGGCGACCACGGTGGCGGCTAGGGCACCGGCATCGGGCCGGGTGTCGAAGACGGCGGCCCAGTAGCGGGTGACGAGCGGCAGGGTCTCGTGGACCTCGACGAGCGGGACGCCGGCGAGAGCGGCGGGCCCCTCGTCGCGCACCCGGTCCTGGCCGACGAGGGCGGCCCAGTAGGGCGCGGCGACCAGGACGTGCTCCTCGTCGCACAGCGCGGTGACGGTGAACAGCCCGCCCCGGGGGTGGGCGGTCGTGACGACGAGGTCGTGGTGGCCGGCGGCGAGCCCGTCGAGGGTCTCCTCGGCGCCGGACTGGAGAGCGGCGCGCAGGGTGTGGCCCTGGCCGACGAGGGGTGCGAGGGCAGGGAGTACCCGCACGCACAGGAACTCAGGGGGCCCGGCGACGTGCAGGGAGCGCATGGCGCCGGCGGCCTCCCGCCCGGCCTCGGTGATCCGCAGCAGGGCGTCGAGGTGCGGGGCGGCCTTGTGGGCGAGTTCGTCGCCCACGGCGGTGGGGGTGACACCGCGGGCGCGACGGTGGAACAGGGGGCGGCCCAGCTGGCGTTCGAGGGTGCGGATCTGCGAGGTGACGGCCGGCTGGGACAGGCCCAGGAGCGCGGCGGCGCGGGTGAAGGAGCCCGCCCGGTGCACGGCGATGAAGGTGCGCAGCAGGGCCAGGTCCATCGCGGCACCTCTCGGTGGGGGCCTTCAACTATAAATATGCCGATAGCCCCCTGTCTTTACCGTGATTGGACTCTGACACAGAGTCAACTAGCCTTGTCGCGTGGTTCTTCGCGGGCGGAACCCGAGGCGGTCCGAGCCACGAGGGGGGAGGCTCGGACCGCCGTTCCACAGCCTGTTCAGCCGCCGTCCGCCGCGCGGCCGAGGGCGTGCAGGACGTCCGCGACGAGGTCGTCGGTGTCCTCGGCTCCGGCGGAGAAGCGGATGAAGCCCTCCGGCACGGCGTCGCCGCCCCACCGTCCGCGCCGCTCGGCGGTGGACCGTACGCCCCCGAAGCTCGTCGCGTCCTCGACGAGGTGCAGGGCCGCCATGAAGCGTTCGGCGTGCGCGCGGTCGGGCAGGGTGAAGGAGACCACCGACCCGAAGCCCCGCATCTGCCGGGCCGCCGTTTCGTGGGACGGGTCCGAGGCCAGCCCCGGGTAGCGCAGCCCGGTCACGTCGGTGCGGTCGGCCAGTGCCTCGGCGACGGCCAGCGCGTTGGCCCACTGGCGCTGTGCGCGCAACTGGATGGTGGCCAGGGAGCGGTGGGCGAGCCACGCCTCCATGGGGCCCGGGATCGCTCCGACGATCTTGCGCCACTTGCGGACGCGGGCGGCGAGCTCGGCGTCGCGGCAGACGACGTACCCGAGCAGCACGTCGCCGTGGCCGGTGAGGCCCTTGGTGCCGCTGGCGACGGAGAAGTCCGCGCCGAGTTCGAGGGGCCGCTGGCCCAGTGGGGTGGCGAGGGTGTTGTCGACGGCGACCAGGGTTCCGCCTGCGTGCGCCGCGTCCACGAGGCGGCGTACGTCGCACACGTCGAGCCCGGGGTTCGAGGGTGTCTCGATCCACAGCAGCCGGGCGCCGTCGACCACCGCGAGCTGGGCGTCGTCGGCGGTCGGGGCGGTGCGCACCCGGATCCCGTACGCCTCCAGCTGCTCCCGCAGCAGGGGCAGGGCCTGGTAGCCGTCGTCGGGGAGGACCACGGTGTCGCCGGTGTGCGCCTGGGAGAGGAGGACGGCGGAGACGGCGGCCATGCCGGAGGCGAAGACGATCGTGTGCACGTCCTGGCCGGGGGCTTCCAGCTCTCCGACGGCCCGTTCCAGCAAGGTCCAGGTGGGGTTGGTGTCGCGGCCGTAGGTGTACGGGCCCTCGACGTCGCCGGGGAGGTGGAAGTGGGCGGCGAAGACCGGTCCGGGCAAGGGCGGCTCGTTCTTCACGGGCTCGGGCAACCCGGCGCGGACGGCCAGGGTGCCGTCGCCGCGCCGGGCCGCCCCGGGGCCGTGCCCGTGGTCGTGGTGGGGGGAGTTCACGCGGTGTGCTCCTTCATGGCCTCGCGTACGGCGTCCAGCAGTCCCGGGATCGATGCCTCGATCAGCTCCAGGCACTCCTCGAACCCGTCGAACGAACCGTAGTAGGGATCCGGCACGTCGGTCTCGGCGACCTTGGCCGCCGGATCGTAGGACCTCAGCAGCCGGACCTTGGCGGCGTCCCGAGGGGTGGGCGCGAGCGCCCGCAGGTCCCGCAGGTGCCCGGCGTCGAGCGCGATGACCAGGTGGAGGCGGTCGAACCAGGAGGTCCGGAACTGGCGGGCCCGATGGTCCTGCTCGTATCCGGCGGCCTGCAGGACGGAGACGGTGCGCGGGTCGGCGCCGTCGCCCTCGTGCCAGCCACCGGTCCCGGCGCTGTCGACCTCGACCAGGGCGTCGAGCCCGGCTTCGGCGATGCGGGCCCGGAAGACGGACTCGGCCATGGGCGAGCGGCATATGTTGCCCGTGCAGACGAAGCACACGCGGTACATGGCAGTCCGGTCAGTTCTTGTCGGGCAGGACCATGTTCACGGCCCACGAGACGATGGAGATGATCAGGCCGCCGATGACCGCCGTCCAGAAGCCGTCGACGTGGAAGCTGAGGTCGAGCAGGTCGGCCAGCCAGGAGGTGAGCAGCAGCATCAGGGCGTTCACGACCAGGGTGAACAGCCCGAGGGTGAGGATGAACAGCGGCAGCGAGAGCAACTTCACCACGGGCTTGACGATGACGTTGACCAGGCCGAACACGAGCGCGACCAGGAACAGGGTGAGCGTCCTGCGGCCCAGGCTGCTGCCGTCGTCGAGGGTGATGCCGGCGAGCAACCAGATGGCGACGGCCAGGGCCGCTGCGTTGGCGAGCGTCTTGACTACGAAATTGGTCATGTGTCTGATCGTGGCAGAGAAGATCCCGGTGGAACATGCGCAGATCAGCGGATGTGCGGGAACGATCGAGTACAAGGGGCGCAACGACGATGAAAGCCTTCCGTCTTGACGAGCTCGAAGCGGAGCGGGTCGCCAACGACGGCGCCTACCTGCAGTTCGTGCGCGAGCGGAACATGTCGGTCGGGCTGTACGCGCTCGACGCCGGACAGAGCGATCCGCAGCAGCCGCACCGGCAGGACGAGGTGTACTTCGTCGTGAGCGGCCGGGCCTCGATCACGGTCGGGGAGGAGACGACGACGGTGGCGCGCGGCAGCGTCGTCTACGTCCCGGCGGGAGTCCCGCACAAGTTTCACCACATCAGCGAGGACCTGCGCGTGATGGTCGTCTTCTCCCCGCCGGAGGGCTGAACGGTCCGGCCGCATGAGGGTCGCGCCCCTGGCCCCCCTAGGGGGCGGATCAGGGGACCGCGGGGGCTCGCGGGCCCCCGCGGCGGTCCGCGGACTCCTAGCATCGACAGCAGGAAGTCACGGACGAGGAAGAGGACGAGGCCATGAACGGCATCCGAGAGATTTTCGCAGGCATGCCCTGGTGGGTTAAGTGGGTCGCCGTTCCGCTGCTGGCCCTGTTCGTCTTCGGCGGTGCGATCACGAGCATCCTGGGAGCCCTGATCGGGTTCGTCTTCAAGCTGCTCCTCTTCGTCGCCCTCGTCGGCGGCCTGATCTTCGTGGTGAAGAAGGTCAGCGGCGGTACGAAGTCCTCCTCCGGGGATTGGTAGGGGGACTCGGCCCGGGCGCTCCCGGGATTGGGCCAGGCGGGGGAACATGGCGCGCGAAACCACTCACACTCCGGGATTCGGTGGATACAGTGGCAATCTGTGCCGTCCCCTGGGCACGAAAGCCGGTACCACCGCTCTGACCCGCGGGCGCGTTGAGCAGCCGCCGAGCACGACCCCCAGGAGCCACGGCATACGCGGGGGCGGCCCCCGCGGGGCGGGCCCCCCAAGCCCGCCGCCATGCCTGGGGGTGAGCTTTGTCTTCGGTTCCCAACGCCGGTGTGCCGACTCTGATCGGTTCGGTGCAGCGGGCGCTGAGGCTGCTCGAAGCGGCGGGCTCGCACAGCGGGGGAGCGCCGGCGAAACAACTGGCCCGCGAGGCCGGGCTCCAGCTGCCCACCGCGTACCACCTGCTGCGCACCCTCACGCACGAGGGCTATCTGCGCCGGGAGGGCGGGGTCTTCGTCCTCGGCGACGCGGCTGGGCGGCTGGTCGGCGGGGGGCTCCAGCAGAAACGTCGCAGCATGATCCTCGACTCACTCGCGCACTTCCGCGACGCGGTCGGGGCCCCCGTCTACTTCGCGGTCTTCCGCGAGGGTGAGATCGAGGTCGTGGGCGTCTCGGACACCCCGGCCAGCCCCGCCTGCGAGGAGTGGGCGGATTTCCGTGAGACCGGCCATGCGCACGCCATCGGGCAGTGCCTGCTCGGCCAGCTCGACGAGAAGACGCGCAAGGACTACTACGACCGGCATCCGGTCGAGGCGATCACCGCTTACACCGTGCCGGATCAGCGTTCCCTGGAACACCGGATCGGATCCCTGGGGCGAATGCAGCCTGTGATCGAGCGTCAGGAATATGCCTTGGGCACGGTATGTGCGGCCATCCCCCTCACTGCGGGTGACACCGTCGCCACGATGGCCATTTCTCTACCCCTCCACCAGGAAAACCGGTTGCTGTATGTGGTCGATCGACTACGGAGTGAAGTAGGCGCGCTGTTGAGCACCCTCTCGTTCTCTATCAGTATCTGAAAACTCACTCCTTGTGATCTGCTAGCGCTTCCACCACCCTTGTCAAGAGGGCCCTGGGGGACATTCCTGGCCACTTCCACTACAGCGGGGTAGGCAATGCGCGAGTCGGTACAGGCAGAGGTCATGATGAGCTTCCTCGTTTCCGAGGAACTCTCGTTCCGGATTCCGGTGGAGCTCCGGTACGACGCTCGGGACCCCTACGCAGTCCGCCTGACCTTCCACCTTCCCGGAGACGCGCCCGTGACCTGGGCGTTCGGCCGGGAACTCCTCCTCGACGGCATCAACAAGCCGTGCGGCGACGGCGATGTCCACATCGCCCCGACCGAGCCCGAGGACCTGTCCGATGTCCACATCCGCCTCCAGGTCGGCGGCGACCGGGCGTTGTTCCGCGCGAGCGCGGCGCCGCTCGTCGCGTTCCTCGACCGCACCGACCGGCTCGTACCGCTCGGCCAGGAGCGCAACCTGGGCGACTTCGAGGAGAACCTTGACGAGGCGCTCGGCAAGATCCTGGCCGAATCCCGGCAGAACGAGCAGAACGCGGGCTGACCCGCCGCCGGGCGCGCACTGACTCGACCCTCCGCGCCGACCGCTCCGTTCCTCCGGCGAACACCTTTCAGCGCTTGCGACGGCGGCCCCGGCCGGTGCGGGCCGGCCCCGGGGCCGGCCCGGAGACCGTGGCCGCCGGACGGTCGGCGGACACGACCAGGGATGCCAGTGCCGTCGTCACGGGAACCGAGGCCACGAGGCCGATCGAGCCCACGAGGGTCCGCACGATCTCCACCGCGACCAGCTCGCTGTTGGCCACCGACCCCATGCTGCTGTTCGCGATCGAGAACAGCAGCAGTAGGGGGAGTGCAGCGCCCGCGTAGGCCAGTACGAGCGTGTTGACCACCGACGCGATGTGGTCGCGACCGATCCGGATGGCCGCCCGGTAGAGGGCGCGCGACCCCATCGAGGGATCGGCCTGGTGGAGTTCCCAGACCGCGGAGGTCTGGGTGACCGTCACATCGTCGAGGACGCCCAGCGATCCGATGATGATGCCCGCGAGCAGCAGACCACTCATGTCGATGTCCGGGTAGAGCCCGTGGATGAGGCCCGTGTTGTCGTCGGTGTTGCCGCTGAGGAACGCCCAGTCGATGAACACCGAGCCCAGGAGCCCGATCAGCAGCAGTGAGACGAGCGTGCCGAGAACGGCGACCGAGGTGCGCGCGGTCAGCCCGTGGCAGATGTACAGGGCGATGAGCATGATGGCGCTGGCCCCGATGACGGCGACGACCAGCGGGTTCGACCCCTGCAGGATGGCCGGCAGGATGAAGAGGGTCAGCACGCCGAAGCTGATGACCAGCGCGATCAGTGCGAACACCCCGCGCATGCGGCCGACCAGGACGACGGCGACCGCGAAGATCCCGGCCAGCAGCGCCAGGGGGAACTTCCGGTTCACGTCGATCACCGAGTACTGGAGGTCCCGGGGGGCGTCCGGCGCGTACGCGACCACCACCTCCTGCCCCTTCGCCAACTGCCGCGGCGCGCCAGGCTGGACGATCTCCACGAAGGTGCGGCCCTTGTCCGGTCCGGTGCCGACCTCGACGGTGGCCTTCTTGCAGTCGCCGGTCTGCGCCGCCTGGGCCTCGCGGCCCTCGGGGGTGGACGTGTCCCCGGTGGGCGGCACCTGCGAGGCGTTCACCGATTTGCAGTCCACCTGTTCGAGCGAGACGACCGCGCCCTGCTGCGTCTGCCGGTCGAAACCGACCCCCGTGCGCTCGTGGGCGGGGGCGCCGCCCGGCCAGAGCACCGCCATGCCGACGAAGACGGCGACGGCGAAGGGGATCAGCACGGCCGCGATGACCTTGCGCAGGTGCTGCGAGACGGGGGCCGCCGGACCGTGCCCGTGGCCGTGCCCATGGCCGTGCCCGTGGCTCTGCCCGTGGGAGTGCTCGTGGTCCGAGTGGCTGGTGGGCTCGTTGGGCTCGTTGGGGGGCTGCGGCGAGATCGTCACCAGCAGATCATCGCAAGAGATGAGGGGGCCTACTGTTCAGCACGCCATGGGTGGCGCTAGCGTGGGGGCACCTTTGCACAACGCGGGAGCTCGGAGCACCGGGCTGAGAGGACGCTGATCACCGTACGCGCATCACGGATGCGTACGGGAGGAGGCTGCGTCGACCGCCGAACCTGTTACCGGGTAATGCCGGCGTAGGGAGATAGGTCTCATGACCATTCAGGACGCACGCACGCCTGCCGTCAGCCAGGACGCCGACGGCCGGACCGAGCGCCAGCCGGGCTGGCACAAGGGGTACGTGGCGGGCTCCCGCCCCGACATCCGGGTGCCGGTCCGTCAGGTCCACCTCACCAACGGCAAGGACGTGACGCTCTACGACACGTCCGGTCCGTACACCGACCCCCAGATCGAGACGGACGTGCGCCGGGGTCTCGCGCCGCTGCGCGAGAACTGGATCATCGGCCGCGGGGACACCGAGGAGTACGCGGGACGTCCCGTGCGTCCCGAGGACGACGGCGTCAAGCACACTTCGCCGCGGGGCGGGCTCAAGAACCTCGACGCCGTCTTCCCGGGCCGCCCCCGCCAGCCCCGCCGGGGCCGTGGCGGCGCCGCCGTCACACAGCTCGCGTACGCCCGCCGGGGCGAGGTCACCCCGGAGATGGAGTACGTCGCGATCCGCGAGAACGTCTCCCCCGAGGTCGTCCGCGAGGAGATCGCCGCAGGTCGCGCGGTGCTCCCGGCGAACGTGAACCACCCGGAGATCGAGCCGATGATCATCGGCAAGCGGTTCCTGGTGAAGGTCAACGCCAACATCGGCAACTCCGCGGTCACCTCCTCCATCGAGGAGGAGGTCGACAAGATGACCTGGGCGACCAAGTGGGGCGCCGACACCGTCATGGACCTCTCGACGGGCCGCAACATCCACACCACGCGCGAGTGGGTTCTGCGCAACTCCCCCGTCCCGATCGGCACCGTCCCGCTCTACCAGGCGCTGGAGAAGGTCGATGGCCGCGCCGAGGACCTGACCTGGGAGATCTACAAGGACACGGTCATCGAGCAGGCCGAGCAGGGCGTCGACTACATGACGGTCCACGCCGGCGTGCTGCTGCCGTACGTGCCGCTGACCGCCCGCCGCAAGACCGGCATCGTCTCGCGCGGCGGGTCGATCATGGCCGCTTGGTGCCTGGCTCACCACAAGGAGAACTTCCTCTACACGAACTTCGAGGAGCTGTGCGACATCCTCGCGACGTACGACGTCACGTACTCGCTGGGTGACGGCCTGCGCCCCGGTTCCATCGCGGACGCCAACGACGCGGCGCAGTTCGCGGAGCTGAAGACGCTGGGCGAGCTGAACACGATCGCCAAGCGCCACAACGTGCAGACCATGATCGAGGGCCCGGGCCACGTCCCGATGCACAAGATCAAGGAGAACATCGACCTCCAGCAGGAGATCTGCGAGGAGGCGCCGTTCTACACGCTCGGCCCGCTGACCACGGACGTCGCGCCCGCGTACGACCACATCACCTCGGGCATCGGCGCCGCGATGATCGCCTGGTGGGGCACCGCGATGCTCTGCTACGTCACGCCCAAGGAGCACCTGGGCCTGCCCAACCGTGACGACGTCAAGACCGGCGTCATCACGTACAAGATCGCGGCGCACGCCGCGGACCTGGCCAAGGGGCACCCCGGTGCCCAGGAGTGGGACGACGCGCTGTCGGACGCGCGGTTCGAGTTCCGCTGGGAGGACCAGTTCAACCTGGCCCTCGACCCGGACACGGCCCGTGAGTTCCACGACGAGACGCTTCCCGCCGAGCCGGCCAAGACCGCGCACTTCTGCTCCATGTGCGGTCCGAAGTTCTGTTCGATGAAGATCTCGCAGGACATCCGCCGTGAGCACGGCGGCGACCTGAAGGCCGAGGAGATCCAGGCCGGCATGGCGGAGAAGTCCGCCGAGTTCGCGGCCTCGGGCAACCGCGTCTACCTGCCGCTGGCCGACTGAGCCGTTCGACAGGAGCTACGGAGCGGACCCGCGACCCAAGGGGGGAGTCGCGGGTCCGCCCGTTTTTTGGCGCCGGAGTGCTCCCACTCGCCATGGCCGGCCGGTCGTCGCCCGCCGCGTTCTGACGGCTCGCGCTCGTCGTGTCCGTCAGAGCGGCCGTTGGTGTCGCATCGCTCATCCGATAAGTGGACTTATCTGCGAGTTGTCCCGCCACTCGCGGCAGTGCTTTCCACGCTGACCGAGTGTGTGGCCAGAGACGCCCGACCACACATCGTTCGATCGGTTTCGAGTAGGAGTGGTATGAGCCCCGAAAACAGGACCAGGTCAACGACGCTTGGACCGCTGCCGAGGGGGAGCAGATGGCTGACGGGCGGCACCCTCGCATCGCTTGCCCTGGTCATGATGGGAGTCGCCAGCCCCGCCTTCGCCGTTGCTCAGAGCATTCGGGCGGCCGAGCGGGTGAACGCGGCGAGCCCCACGGGTGGGGATCACTGCAAGACGAATGGGCATCACCACCGCCCGGACCACGGACCGGACCAGGACCCGGACGACGACCCGAAGGCCGCGGGCATCGAGGCCGGGCCCGACGGTGACGACAGGTGCGAACAGGGCAGGCCGGGCCCGACAGGGCCGACGGGTGCGACGGGTGCCACGGGCGCGGACGGCGTGGACGGCGCGACGGGCGCGACTGGGGCGACTGGCGCGACGGGTGGTACGGGTGCCCTGGGTGGTACGGGTGCTCCGGGCACGGACGGTGCGACGGGCGCGACGGGCGCAACGGGCGCAACGGGTGCGACGGGCGGTACGGGTGCTCCGGGCTCGGACGGCGTGGACGGCGTGGACGGCGCCACGGGTGCCACGGGTGCCACGGGTGCCACGGGCGGTACGGGCGGTACGGGCGCTACGGGTACCGGGCCCTGCGACGACATGGACAGCTACGCGCCTTCGAACACCGTGTCGTTCAGTGCCGCTCTCACGAACGGCATCGCCTATGCCGGACGCGCGACCACGGCCGGAGGTGTGCCTGTCTGGCAGGACCTCACGAACGCGGACAACCCGGGATTCCCCTTCGGCAAGGCCTGTGGCATCTCGATCATCGAGCAGGGCAGCAACTCGTACATCAAGGTCGTGACGACGGACGGCAAGGTCTACCAGACACACGGCGACACCAACGGCGCCAACTTCACCTGGGACGAGGGGTGGATCGAACTGACCCCCTCCCCGACTCCCGGATCCCTCCGCGGCAAGGAATTCAAGGGAGACCTGATGCGCGGAGCCTCCAAGAACCGCCTCCCCTAGGGAAGCCCGCTCCGGCCCGCGTGGGCACGCCGAAGTCCGGGATCGTGAAGTCGGGCCGGGCGGATCCCGGGTTGGGGATCCGCCCGGCCCCGGCCGGCCGACGTGACGGCCCAGCGCGACGACTGGAGGGCGCCGCTCCACGGCCTGCCGGCCGGGGCGACGCCCTCCGGTCCCGTGCGCGGGAGCGGCGGTCAGGCGACCACCTGATACTGCGGGTCGAGCTTGCGCCGTGCGAATTCGAGGTTCTCGGTGACCCGGTCACGCTGCGAGTCGGGCAGCCTGCCGTCCTGGAGGAGGCGTTCGCAGCAGTCCAGCGACTCCTGGTATTCGCCGACCCAGTAGGCGGCCACGGCGAGTTCGTCGAGCGCGCGCCAGTCGTGCCAGTCGAACTCGACGAACAGGATGTCGTCCGGGCGCGGGATCCGCACCGCCTCCCGGGCGAACATGTACGCCAGGGGCCAGCGGCCTTCGAGGCGGCAGACGCGGGCGAGGCTGCCCATCGCCTCGGCGCGTGTGGGACGGCTCTCGTACGCGCGGAGGAAACGGTCCATCACCTCGGCGGCCGGCTTCTTGAGGTTCGCCGCGAGCCGTGCCGCGTACAGCTGGGCGCAGAAGGCTTCCTCGGCGAAACCGCCCATCGCCGCCCGGCGGTCGTAGGCGGCGAGGGATTTCTCCGGTTCTCCCGCGTCACGCCAGCTCTGGGCCAGATAGAACGCGTACCGGGCATTTCCGGGTTCCTTGATCAGCCCTTCTTCGAGCACCGCCGCGTCCCGCAGGTACTTCTCGCGTTCGCCCGATTCCCTGAGCCGTGCCCCGCCTCCGACGATGAGGATATTGGCGCCTTCGAGCACACCGCTGCTGTGCCGGACTTCGCAATCGATGTACTCGTGGAGTACGCCGACGTATTTCCACGGCAGGCGGGTGGATACCAGAGCGGGCCTCCAGTGGATGACGGGCTCGTGGTGCACCGCGATGCGGTACGCGTCGAGAGTGAGGTCGGGCATGCGAAAGCCGGGCTGTACCTGCATCACGTCGTCGGCGTCGATGAACAGCAGGTAGTCCGCGCTGGAGCGTGCGAGGTCGATCGCCTCGCTGCGGCTTTCGCCGAACCCCTTCCACGGCCGTTCGTGCAGGGCGCCGGGCAGATCGCTGAGGAATTCCCGGATGATGTCCTGGGTACCGTCCGTCGAGCCCGTGTCCACGATCACCCATGTATCGATCAAAGGGCGCACGGATTCGAGACAGCGCCGGATCACCGGTGCCTCATTCTTGACGATCATGTTCAGGCAGACTGTTGCTCTCAAGGATTCCATCCCCTGTGGTGATGAGAACGAATGTGAGCCGACGGTAGGCCACGGTTTCTCCGTGCCTGGGCGCGTCGCGTCCGCCGCCGCGTAAAAGCCTCCATTGGGCTCGTACTGCTGGTCCGATAAGTTGACTTATCAGCGCGGCGTTCCCTCGCCCGCGACCGCGATCCCCACGATGACCGAGGTGGCCCGAGAGGCCCATCGCACATCGTTCGATCCGGTTTCGAGAAGGAGCGGCGTATATGAGCCCCGAGAAAAGGACCAGGTCACACCTTGGTCCGCTGCCCAGGCGGAGCGGTTGGCTGACTGGCGGCACCCTCGCATCACTCGCCCTTGTGATGACGGGGATCTCCAGCCCCGCGTTCGCCACGGGGCAGGCCATCCAGGCGGCCGCGACGGTTCGCGCGGCGACCCCGGCAGGCGACCACTGCGAGTCGAAGAAGCACGACTACGATCCGCGAGCGGCGACCCCTGTCGGCCCGCGCGGTGGTGGCGGCGACGACGAGTGCAAGCAGGGCCCGACGGGTCCGACGGGTCCCCGCGGTCCGCAGGGCGCGACCGGTGCGACCGGTGCGACCGGTGCGACGGGTGCCACCGGAGCCACCGGTGTGTCCCAGTGCGTGGACATCGACTCCGTCAGGGACAGCAACGCACGGGAGTTCAAGGCGGTGCTCCCCGGTGACGGCCGTGCGTACGCGGGCATCCGCGGGCTCCAGCCGACCCCGGGTCTTTGGGCCTGGTACGACCTCACCCTCAACGCGGAGGGCGACTACCCGGACGACGCCTGTGCGATTTCCGTCAGCCACCAGGCCAACCAGCTGCTGGTCGAGGTGGTGACGACGGAAGGCGTGGTCTCGGAGACCACCTGCGCCGTCACCCCGGCCACCAACACCCTCGTATGCAACGGGGTGTGGGAAGAGGCAGAACCCCAGCCCGACCCGGGTGACCCGGACCGCCGGGCGGCCAACGCACCGCCGATCCGGCCGATGAACCCCAACTACCTGCCGAAGGCACTGAAGTAGCGGCAGCAGAGCAAGGGAAGCGGAGCGCGAGGCGGGGACCGGGAGGTCTACTCCCGCTCGTGCCCCGGGCCGCCGAAGTCCGGGCCCGTGAAGTCCGGAGGCGTGTAGCCCGGCCGGGGACCCTGTGACGGGGATCCCGGACTGGTGAAGTCGGGCCGGGTGTATCCCAGGTTGGGGATGCGCCCGGCCCCTGGCGTGCGGGGCGCCGGATAGTGCGGCCCCGCACCTGGATCGGCCAGGGCGTCCCGCAGGAACGGCATGATCCCGCGCTCCAGCAGCGCGTTCCGCCAGGCCTCCCGGGCCCGCACGACCTCGTCGGGTATCGCCTCCGGTCCGTTCGCGACCACCTCGGTCGCGCGGTTGCGCACCGCGGTCATCAGCAGACCGATCACGGCGAAGATCAGGGAGGCGGCGGTGAGCAGTCCGAAGAACGAACCCGCCGTCAGCATGGTCTCGGCGAAGGCGGGTTCGGGCTCGATCATCTTCAGGATGTAGCCCACGAGCAGGAAGATCAGCGTGGCGGTGCCCGCCAGGACGGGTGCGAGGACCGCGATCACGGCGCCGAGGCCCGCGCCGTCCTGGCCGACGTCCTCCTCGCCCGGGGCCCCGGTCGAGGAGAGGGCCTCGTCGCGTCGTTCCTCGCGGAGCTTCACGTAGTGGTCGTACTCGGCGGCGGCCGCAGCCGTCAGCAGAGCGCTGGCCCCCAGAGCCATGGTGCGCAGTTGTTCGGCGTTCAGGCGTTCGCCGAGGGTGGCGAGCTCGGGCCGTTCGTGTGCGGTGCGCAGCGCCTCGTCGAGGAGCCGATCGAACTCGGGCCGGTCTTCGGTCAGCAGGTGCGGAGCGCTGGTCATGTGCATCCCCCGATGCTCCGTGGAGGCCGGTTTGCCCGCGTAGACCCGGGCGCCGGCACAAACGGAGGAGAGCCTGCTACGGATAGAGCGATGGTAGAGGGACCACGCCGCAGGTTGACAGGGGCTATGCGGAAATACCCCCCTCGTGACAATCCTCAGTCACTCAGGGGAAGTTGCACGACCAACAGTTTGCCCGCCATCGTGACCCCGCCGTCCATGGCGATGGCGAGCCCGTCCGCGTACACGTGGGGGCCGTCCACCGCCTCCGGGCCGCGCGCCTCGTCGCCGTCCTCGGTGCCCACTTCGCCCAGGAGGTACGGGATGGGGCTGTGCCCGTGCACGACGCGGCTGCCGCCGTACGTGCCGAGCAATTCGCGTACGGCCCCCGGGCCGGTCTCCTCGTCGCGGAAGGCGAACCGCTTGGTGAACTTGCGGAAGAGGTCCCAGGTGATGTCGGCGTCGCCCCGGTTGAGGAGTTCGTGGATGGTGTCGTTGACGTCCTCGATGGAGTCGCCGTAGTCCAGGTAGGCCGTGGTGTCGGAGTGCAGCAGCAGGTGGTCCTCCTCCAGGACGGCCGCGTCCAGGCGGGACATCCACTGCAGGTGTACGTCCTGCAGGCGCTCCATGTCGGTGCGCTGGCCGCCGTTGAGCAGCCAGGCGGCCTGGAAGGTGGCGGTACCGGCACCGGAGGAGACGGGGGTGTCGCCGAACCGCTTGGCGCCGATGAGCAGCAGCTCGTGATTGCCCATCAGGGCCTTGCAGTAGCCGCCGGCGGCCGCGGCCTCGGCGGACAGCCGCATGACGAGGTCGATGACGCCGATGCCGTCGGGGCCGCGGTCGGTGAAGTCGCCGAGGAACCAGAGCCGGGCGTTGCCCGCGGACCAGCGCCGCTCGGCGTCGATCAGGCCCTGGGCCCGGAGTTCGGTGACGAGCTCGTCGAGGTATCCGTGGACGTCGCCGACCACGTAGAGCGGGCCGGGACCGGCGGCCGCGGCTTCCTGGGGGACGTACTGGACCTGGACGGTGTCGCCGGGGCCGCCGAGTGCGCCGCGTCCGATGACGGGCAGGTCGCGCTGGGTGGGGGTGTAGCCGTCGAAACCGTCATCCTCGGGGCCCGAGGGGTCTGTTGGGGCGTCGGGGGCCTCGGGGGCCTCTGGTTCGGCGGTCGCGCGGGCTCCGTGGGCTCCGTGCGGGGCGTGCAGGTCGCGCGGTGCGTGCGGGTCCTGCGCTGCGTGCGCGTCGCGCTGCGGGACGGGCGGGGCCACGGACCGGGGCGCCTCCCGTGCGTTCGCCGACGGCGCGTAGCCGGGCTGCTGGGGCACGCTCAGCGCGCCGTCCTCGTAGTACGCCGGGTACTCGCCGTACACGGGGGCCTCACCGGGAAGCCCGGTGGCTACGGCGTACGGGTCGGGTTCGGTGACCGGAACCCGGAAGTCCCGCAGCGTCTCCGTCCGCATCGCGGGTCCCTGACCGGCCCCCTGAGTCATCGACCCCTCCACCACCGTCGCGCTGCCGTACACCTGCGGACCCTCCTGACCTCCGGGGAGGAGGGTCCGTGATGTCGTGCGCCCATCATAGGAATGCGGCTCGCGCTGTGTGACGCACCAGGGGTGGTGAATCCTGTGCGGAGCCGATCGTTCCTACCGTTTTATCCCAAAATCGGTGTTGCTGAAATCTTCGGCGGGGCCGACGGGCCCTTCCGAGGGACGGTGTGGGCGTCAGTCCTGGGCCGGAGACCGGGGCGGGCTGACGGTCGTACGGGGCTGCCGGCGCTGCGACGAGGTGCGGATGATGAGCTCGGTCGGGACGACCTGCTCGACGGGGCGTCCGGTGTCCACTCCCTCGATCGCGTCGATGAGCAGCTGCACCACAGCGGTGCCGATGCGGCGCGGTTTGAGGGAGAGGGTGGTGATGGGCGGTTCGGTGTTGGCGTACACGGTGGATTCGCTGCAGCACACGAGCAGCAGGTCCTCTGGGACGCGCAGGCCGTAGCGCCGGGCTGCGGCGAGCAGGTCCGTGCCGTTGGGGTCGAAGAGCCCGTACACGGCGTCGGGCCGGTCGGGGCGGGCGAGGAGCCGGTCGGCGGCCACGGCGCCCGCGCAGGGGTCGTGGGCGGGGTAGGACTCGTAGACGGGGTCCTGGCCGACGCGCTCGCACCAGTTGAGGTAGGCGGTCGTGGAGAGCCGGGTGTAGGTGTCGGTGGTGGTGCCGGTGAGCAGCCCGATCCTGCGGGCGCCGGCGGCGGCGAGGTGGTCGAGGAGGCCCAGTACGGCTGCCTCGTGGTCGTTGTCGACCCAGGCGGTGACGGGGAGGGAGCCCGCGGGGCGGCCGTCGGAGACCACCGGAAGTCCCTGGCGGACCAGCTCGGTGACGACGGGATCGTGGTCGGAGGGGTCGATGACGACGGTGCCGTCGAGGGCGACGTTGGACCACACGTCGTGTCGGGAGGTGGCGGGGAGGATGACGAGGGCGTAGCCGCGGGCGAGCGCGGCGGAGGTGGCGGCTCTGGCCATCTCGGCGAAGTAGGCGAATTCGGTGAAGGTGAAAGGTTCATCCCCGTACGTCGTGACGGTCAGGCCGATGAGGCCCGACTTGCCGGTACGGAGGGTACGGGCGGCGGCGGACGGGCGGTAACCCAGCCGATCGGCGACCTCGCGAACGTGGCGGCGGGTGGCGTCCGGCAGCCGTCCCTTGCCATTGAGCGCGTCGGAGACGGTTGTGATGGAGACGCCCGCCGCGGCGGCCACGTCCCTGATGCCTGCCCGGCCCTGTCGGCCGGCGGCCCGCCGGGTGGTCTCGGTCCGGCTCACGTGATGCTTCCCTGCTGCTGTCATGGCGAGCCGATAGTAGGGCTCGGCGGGGTGGGTGGTCTGGGTGCATATGCACTCGTTGACAGGCACGTTTCTGCATGGTTCGCCACCCCCAATGACCTTGGAAATGAAGGTACTTGCTGGCCAATGGCTACCGTGAGGCTTGTCGGCGGGTACGAGCATGCCAAAGCGGTGTGGTCGCGGGCCGGTCTCAACTCACCTGCACGAGGGATGCGCGCCACGGCGTAGGCCACCGGCGCGCGCATATATGCGCGCGCTCCCCCGCATTCCAGGCGCCCCCATTCTCGGGAGGGCGGAATCCTCATAAGGTGAGCAGTATTGAGTCGACGGCGACGTCGTACGGGATGGTCGAGGAGGACCTGCGGTGAGCGAGAAGAGCCCGAAACTGCGCGCCGAGCTGGACGGCATTCCGACATACAAGCCCGGCAAGCCGGCCGCCGCGGGCGGGCCCGTCGCGTACAAGCTGTCCTCGAACGAGAACCCGTACCCGCCGCTGAACGGGGTGCTGGAGAGCGCGGTCGCGGCGGCCGGGAACTTCAATCGGTACCCGGACATGGCCTGCACCGGGCTGGTGAACGAGATCGCGGAGCGGTTCGGGGTGCCGGTCGAGCACGTCGCCACCGGTACCGGCTCGGTGGGTGTGGCCCAGTCGCTGATCCAGTCGACGGCCGGCCCCGGCGACGAGGTCATCTACGCCTGGCGTTCCTTCGAGGCCTACCCGATCATCACGCAGATCTCGGGTGCGACCTCCGTGCGGGTCCCGCTGACCGAGGGCGACGTCCACGACCTGGACGCGATGGCCGAAGCGATCACCGAGCGGACCCGGCTGATCTTCGTCTGCAACCCCAACAACCCCACGGGTACAGCGGTGCGCCGCGCCGAGCTGGAGCGGTTCCTGGACCGCGTGCCCTCGGACGTCCTGGTGGTGCTGGACGAGGCCTACCGCGAGTTCGTGCGCGACGCGGACGTGCCGGACGGCATCGAGCTGTACCGGAACCGCCCGAACGTCTGCGTGCTGCGTACGTTCTCCAAGGCGTACGGGCTCGCCGGCCTGCGCGTCGGCTTCGCAGTGGCACACGAGCCGGTGGCCGCGGCGCTGCGCAAGACGGCGGTGCCCTTCGGCGTCAGCCAGCTCGCGCAGGACGCGGCGGTCGCCTCGCTGCGCGCCGAGGACGAGCTGATGGGCCGCGTCGGGGCGCTGGTGTGCGAGCGGAACCGGGTGCACGAGACGCTGCTGGCGCAGGGCTGGACGGTCCCGGACACGCAGGCGAACTTCGTGTGGATGCGGCTGGGGGAGCGGACCGCCGACTTCGCGGCTGCCTGCGAGAAGGCCGGTGTGGTGGTCCGGCCCTTCGCGGGTGAGGGCCTGCGGGTCACGATCGGTGAGGCCGAGGCGAACGACATCTTCCTGCACACGGCGGAGGCGTTCTTCAAGGAGCTCTAGCTCCGGCGGGGGACTCGCGCGTGTCGTGATGCCCGTGTGTGGTGTGACGGCCGCGCGTTACGCGAGTTCCACGCGGATGGGGTCGCCGTCGCGGACGGTGGCCAGCAGGCGGGAGTCGCCGTCGAACGAGCCGAGCACGTTGCACGGGCTCGCCAGGCGGCTCTCGCCTCCGCGCGAGAGGGGCGTGGGGCCGTAGGGCAGCGCGAGCGCGTCGCCCTCCGTCCAGAACGCGACCGTGCCGGGTTCGACGACCTGCCGGGCGTCGGGCTCCAGGGTCACGGAGACGCCGGTGTCGAAGTAGACCTCCTCGCCCCAGGTGTTCGCGGACGCGGAGATCGGAAGGGCCTCGGCCAGCGCCTTGCCGGTCGGGGTCTCGTCGAGGGTTGCCGTGAGCTGGCCGGCGGGCCAGGAGATGCGAATCTTCATGAGCTGCATTCAACAATCTGTTGAATTTGTTGGCTAGGGGGACCCCGCCTCAAGAGCTCGAAAACGAATGCGCCATAATGCTTGTGAATGTGAACGCGTTCACAAGCGTGTCCCGCTTCCTCCCGTTATGGGGTAATCCGACAGGCAGACTGTGGCTGTGACCACGGCGACGACAAGGAGAAGACGACGTGGACCTAGCTTTGGCGCCGGAGACATTGGCGCGTTGGCAGTTCGGCATCACCACCGTCTACCACTTCCTCTTCGTTCCCCTGACGATCTCGCTGGCCGCCCTCACGGCGGGCCTGCAAACCGCCTGGGTGCGCACCGAGAAGGAGAAGTACCTCAGGGCCACGAAGTTCTGGGGCAAGCTTTTCTTGATCAATATCGCGATGGGTGTCGTCACCGGCATCGTCCAGGAGTTCCAGTTCGGCATGAACTGGTCCGACTACTCGCGGTTCGTCGGTGACATCTTCGGCGCCCCCCTGGCCTTCGAGGCGCTGATCGCCTTCTTCTTCGAGTCGACCTTCATCGGGCTGTGGATCTTCGGCTGGGACAAGCTGCCGAAGAAGATCCACCTGGCCTGCATCTGGATGGTGTCCATGGGCACCATCCTGTCCGCGTACTTCATCCTGGCGGCCAATTCCTGGATGCAGCACCCGGTCGGGTACCGGATCAACGAGGAGCGCGGCCGGGCCGAGCTCACCGATTTCTGGCAGGTGCTCACCCAGAACACCGCGCTCACCCAGTTCTTCCACACCATCACGGCCGCCTTCCTGGTCGGCGGTGCGTTCATGACCGGCATCGCGGCCTTCCACCTGGCCCGCAGGAAGCACGTACCCGTGATGCGGAGCTCGCTGCGGCTCGGCCTGGTCGTCATGATCATCGCCGGCCTGGGCACGGCCCTGAGCGGCGACCTGCTCGGCAAGGTGATGTTCAAGCAGCAGCCCATGAAGATGGCAGCCGCCGAGGCGCTCTGGGACGGCGAGGCGCCGGCTCCCTTCTCCGTCTTCGCCTACGGCGATGTCGAGAAGGGCCACAACAAGGTCGCGATAGAGATCCCCGGCCTGCTGTCCTTCCTGGCGAACGACGACTTCACCTCCTTCGTCCCGGGCATCAACGACGTCAACAAGGCCGAGCAGGAGAAGTTCGGCCCCGGCGACTACCGGCCCAACATCCCGGTCGCCTACTGGGGCTTCCGCTGGATGATCGGCTTCGGCATGGCCTCCGTAGGCGTCGGAGTGCTGGGTCTGTGGCTGACCCGCAAGAAGTTCCTGCTGCCGCCGGGTCTGCGCACCGGGGAGGAGGAGGTCCCCCACCTGGTCCTCTTCAAGAAGGCGCTGAGCCCGAAGTTCGCCAACCTGTACTGGATCGTCGCGCTCTGGACGATGGGCTTCCCGCTCATCGCCAACTCCTGGGGCTGGATCTTCACCGAGATGGGGCGCCAGCCCTGGGTGGTCTACGGAGTCCTGCGCACCCGGGACGCGGTCTCGCCGAACGTGACCCAGGCCGAGGTCCTCACTTCGATGATCGGCTTCACGCTCCTGTACGCCGTGCTCGCCGTCATCGAGGTCAGGCTCCTCGTCAAGTACGTCAAGGCCGGTCCGCCCGAGCTCACCGAGGCCGACCTCAACCCGCCGACCAGGATCGGCGGAGACGACAAGAACCCCGACCGGCCGATGGCCTTCTCGTACTGAGGCTGAGGAGACCACACCATGCAACTCCACGACGTCTGGTTCGTACTCATCGCGGTCCTGTGGATCGGCTACTTCTTCCTGGAGGGCTTCGACTTCGGAGTCGGCGTACTCACCAAGCTGCTCGCCCGCGACCGCACGGAGAAGCGGGTCCTGATCAACACGATCGGACCCGTGTGGGACGGCAACGAAGTCTGGCTGCTCACCGCGGGCGGCGCGACGTTCGCGGCCTTCCCCGACTGGTACGCCACGCTCTTCTCCGGGTTCTACCTGCCGCTGCTCCTCATCCTGGTCTGCCTGATCATTCGGGGTGTTGCCTTCGAATACCGGCACAAGCGGGCCGAGGAACGCTGGCAGACCAACTGGGAACACGCGATCTTCTGGACCTCGCTGATCCCCGCGTTCCTGTGGGGCGTGGCCTTCGCCAACATCGTGCGCGGCGTGAAGATCGACCAGAACATGGAGTACGTCGGCACCTTCCTCGACCTGCTCAACGCCTACTCGCTCCTCGGCGGCCTGGTCACCCTCACCCTGTTCACCTTCCACGGCGCGGTCTTCACCTCGCTCAAGACGGTCGGTGACATCCGGGAGCGCTCGCGGAAGCTGGCGACCCGGCTGGGTGTGGCCGCCGCCGTACTGGCCCTGCTCTTCCTGGCCTGGACCCAGATCGACAGCGGCGACGCCAAGAGCCTGGTCGCGATGGCCGTCGCGGTGATCGCGCTGGTCGCGGCACTCGCCTGCAACCTGGCGGGCCGCGAGGGCTGGTCGTTCGCCCTGTCCGGGATCACCATCGCGGCGGCCGTCGCGATGCTCTTCCTGACGCTGTTCCCGAACGTCATGCCGTCCTCGCTGGACGACGCCTGGAGCCTCACGGTCACCAACGCCTCGTCCAGTCCCTACACCCTGAAGATCATGACCTGGTGCGCGGCGGTGGCCACGCCGCTCGTCCTGCTCTACCAGGGCTGGACGTACTGGGTGTTCCGCAAGCGGATCGGGACGCAGCACATCGTCGACGTGCACTGAGTCCCCGGCACCCGCCCCTCCCGCCTGACCCTCCCTTGGGGGATGTTTCACGTGAAACCGATCGACCCGCGCCTGCTTCGCTACGCCCGTTCCACCCGCCTCTTCCTGGGGGCGGTGGTGGCCCTGGGCCTCGCCGGGGCGGTGCTGGTCGTCGGGCAGGCGATGCTCGTCGCCGAGATCGTGGTCGGCGCCTTCGAGGAAGGGCTCGGCGGGACGGAGCTGCGCACGCCCTTGCTGCTGCTCGCGGCCGTGGCGCTGGGACGCGGACTGATCGCCTGGCTGACGGAGCTGGCCGCACACCGCGCGGGTGCGGCGGTCAAGTCGGAACTGCGGGGAAGGCTGCTGGACCGGGCCGCCGATCTGGGCCCCGCCTGGCTGACGGGACAGAAGACCGGGTCGCTGGTGGCGCTGGCCACCCGCGGTGTGGACGCCCTCGACGACTACTTCTCCCGCTACCTGCCCCAGCTGGGGCTCGCGGTGGTCGTGCCGGTGGCCGTGCTCGCCCGCATCGTCACCGAGGACTGGGTGTCGGCGGCCATCATCGTGGTCACCCTGCCGCTGATCCCCGTGTTCATGGTCCTCATCGGGATGGCGACCCAGTCCCGGATGGACCGCCAGTGGCGGCTGCTGTCGCGCCTGTCGGGGCATTTCCTCGACGTGGTCGCCGGACTTCCCACGCTGAAGGTCTTCGGGCGGGCCAAGGCCCAGGCCGAGTCGATCCGCAAGATCACCGACGACTACCGGCGCGCGACGATGCGGACACTGCGGATCGCCTTCCTCTCGTCCTTCGCCCTTGAGCTGCTGGCGACCCTGTCGGTGGCGCTGGTGGCCGTGACCATCGGCATGCGGCTGGTCCACGGAGAGCTCGACCTCTACACCGGACTGGTCATCCTGATCCTGGCGCCCGAGGCGTACCTGCCGTTGCGGCAGGTCGGCGCGCAGTACCACGCCGCCGCCGAGGGGCTGGCCGCCGCGGAGGAGATCTTCGAAGTGCTTCAGACGCCCGTCGCGCGTCCGGCCGGCGGGGCCGGGATGCCGGCCGGCGTTCCCCTGCGCATCGAGATCGACGACGTCCGCGTCCGGTACGAGGGCCGGGGCCAGGATTCGCCCGGACCGCTCTCGCTGACGGTCGAACCCGGAGAGTGCGTGGCCCTCACCGGCCCGAGCGGGGCGGGGAAGTCCACGCTGCTCCAGGTGCTGCTGGGGTTCGTGACACCGACCGCGGGGCGGGTACGGGTAGCCGGGGTGGACCTGGCGGAGCTGTCCCAGGAGCAGTGGCGGGAGCAGATCGCCTGGGTGCCGCAGCGCCCGCACCTGTTCGCCGGAACCATCGGCGAGAACGTACGGCTGGCTCGGCCGGGGGCCGGTGAGGCGGAGGTGGCCCGGGCGTTGAAGGACGCGGGGGCCTGGGACTTCGTGACGGCCCTGCCGCTCGGAGTGGAGACCCCCCTGGGTGAGGGCGGCGTGGGACTGTCCGCCGGGCAGCGCCAGCGGCTGGCCCTGGCGCGGGCGTTCCTGGCGGACAGGCCCGTGCTGCTGCTGGACGAACCGACCGCGGCGCTGGACGGCGACACCGAGGCCGCAGTGGTGGACGCGGTCCGGCGGCTCGCCGTGGGCCGGACCGTACTGCTGGTCGTGCACCGGCCGGCGCTGCTCGCCGTCGCCGACCGGGTGGTCCAGGTGGCGCAGGCCGCCGGCCGCACGGGGCCGCCCGCCGCTTCGGGGCCGCTCCCCCGCCCCGCTTCCGCCGGGGCCGGGGCCGCTCCGGACGGTGCCACCGCGGACGGCATTGACCGGATCCTCGGAGCCGCGCCCGAGCGGGCGCGGGCCGGCGGCGGGAACGACATGGGAGCGACCGATCCGCTGCGCCGGGTCCGCGCGGTGGCCAGGGCCTGGCAGGGGCGTTTCAGGCTCGGACTGCTCCTCGGGGCGCTGGCCGTCGGGTGCAGCGTCGGACTGATGGCGGTGTCCGGCTGGCTGATCTCCCGGGCCTCCGAACAGCCGCCCGTGCTCTACCTGCTGGTTGCGGTCACCGCCACCCGGGCCTTCGGAATGGGGCGGGCTGTCTTCCGGTACGCCGAACGGCTCGTCTCGCACGACGCCGTGCTGCGGATGCTGGCCGATCTGAGGGTTTCCGTGTACCGGCGGCTGGAGCGCATCGCCCCCGCCGGGCTGCGGGAGCACCGGCGTGGGGATCTGCTGGCCCGGCTGGTGGCCGATGTCGACGCACTCCAGGACTACTGGCTGCGCTGGCTGCTGCCGGTGGGCACCGCGGTACTCGTGGGTACCGGCTCGGTCGCCTTCACCGGCTGGCTGCTGCCGGAGGCCGGAGCCGCCCTCGCCGTCGGACTGCTCGCCGCAGGAGTCGGCGTTCCGCTGGTGAGCGGGGCTTGCTCCCGGCGGGCCGAGCGCCGGCTCGCTCCCGCCCGGGGTGATCTCGCCACCCGGGTGGCGGATCTGCTCACCGGTACCGCGGAGCTGACCGTCGCCGGGGCGCTGGAGGACCGCAAGGACAGGGCCCGGCAGAGTGACGGCGTGCTGACGCGCATCGCCGCGCGCGGAGCCGCCGCGAGTGGTCTGGGCGGCGGGCTGTCCGCCCTGGTGTGCGGGCTGACCGTCGTGGCGTCCGCGGCCGCGGCGGCGGACGCGGTTCGTGACGGACGGCTGTCGGGAGTGGCCATGGCCGTCGCGGTGCTGACGCCGCTCGCCGCCTTTGAGGCGGTGGGCGGCCTTCCGCTCGCCGTCCAGTACCGCCAGCGGGTGCGCCGCAGCGCCGAGCGGGTCTACGAGGTCATCGACGCCCCGGTTCCCGTCGCCGAGCCGGAGCAGCCGGCGGCCGCGCCCGGCTCGCCCTTCCCGCTGCGGCTGACGGGGCTCACCGCTCGGCACCCCGGTCAGGAACGCGACGCGCTGCGGGGACTGGACCTGACCTTGGAAGCCGGCCGCCGCGTCGCCGTCGTCGGCCCCTCCGGCTCCGGAAAGACCACCCTGGCCCAGGTCCTGCTGCGGTTCCTGGACCTGCGCGACGGGGCGTACACCCTGGGCGGGACCGACGCCCGGACGCTCGACGGTGACGACGTCCGCGCGCTCGTCGGACTCTGCGCCCAGGACGCGCACCTCTTCGACAGCTCGGTGCGGGAGAACCTGCGGCTGGCCCGGACCGGAGCGAGCGAGGACGAGCTCCGGGAAGCGCTGGCCGCGGCGCGGCTGCTGGAGTGGGCCGACGGACTTCCGGACGGGCTGGACACGCTGGTCGGCGAGCACGGCGAGCGGATCTCCGGCGGCCAGCGCCAGCGCCTGGCCCTGGCCCGGGCGTTGCTCGCGGACTTCCCCGTACTGGTGCTGGACGAGCCGGCCGAGCATCTGGACCTGGCCACGGCAGACGCGTTGACGGCCGACCTGCTGGAAGCGACCGAGGGCCGTACCACCGTGCTGATCACCCACCGGCTGGCCGGCCTGGCCGCGGTCGACGAGGTGCTCGTGCTCGACGGCGGAGAGGTCGTCCAGCGCGGGGCGTACGCGGATCTGGCCGCCGCCGAGGGTCCGCTGCGGCGGTTGCTGGAGCGGGAAAGAGAGGCGGACGGGACCGTGGCTGACTCTCTCCAGGCCGACTTTCCCTGCTAAAGGGGACTAACTAGTCTCAAGGACATGTCACTGCAGGAGTCGCAGCCGCAGGAACCGCAGGACCCGTCATCTGGAACACCGGACCCGCTGTCGGCCGCCACTCGGGCCGTCAGCAGTCTGCAAGGCCTGTCCACCGAGCTCACGGCCCGCGTACCGCAACTGCTGGAGGCCATGAGGTCGGTCGGTACCGGGCTTGAGCTGCACTCCACGCTGGACCGCATCTGCGAGACCGCGGCCGAGCTCGCGGATTCCCGCTACGCGGCGATCGGCGTCGTCGACACCGAGGGCCGCGGGCTGTCGGACTTCGTCACGTACGGGATCAGCTCCGAGCTGGCCCGGAAGATCGGGCACCGTCCTGACGGGAAGCGGGGCCTTCTGGGAGCGCTGATCTCGCACTCCGACACCGTGCACCTCGACGATCTGACGAAGGATCCGCGCTCGGCGGGCTTTCCTCCGCACCATCCGCCCATGAAGACCTTCCTCGGTGTCCCCATCAGGGTGCAGGGGGAGATCTTCGGCAATCTGTACCTCGCCGAGAAGAACGGCGGCGGCGCGTTCAACGATTACGACGTACACATGGTCCGGGTACTTGCCACCGAGGCGGGGATCGCCATCGGCAATGCCCGGCTGTACGAGGCCGCGACCCAGCGCGAGCGCTGGATCGACGGTTCGGTGGCCGTCACCACCGCCCTGCTGTCCGGCGGGGACGCCGACGACGCCCTCGTGGTGGTCGCCGAGCAGGCCCGTCACCTGGCGGATTCCTCCGCCGGCATCGTGATGCTGCCGACCGAGGACGGCGGGCTGGAGATCGTCGCCGTCTCCGCCGAGAACCCGGCCACCTCTCTCGGCGTGGTGATCCCCGCCGAGAGCCCCGTGGTGGACAGGCTGTTGCAGGGCGAGCCCGTCTTCACGGACGATGCCGCGTCCGACCCCCGCATGATCAGCAAACTCACCAGCCAGTACGGGCCCTGCATGATGCTTCCGCTGCACAGCGGCGGCCGGGTACTGGGTGCCCTGGTCACGCCGCGGGCCCGTGGCAAGCGCCCGTTCAGCGAGGCCGAGCGAACCCTCGCCACGCAGTTCGCCTCCCAGGCCGCGCTCGCCCTGATGATGGCCGAGGCGCAGCGCGACCGGGAGAGGCTCGCCGTGTTCGAGGACCGCGACCGGATCGCCCGGGACCTGCACGACCTGGTCATCCAGAGGCTGTTCGCCACCGGGATGATGCTGGAGGGCGCCCAGCGCCGGTCGATCGTTCCCGAAGTCCGTGACGGGGTCGGCAAGGCCGTGGAAGAGCTGGATGTGACGATCCAGGAGATCCGCACCGCGATCTTCGCGCTCCAGCAGGGCCCGGCGGAGGCCCCCTCCGGGCTGCGGACCCGGGTGCTGCGGGAGATCAACATGGCCGCCGTGCCGCTCGGCTTCAAGCCCGCGCACCGTTTCCTCGGCCCGATCGACGCGGTCGTCGGCGAACTGGTGGGCAAGAACCTGATCGCCGCGCTGCGCGAGGCGCTGTCCAACGCGTTCCGCCATGCCGACGCGTCCCGGATCGAGGTGGTCGTGGACTGCACGGTCATGCTGGCCGACGGGCGCCCCGGCGTCCGGCTGGAGGTCGCCGACGATGGAGTGGGCATCGCCGGGGGCGGACGGCGCAGTGGGCTGCGGAACCTGCGCCGTCGGGCCGAGTCGCTGGGCGGCGCGAGCTCGTACGGCCCGGGCCTCGGCGAGGACGGCGGCGGGACCACCTTGGTGTGGGAGGCCCCGCTCTAGGCGTCCGGGCTTTCAACCGTCCCGCGGGACGGTTCCTAGAGCAGTCGCTGCGCGATTCGCTCGGCCACGATGTGCTCGATGACGACGGCGACGCCGTCTTCGTTGTTGGCGGTGGTACGGCCGGACGCCGCCGCGACCACATCCGGATGCGCGTTACCCATCGCGTAGGAGGTGCCCGCCCAGCTGAGCATCTCCACGTCGTTCGGCATGTCCCCGAACGCGACGACCTCGGAGGGGGAGATACCGCGCTCGGCGCAGCACAGCGCCAGGGTGCTCGCCTTGGAGACGCCCTGGCCGCTGATCTCCAGCAGGGAGGTCGGGCTGGAGCGGGTTATCGATGCGTGCTCGCCGGCGGTGGAACGGGCCAGGGCCAGGAACTCGTCCGGGGCCAGCTCGGCGTGGTGGGCGAGAAGTTTGAGCACGGGTGCGGAGCTCTCCTCCCCGTCCTCGCGCAGCAGCTTCTCGGCGGGGGCGACGTTGGCGCCCGGGTCCTGGAAGAACGGCGGGTACGTCGGTTCGTAGTTGATGCCGGTGGTCATCTCGACCGCGAAGGAGGTACCCGGCGCAGCTGTCCGCAGAGCGTCCACGACGGCGAGGGCATCAGTGCGCGGGAGGGCTCGCACCTGTACGAATTCTCGTCCGGCGTGAAGGTCGACGACCGCGGCGCCGTTCGCGCAGATCGCGAGGCCGTGGCCGTGGACGTGGTCGCTGACCACGCCCATCCAGCGGGCCGGGCGTCCGGTGACGAAGAAGACCTCGATGCCGGCCTCCTCGGCGGCCGCGAGAGCGGCGACCGTGCGGGGCGAGACGGACTTGTCGTCGCGCAGCAGGGTGCCGTCGAGGTCGGTGGCGATGAGCCGGGGCATGGGGGTTGGCCCGTCCGGGCACTGGGGAGCCGAGGTCACGGGTCCATCTTCGCCCATGGCCCGAGGGCGTCCGGACCAGGTGTGGCTCGTCCGGTGCCGGCGGCTCCGATGTTTCACGTGAAACATCGGGGCGCGGCGTTTCACGTGAAACACGAAAGCCGCGGCAGGGCTGGCACCGGTGAGGCGTCGGCCCGATCGCTCAGCCGGCCGGAGCGATCCGGCCCCGGACACCAGGGGGAGGCCCATTCGGTCGGCGATGCCGAGGGCGCCGCGTCAGAGGCTGAATCCGGACAAGGCGTCGGCATTCGACAGGGCGGCCTCGGCGCCGACGCGACGTGGCGAGACCGGCGGGCACTCCCGTCGGCCTGAGCGCCGTAGGCTCGAACGCATGAGTCTGAGTCTGAGCACGGTGATCCTTCCGGTACGTCGATGGCATGAAGGGGGTCGCGACCAGTGGGTACGGGCGGAGTCGCTCGGGTTCCACACCGCCTACACCTATGACCACCTGTCGTGGCGGGGCTTTCGCGACGGACCGTGGTTCGGGGCGGTGCCCACCCTGACCGCGGCGGCCGCCACCACCGAGCGGATGCGCCTGGGGACGCTGGTCACCTCGCCGAACTTCCGCCATCCGGTGACCCTCGCCAAGGACCTCATCTCCTTGGACGACGTCTCTGGCGGGCGCATCACCCTCGGCATCGGAGCGGGCGGCAACGGCTTCGACGCGACCGCGCTGGGCCAGGAGCCCTGGTCCCCGCGCGAGCGTGCCGACCGCTTCGCCGAATTCGTACCGCTGCTGGACCAGCTGCTCACCGAGGGTGCGGTGAACTCGCAGGGCACCTTCTACTCGGCCGAGGAGGCCCGCAACATCCCCGGCTGCGTGCAGCGGCCGCGACTGCCGTTCGCGGTTGCCGCCACCGGACCGCGAGGTCTGCGGCTCGCCGCCCGCCACGGCCAGGCCTGGGTGACCACGGGAGATCCGAAGATCTTCGAGGACGGCACGCCCGAACAGTCGCTGGAGGCCCTGCGCCGGCAGATCGGTGGGCTAGAGGCGGCTTGCGCCGAGATCGGACGGGAGTCCGAGCCGATGGAGAAGATCCTTCTGACCGGCTTCACGCCCGAGCGCAGCACGATGCTGGAATCCGTCGACGCGTTCGTCGACTTCGCCGGCCGCCACCGCGCGCTGGGCTTCACCGAGTTGGTGATCCACGCTCCGATCCCGGACTCCGACTTCGCCGCGGACGAGTCGGTCTTCGAGAAGATCGCCGTGGAGGCCCTGGCCCAGCTGGACACCTGATGCCACGGCCGTCGCCGCTGCCCAGAGCGGGGAGCGGCGACGGCGATGGCGCCGGGCTCAAGCCGTCTGCTGGGCGTACAGACGAGAATCCGCGCCCGGAGGTGCCCGGGAAGCGCCGGCAGTGGTGCGCCGTGATGTGCCCGGGTGCGCGGGGTGCGTCGGGAGTTGCTACTGGAAGCGCAGGAACTGCGGCGGGACGGCGTCCACCAGCCACACCCCGTTGGCGCTGATCCGGAAGACGTGCCCGGCGGCGCGCATCGCCCCCGCGTCCACGCTGAGCACGACGGGCCTGCCGCGCCGCGCGCCGACCCGGGTCGCGGTCTCCCGGTCCGGGGACAGGTGCACGTGGTGGCGGGCCATCGGGCGCAGGCCCTCGGCGCGGATCGCGTCCAGGGCGGCGGCCACGGTGCCGTGGTAGAGGTACGCGGGCGGCTCGGCCTCCGGGAGATCCAGGTCCACGGCGACCGTGTGGCCCTGGCTGGCGCGGATCCGGGTGCCGTCGACGGCGAACCGCTGCTTGTCGTTGGCTGCCACGACGTGGTCGAGCTCGGCCCGGCTGAAGGTGAAACCGTGGGCGGTCGCCGCGCGCAGCAGGTCGTCGATCTCCACCCAGCCGTGGGTGTCGAGAACCAGTCCGATCCGTTCCGGCTGATGCCGCAGGTGTTTCGAGACGTATTTGGACACCTTCACGGTGCGCCTGTCATCCATGACCCCAGCGTGCCCGCACACAAGGGCTTCCGGCAGGGATTTTTCGCGGACCCCCGGGCGTGGACACCCCCTACCACCCTTCCAGTATGCGGAATATATTTTCCGCTGCTACTTCTGCTCAGGGGGGAGAAACATGACAGCCCATACCTCACTGCCACGCCGCGCGGCTGCCGAACTCATAGGCACCGCCGGTCTGCTCGCGATCGTGATCGGCTCCGGAATCCAGGCCGCCGAGCTCAGCCGTGACACCGGTGTCGCCCTCATCGCGAACTCGGTCGCCTCCGCCATCGGCCTCGGGCTGATCATCACCCTGTTCGGGCCGCTGTCCGGTGCCCATCTCAACCCGGTGGTCACCCTCACCGCCTGGTGGTCCCGGCGCACCGGCGGGGACGGGCTCGACGCCCGGGAGGCCCTGGTCTACACCGCGGCTCAGACGGCCGGAGCCATCGGCGGCGCCGTCCTCGCGGAAGCCATGTTCGGCCGGACCCCCGGCACCTTCGCCACCCAGGTCCGCGACGGCGGTCACCTGCTCGTGGGCGAGGTCGTGGCCACGGCGGGACTCGTCCTCGTCATTCAGGGCCTCGGTCGCATCGGGCGCCCCCGGCTCGTCCCGGCCGCGGTCGCCGCGTACGTCGCCGCCGCGATCTGGTTCACCTCCTCCGGGTCCTTCGCCAACCCGGCCGGCACCATCGGGCGCAGCTTCAGCGATTCCTTCACCGGCATCGCCCCGGAGTCGATCCCCGGGTTCGTCGCGGCCCAGCTGATCGGTGGGATCCTCGGCCTGGTCCTCGCGGGCCTGCTGTACGGCTCCTCCCGGTCCCCCCGGCCCGCGGCGGTGGAGACCCGGACCCTGTCCGAGGCCGGGCCGGTGGACGGCGTGGCCACCGACAAGGCGGCGTACGAGACCATCGGCTGAGACGGAACACTTGTTGCCCACAGGCAGGCGGCACTTGTCCACAGCCGTTTGGGTGGGTTTTGACGCCAAACGCGTGATCCGCCCTGTGGACTACCGGGTGGGCGACCGAGTGGACTGCCGACCGGCCCCCGCGGCGCTACCCGTCCGCGCGGCGCGCCAGATCGTTCATCGTCCGGGCTTGGAGCTCCCGTTCCGTCGCGGCCCGGACGAACTCCGCGACGTGGTCGGTGCCCACCAGTTCCTGCACCGCCCGCACCGTCGCGGCCGGCAGGGCCACCGGAGACGGTCCCGACGGCTGCGGACCCCCGGCCGCCCCCAGGTGCTGATGCAGATGCCGGGTCGCGAACAGCCTCATCGCCCGCGCCAGCTCCGCGTCCACGGTCTGCTGGGCCAGCGGCCGCAGCCGCCGCACCATCGTCGCCGCCTCCGCCGCGTCCTCGTCGGTGGGGGGAACCTGCCCGAGGTAGCGCGCGAAGACGTGCTCGGTGGTGAACTCCAGGAACCGCGAGGCGATGTGCTCCACCTGCCCGCGCAGTTCACGCAGGTGCCCGGTGATCGCCGACAGCGGCACCCCGGCCCCGTACAGCTCGGCGGCCACCGCCAGCTCCTGTGGCGAGGGCACGAGGAACCGGTCCGGCCGCCCTGGGATCCGCTCCAGCACCCCCAGGGCGCACGCCTCGTTGACGGCGTCGTCGTCGGGCGCGCCGCCGAAGCGCTCGTTCAGCTCCTCCCGGCTGATCCGGGCCGCTTCCTCATCGGTCCACGGCCCATGGACCTCGGCGACCAGCCCGAGTACGCCTCCCAGTCCGCGCCCGGCGTCCCATGCCTCCAGAAGTTCCTTGATCGAGGCCAGGGTATAGCCGCGGTCCAACAGGTCCGCGATCTGGCGCAGCCGCGCCAGATGCGTGTCCCGGTAGACGTTGGAGCGGCCCCGCCGTTCCGGCTTCGGCAGCAGACCCCGGTCCTGGTACGCCCGGATCGTGCGTACCGTCGCCCCGCTGTGGTGCGCCAGATCCTCGATCCGGTACTCGGCTACCGTCTGATCGGACAATCCCGGCTCCCTACGACATCGCGGCTCGGCCGGCCGCGCCCGCCGCGGCCCGGGCGGCAGATGAAGCCGCAAGGTCTCGACCGCCCTGCGCAGCGAACCCTCCTGCGAGGGATGGTACGACCGCCGGAAGTAGCGGGGTATGGCCGTGCCGAGCTCTCTCCACGTCGGCAGCAGTCCCTTGGCCACCGCCCGGTTGTGCGCGCGCAGCGTGTGGCGCAGCCGGCCGCCCAGTTCTGGCGGTGGGCCCGTCGGGTATCCAGTGCAGGGGGGTATTTCAGTCGAAGGCCGCCCGGCGAGGGCTGGTGGCGTACGAGGCCCCGCTCACAGCCTGGGCTCCAGCTTGGCGATGCGCCGCAGGGTGCGCGGGGCGAAGCGGGACATCCACAGGGCGCCCTTGGACTCGGGAGTCACCGGGACCACGGCCTCGTTGCGCACCACGGCCCGCAGGATCGCCTCGGCGACCTTCTCCGGCGGGAAGTTGCGCATCCCGTACAGCCGCGAGGAGCGTTCCTGGCGGCGCTTCTCCTCGGCCTCGTCCACCCCGGCGAACCGCGAGGTGGCGGTGATGTTGGTGTTGACGATGCCCGGGCAGATCGCGGAGACGCCGATCGACTTCGACGCCAGTTCCGCGCGCAGGCATTCCGACAGCATCAGCACCGCGGCCTTCGAGGTGCTGTAGGCGGGCAGGGTCCTGGAGGGCAGGTAGGCGGCGGCGGAGGCGGTGTTGACGATGTGACCGCCCTGACCGCGCTCGGCCATCTGCTTTCCGAAGAGCCGGCAGCCGTGGATGACACCCCACAGGTTGACGTCGAGAACCTTCCTCCAGTCCTCGGCGGTGGTGTCGAGGAAGGCCCCGGACAGGCCGATCCCAGCGTTGTTGACCAGGACGTCCACGATTCCGTACTCCGCGGCGACCTTCTCCGCGAGCTTTTCCATCGCCTGCTCGTCGCTGACGTCCGCGCACTCGCCCCAGGCTTCGGGGGCGCCGACCAGGCGGGCCATGTCCGCCGTGCGCGCCGCGCCTTCGGCGTCCCGGTCCACGGCCACCACCCGGGCCCCGGCCTCGGCGAACGCGAAGGCGGTGGCCCGGCCGATGCCGCTCGCCGCGCCGGTGACCAGGACCAGCTGGCCGCCGAAGCGGTCGGCGTACCTGCCCGGGGCCTTTTGCGCCGGTGCCCGCGTGGCGGGCTCTTCCCGGGTGGTGACGAACTCGATGATCCAGGCGGCCAGCTGGTCGGGCCGGGTCCGGGGCACCCAGTGCTTGGCGGGCAGCGTGCGGCGCAGCAGGTCCGGGGCCCACCGCTCCAGGTCGTCGTAGAGCCGCTCCGACAGGAAGGCGTCGCCGGTCGGGGTGATGAGCTGCACCGGTGCGTGGGCGTACGCGTCGGGGCGCGGACGGCGCAGGCGGGGACGGACGTTGTCGCGGTAGAGCCAGGCGCCGTGGGCCGCGTCCGAAGGCAGCGACGCCGTCGGGTAGGAGCCGGCCGGAACCTTTTCCACGCGCTGGAGGATCGCCGGCCACCGCTTGCCGAGCGGCCCGCGCCATGCGAGCTCCGGCAGCACGGGCGTGTGCAGCATGTACACGTACCAGGACTTGGCGCCCTGGCCGAGCAGTTGCGCAGCCCGGCGCGGGGTGGGGCGCGTCATGCGCTGCTTGATCCAGTGCCCGAAGTGGTCGAGGGAGGGGCCCGACATCGAGGTGAAGGAGGCGATCCGCCCCTCGGTACGCGCCGCCGTGGCGAACTCCCAGCCCTGGACGGAACCCCAGTCGTGGCCGACCAGGTGGACCGGCCGGTCCGGGCTGACCGCCTCCGCCACCGCGAGGAAGTCGTCGGTCAGCTTCTCCAGGGTGAAACCGCCGCGCAACGGCTGCGGCGCGGTCGAGCGCCCGTGGCCGCGCACGTCGTAGAGCACCACGTGGAAGCGGGACGCCAGCCGCTCGGCGACCTCCGACCAGACCTCCTTGCTGTCCGGGTAACCGTGCACCAGCACCACGGTGGGCCGGTCGGCCTCGCCGAGTTCGACGACGCACAGCTCGACCCCGCCGGTGCTCACCCAGCGCTCGCGCGCGCCCGCCGGTCGTCCCGTCGTAGGTGCCTCGCTCATGCCGCTCATGCCGTCTTCTCCTCAGCCCAGCGCCGCACGTGCGGCAGATCGTCGTCCAGCCAGAACGCGGTCTCCTCGGGATCCCGGGAGTCGGTGACGACCAGGATCTCCTCGAACTTCGCGCCGGTGCCCCGGAAGCCCAGATGCGGCTCCACCGCCCACAGACCGGGCTGCGGCGGGTGGTCGGAGAAGCGGTACGGGCTCCACAGCGGGGACCAGCCCTCACGGTGCCCGTGCAGGGCGTCGGAGGCCAGCCCCTTGAGGGACTGGGTGCCGAACCCGAAGGCCGTAGGCGCCCAGCGCCGCTCCCTGACCCGGTCGATCTTGTGCGCGATCACGCCGAAGGGGTAGGCGCGGTGCCGGTTCGCGTACCCCTGCCGGTTCATGAGCCGCTCGACGTTCTCGTAGATCTCGCGCAGTGAGCGGCGCTCACGTACTTGCTCCAGGATCAGCGTGCGGTGCGCCCGCAGATCCGACATGAGCCGGTCCTGCACCGGATTGAGCCCGAGGCTCCCCGAGTATCCGATGTCGGCCGCATAGCCCTTGTAGACCGGTGCCATGTCGAGGATGAAGGGCATCCCCGGCTCCAGCTTCCGGTTGGTCGGGAAGAACTGCAGCGGAATCTTGAAGTTCACGAAGGCGGTGCGGTCCCCGAACCAGGCGAAGGGCAGGTGGAACCAGTCGCGTACCCCGCGCTCGCGCAGCCACTCCCGCTGCATCCGGGCGGCCTCCCGCTCCGTCATCCCGGGCCGCAGCTGTGCGGCGACGGTCTGCGCGCACTCGTAGGAGAGGCGTTGCACTTCTCTGAACCCGCGAAAATCGTCCCCTGCCATGGTCAGCACCCGTCTCGGTCGCCGTACGTGCCCGTAAGTTGACACTGATGAATGTGACAATGCCCGGAGGTCACGTCAAGAGCCGTGCCCAGACCTGTGGACAAAGTTGACCGGGCCACATCAGCCTCCAGTACGGGCATGTACGCCGGAAGGCGGAGACGGGATCCAGCTCAAGGTCTGACGTTTCGCGGGAACTCCGCCACTAACGTCGAACCCGTGACTGTCATCGCGACCGAAAGCCTGAGCAAGCGGTACCCCCGAGTTACCGCCCTCGACCGGCTCTCCCTGGACATCGGGCCTGGTGTGACCGGCCTCGTGGGTGCCAACGGAGCCGGCAAGTCCACGCTGATCAAGATTCTGCTGGGACTGTCCCCCGCCACCGAGGGCAGCGCCGCCGTGCTCGGCCTCGACGTCACCACGCATGGCAGCGCCATCCGTGAACGCGTCGGCTACATGCCCGAGCACGACTGCCTGCCACCCGACGTCTCGGCCACCGAGTTCGTCGTCCACATGGCCCGCATGTCCGGGCTCCCGCCGACAGCAGCCCGGGAGCGCACCGCCGACACCCTGCGCCACGTAGGGCTGTACGAGGAGCGCTACCGCCCCATCGGCGGCTACTCCACGGGCATGAAGCAGCGCGTCAAGCTGGCCCAGGCCCTCGTCCACGATCCCCAGCTGGTCCTCCTCGACGAACCGACCAACGGGCTCGACCCGGTCGGCCGCGACGAGATGCTCGGCCTGATCCGCCGCGTCTACACCGACTTCGGCATCTCCGTCCTGGTCACCTCCCACCTCCTCGGCGAGCTGGAGCGGACCTGCGACCACGTCGTGGTCGTCGACGGCGGCAAGCTGCTGCGCTCCAGCTCCACCAGCGACTTCACCCAGATCACCACGACCCTCGCGGTCGAGGTCACCGACTCCGACGCGCATCCGGACGGCACGGCCGCCCTGCGCAAGGCGCTCACCGAGGCGGGCCTCGCCCTCCATGCGGCCGAGGAGCAGGGCCTGCCGGGTGCCGGCCACATCCTCCTGGTCGAGGCCACGGGCGAGGGCACGTACGACACGGTCCGCGACACCGTCGCCGACCTCGGTATCGGCCTGGTCCGCATGGAGCAGCGCCGCCACCACATCGCGGAGGTCTTCCGCGACAACGACCAGCCCGCGCAGCCCATCCAGCAGAAGGGAGCCGGTTCCGATGGCGCCTGACACCTCGACCCAGATCCACAACATCGGCTACCGGTCCTACGACGGTCCCCGGCTCGGCCGCGCCTATGCCCGCAAGTCGCTGTTCTCACAGTCCCTGCGCGGCGCCTACGGACTCGGCAGGTCCGCCAAGTCCAAGGTGCTGCCGATGATCCTCTTCGCGGTGATGTGCGTTCCCGCGCTGATCCTCGTCGCGGTGGCCATCGCAGTCCCCGGCACCACCGAACTGCCGATCAAGTACACGACGTACGCCCTGACCACCCAGGTGGTCATCGGCCTCTACCTCGCCTCCCAGGCACCCCAGTCCGTCTCCCGGGACCTGCGCTTCAAGACCGTGCCGCTCTACTTCTCACGGCCCATCGAGCGGGTCGACTACGTCGTGGCCAAATACGCGGCCATGGCCTCGGCCCTGTTCATCCTCACCGCCACCCCGCTGCTGATCATGTGGATCGGCTCGCTGCTGGCGAAGTTCGACTTCGGTGACCAGACCAAGGGATTCGGGCAAGGACTCGTGTCGGTACTGCTGCTGTCGCTGCTCTTCGCGGGCCTCGGCCTGGTGATGGCCGCGCTCACCCCGCGCCGCGGGTTCGGTGTCGCCGCGATCATCGCCGTGCTCCTGATCCCGTACGGAGCGGTGACCGCCGTCCAGGGGATCGCCTACAACACCGGGAACGCCGGAGCCATCGAGTGGATGGGCCTGTTCTCCCCGATCACCCTGATCGACGGCTTCCAGACAGCCTTCCTCGGCGCGACCTCCGCCTTCCCCGGCGGCGAGGGCCCCTCGGCCGGTATCGGCTTCGTCTACCTGCTCGTCATCCTCGGCCTCATCGCCGGCTCCTACGCCGCCCTGATGGCCCGCTACCGGAAGGCCGGGCTGTGACCATCATCGACATCGACCACACGTCCCGCTGGTTCGGGAACGTCGTCGCCGTCAACGACGTGACCATGCGCATCGGACCGGGGGTCACCGGCCTCCTGGGCCCCAACGGCGCGGGCAAGTCCACGCTCATCAACATGATGGGTGGCTTCCTGGCCCCCTCCACGGGCACCGTTACCCTCGACGGCACGCCGATCTGGCGCAACGAGCAGGTCTACAAGCAGATCGGCGTCGTGCCCGAGCGCGAGGCCATGTACGACTTCCTCACCGGCCGCGAGTTCGTCGTCGCCAACGCCGAACTCCACGGGCTCGACGACGAGGCCGCTCGGCGGGCGTTGGCCACGGTCGAAATGGAGTACGCCCAGGAACGCAAGATCTCCACCTACTCCAAAGGCATGCGCCAGCGCGTCAAGATGGCGTCCGCCCTGGTCCACGACCCGTCCGTCCTGCTCCTCGACGAGCCCTTCAACGGCATGGACCCGCGCCAGCGCATGCAGCTGATGGACCTGCTGCGGCGGATGGGCGATGACGGGCGCACCGTCCTCTTCTCCTCCCACATCTTGGAGGAGGTCGAGCAACTGGCCTCGCACATCGAGGTGGTCGTCGCCGGCCGCCACGCCGCCTCGGGTGACTTCCGCAAGATCCGCCGCCTGATGACGGACCGCCCGCACCGCTACCTCGTCCGCTCCTCCGACGACCGGGCCCTCGCCGCGGCCCTGATCGCCGACCCGTCCACGGCCGGTATCGAGGTCGACCTGAAGGAAGGCGCCCTGCGCATCCAGGCCGTCGACTTCGGGCGCTTCACCGAGCTGTTGCCGCGAGTCGCCCGCGCGCACGGCATCCGGCTGCTGACGGTCTCGCCTTCCGACGAGTCCCTCGAGTCGGTCTTCTCCTACCTCGTCGCGGCCTGAAGGAGCTGGCACCCATGTACAACCCCACCGTCGCCCGGCTCACCTACCGGGCCCTGCTCGGCCGCCGCCGGGCACTGATCCTTTTCCTGCTCCCGGCCCTGCTGATCGTCATCTCCATCGCCGTCCGCGCGCTCACGGGTGTCGACGACAGGGTCGCCGCCGACCTGCTCGGCGGCTTCGCCCTCGCGACGATGGTCCCGCTGATCGGCGTCATCGCCGGTACGGGCGCCATCGGACCCGAGATCGACGACGGTTCGATCGTCTATCTGCTCTCCAAGCCGGTGAAGCGCCCGACGATCATCATGACCAAGCTGATCGTCGCGATCGCCGTCACCATGGCCTTCTCAGCGATCCCCACCCTGATCGCCGGCTTCATCCTCAACGGCAACGGACAGCAGATCGCCGTCGCCTACACCGTCGCCGCTCTCGTCGCCTCGATCGCCTACAGTGCGCTGTTCCTCCTCCTGGGCACCGTCAGCCGGCACGCCGTCGTCTTCGGCCTGGTCTACGCCCTGATCTGGGAGTCGCTCTTCGGCAGCCTGGTCTCCGGTGCCAAGACCCTCAGCGTCCAGCAGTGGGCCCTGTCGCTCGCGGAGCGGGTCGCGGGCGAGGGATACGTCGATGCCACCGTCGGGCTCCCCACCGCCGCGGTCCTGCTCACCGTCGTTACCGTCGGCGCCACCGTCTACGCGGGCCAGAAGCTGCGCCGTCTCACCCTGGCGGGCGAGGAGTAGACCCCGCCGCCGCCCGTGCGGCACCCCCCTCGCGAAGCTGTGCCCCGCCCGGCCCACCAGCCGGGCGGGGCACAGCTTTGCGGGTCATCATCGGTGCATGATCGAGCACACCGGGCCCGAGCCGTCCAGGCCCATACGGTCCTGGATACGTTCCTCGCCCGGAACGCACATCTGGCTGCTGATCATCGCCGTCACCAGCATCGTCGTCGTGATCGCGCCCGACCGGGTCGAGCACGTCCTGCTCCACCGCAACAGCAGCAACATCCACCAGCTCGTCAAACACCCCATCCGGGCCCTCCTGAGCAGCGCCTTCTGGATCGAGAACCCGGCCTCGCTCGCCCTCTACGCCCTGCTCTTCGAGCTGTTCCACGCCCCCGTCGAACGCTGGCTCGGCACGATGCGCTGGCTCCTGATCGTCGCGACGGCCCACATCGTCGCCACGCTGGTCAGCCAAAAGGTCCTGCTGATGGCCATCCAGGACCACCGCGCCCCGCGCAGCATGACCCATGTCGTCGACATCGGCGTCAGCTACGGGCTCGCAGCCTCCATAGGAGTCCTCACCTACCGGCTCCCCCGCCCCTGGAAATGGCTCTACCTCGCCGGCGCCATCACCTTTTTCGGGCTCCCCCTCGTCACCGGCGGCACCTTCACCGACCTCGGCCACGCCATAGCGCTCTGCGTCGGCCTGCTCGCCTGGCCGCTCACCCGCCACGGTGTTTCACGTGAAACACCTCGTTTCACGTGAAACATCGCTAGTCGGCTTCTGCTTTCGCCACACCGTGCTCCCACGCCCACGCGGCGATCCCGACCCGGTTGCGCGCCCCCAGCTTCGCCTGGACGTTCGCGATGTGGGTCTTGGCCGTCCCCGCGCTGATGAACAGCTCCGCGCCGATCTCGGCATTGGTGAGCCCTCGTGCCACCAGGCGCACGATGTCCACCTCCCGGCCGGTCAGCGGATGGGGCCCGGGCGCCGACGGAGCGGCCGGCCCGGCCTCGGCGATCCGGCTCAGCAGGCGCACCGTGATCTGCGGGCTGATGAGCGTGTCCCCGGCCATCGCCGCCCGCACTCCCTCGATGAGCAGCGCGGGTCCCGATCGCTTCAGCAGGAAGCCACAGGCGCCGTTGCGCAGAGCGGTGTGCACGTACTCGTCCAGGTCGAAGGTGGTCACCACGACCACCCGTGTTCGGGGTGCCAGCAGTCGGGTCACCTCCAGCCCGTCGAGGCGGGGCATCCGGATGTCCGCCAGCACCACGTCGGGGCTCAGTTCCCCGGCCAGTGCCACCGCGCTCTCCCCGTCCGCGGCTTCCCCCACCACGGTCATGTCGGGCTGCGAATCGAGGATCAGCCGGAAACCGCTGCGGATGTCCTCTTGGTCATCGGCTATCAGGATGCGTGTGGTCACGCCGCCATGATCACCCGAGCGAGCCCTCCTGTGGGGGGAAGACCGCGCAAACCCGCCACCCGCCGTCCGCGTCCGCCCCGGCCCGCAGCGTCCCGCCCGCCGCCTCCACCCGTCCGCGCAGCCCTTCCAGTCCGGTGCCGCCGCGCCGACGGCGGGCCAGCAGGCCCGCGCCCCTGACCGCGGCGGAGTTGGTCACGCTGAGCTCCACGGCGGGCCCTGCCCGGCGCACGGCGACCCGTACCAGGGCCGCCCCGGGCGCGTGCCGGCGTACGTTCGTCAACGCCTCCACGGCCACCCGGTACGCCGTGGTGTCCGCCTCCCGCGAAAGCCCGCGTATGGCCTCCGGGTCTGCGTCCAGGGACCCGCCCTCGAACCGCTCCACCAGTTCCGGCAGTTGCGCCAGTCCCGGTACCGGAGCGGTCGGGCCGCCCGAGGCCTCCCGCAGGGCGTGCACCGTTCGGTCCATCGACTCCAGGGCGCTCAGGCCCGCGGCCTCGATCCGCTCCAGGGCGCGAACCGCCTGCCCGGGATTCTGCGCGGCCACGAAGCGGGCAGCCTGGGCCTGCACCACGATGGCACTCACATCGTGCGCCACGAAGTCGTGCAGATCACGGGCCAGTTCGAGCTGTTGATCGCGTCGCGCGTCGCGTACGGCCTGCCGCGCCCTGGCCGCCTGACGGCGCAGGTGGCCACCGGCCCCCACCGCTGCGAGAGCCGGCAGCGACCAGAAGGCCGCGGCCCCGCAGATGTCCAACCAGGAGCCGGTCGCCCACACCAGAGGAACCGGCCACACCGCCACCGTCGCCACACCCAGCGCGCCCGCGAGGATCCCGGACCGCACCGGGGACCAGCGCGCCATGAGGGCCAGCAGCGGCAGCATGAGGCAGGCCCAGAGCAGCATCCACGGCGCGGGCGCCCTCAGGACCAACGCGACGATGCCGACGACGGCAGCCGAGGCCAGCAACGGGGCACACACCGCACGCGGGTTCATGGTCATGGGCCGACCCTACGAGCGGGTCTCCGGGCCTGCCATCCGCTGTTCGGCAGAGACGGCCGGCCCGCCCGTCGCCAACGGCCTGCTGATCGGCGGATGGTCAGGGAGGGCCGGGCCGCAAGAGGCTTGAGACATCACCCGCCGTCTCAGCAAAAGGACTTCACGATGTCTGCACTCCCCGCGACCGCCACTGTCGCCACCGTCTCACCGTGGCTCCGGCGGACGGCCCAGGCGGCCTCGCTCACGGTGCTCCCGAGTTGCCTGTGGAGGCTGGTGATGGCTGCCGGCGTCCCTCTCGGCTTCGGCGTGGGCAGCCCGCACCACCACTCCCAGTTTCCCGGCTGGGGATCGCTCTATCTGGTCCTTCTGTGCCTCTTCCAGGAGTGCCTGGGGCTGGCGGCCTTCGGACTGGTCCAGCGTTGGGGCGAAGAGGTCCCCCGGTGGGTACCCGGGCTCGGTGGGCGCCGCATCCCCCGCCTCCTGGTCGTGCTTCCGTTCGCCCTCGCGGCGATCGCCGTCACCGCCGTCACCATCGCCATGGCCTGGTTCTGGAACAGCGTCAACGCGGCCGACCCGACCGCACCGCGTGGGATCGGTTACTGGGCCATGACCCTGCCCTACATCCCCATGCTCCTGTGGGGCCCGCTCCTCGCGGTCCTCACCACCGCCTACTGGCGCCGCCGCCGGACACACGGCTGATGCACGGAAAATCGCTGGTAAGGGGCTTCCGACCGGGGCAGAGTGAGTGGTGCGGGGAGCAACAAAAGGTCCGGGACGGCCACTTCGAGCGCGCCATACGGCGCGGGCCGTTCCGGACCTTTCTGCGTCGCGCGTGCTACGCGGCGCCCAGCAGGCGTTCCAGCACCACGGCGATGCCGTCTTCCTCGTTGGAGGCCGTCGCCTCGTCGGCCACGGCCTTGAGCTCCGGGTGGGCGTTGGCCATGGCCACGCCGTGCGCAGCCCAGCCGAACATCGGGATGTCGTTGGGCATGTCGCCGAAGGCGATCGTGTCCGCTGCCTTCACCCCCAGCCGACGGGCGGCCAGCGAGAGGCCGGTGGCCTTGGTCAGCCCCAGCGGGAGGATCTCCACTATGCCGGGGCCGGCCATCACGATGTCGACCAGGCTGCCCACGGTAGCCCGGGCCACCTTGACCAGCGCGTCGTCGTCCAGACCCGGGTGCTGGATGTACAGCTTGTTCAGCGGGGCCGTCCACATCGCCGCCGTGTCGTCCAGGTAGACGGCCGGGAGGCCTTCCTGCACCTGGTAGCCGGGGCCGAACAGGACCTCTCCGTCGACCCCGTCCCGGCTGGCCGCCAGGGCCAGCGGGCCGATCTCGGCCTCGATCTTCGACAACGCCAGACCGGCCAGCTGCCGGTCGAGCGTCACCGACGTCAGCAGCCGGTGCGCGCCCGCGTCGTACACCTGCGCGCCCTGCCCGCACACGGCGATCCCCTTGTAGCCGAGATCGTCCAGTACGTGCCGGGTCCAGGGCACGGCGCGGCCGGTGACGATGATGTGGGCAGCGCCCGCCGAGGTGGCCGCGACGAGCGCCTCACGGGTGCGTTCGGAAACGGTGTCGTCGCCACGCAGCAGCGTGCCGTCGAGATCGGTCGCGACGAGCTTGTACGGGAACGGGGCCGGACTCACTTGGTGATCGGCTCCAGGACCTCGCGGCCACCCAGGTACGGACGGAGCACCGGGGGAACGCGAACGGTGCCGTCGGCCTGCTGGTGGTTCTCCAGGATCGCGACGATCGTGCGCGGTACGGCGCACAGCGTGCCGTTCAGCGTGGACAGCGGCTGGGTCTTCTTGCCGTCGCGGTAGCGGATCGACAGCCGGCGGGCCTGGAATCCGTCGCAGTTCGAGGCGGAGGTCAGCTCGCGGTACTTGCCCTGGGTCGGGATCCAGGCCTCGCAGTCGAACTTGCGGGAGGCGGAGGAGCCCAGGTCACCAGTGGCGACGTCGATCACCTGGAACGGCAGCTCCAGGCTGGTCAGCCACTGCTTCTCCCATTCCAGGAGCCGCTGGTGCTCGGCCTCGGCCTCCTCCGGCGCGACGTACGAGAACATCTCGACCTTGTCGAACTGGTGGACGCGGAAGATGCCGCGCGTGTCCTTGCCGTACGTGCCCGCTTCGCGGCGGAAGCACGGCGAGAAGCCGGCGTACCGCAGCGGCAGCTTGTCGGCGTCGATGATCTCGTCCATGTGGTACGCGGCGAGCGGGACCTCGGAGGTGCCGACCAGGTAGTAGTCGTCCTTCTCCAAGTGGTACACGTTCTCCGCGGCCTGGCCGAGGAAGCCGGTGCCCTCCATGGCGCGCGGGCGGACCAGCGCCGGGGTCAGCATCGGGATGAAGCCGGCTTCGGTGGCCTGCGCGATGGCCGCGTTGACCAGCGCGAGTTCGAGCAGTGCGCCGACACCGGTGAGGTAGTAGAAGCGCGAGCCCGACACCTTGGCGCCGCGTTCGACGTCGATGGCGCCCAGCGACTCTCCGAGCTCCAGGTGGTCCTTGGGCTCGAAGCCCTCGGCGGCGAAGTCGCGGATGGTGCCGTGCGTCTCCAGGACGGTGAAGTCCTCCTCGCCGCCGACCGGGACGTCCTCGTGGACGATGTTGCCGAGCTGGAGGAGGAGCTGCTTGGCGGCTTCGTCCGCCTCGTTCTGCTCGGCCTCGGCCGCCTTGACGTCCTGCTTGAGCTGCTCGGCCTTCTTCAGCAGCTCGGCCCGCTCCTCCGGAGAGGCTTTGGGGATGAGCTTGCCGAGCGACTTCTGCTCATTGCGCAGTTCGTCGAAGCGAGCGCCCGAGGACCTGCGGCGCTCGTCGGCGGAGAGCAGCGCGTCGACAAGTCCGACGTCCTCTCCACGGGCGCGCTGCGAGGCGCGGACACGGTCAGGGTCTTCACGGAGCAGCCGGAGGTCAATCACCCCACCAGGCTACCGGGCTGGGGTTCCTGGGATCACACCGATATCACGCTGCGTGTCGCTATGTCTCAATTGCGGCAAATGCTTAAGTCTTGATGGCTGGCCGGAAGTGATGCTTCTCGGGCGGTCGGGAAAAGCGGGCCCATTCCCCGAAAAGGGGCACAACGTTGGGGTTGGGCACGGCATGAGCAGGCTGGAAGGGGTTCCTTGTCCACAGGAATTCCCGCCGCCCCCATGTTATCCACAGGCTGTGTGCCGCCTCTGTGGACACGGAAATAGATCATTCCCATCCGTTGGCGGCCCGGGGCGAATCAAGGTTCAAACCACCCTCACACACTCATTCGGGTGGGAATGACTCGTCCCAAAGAGTTGATCTGCGATGCACGGGTGACGCCGTTCACCTCCCGCTCCCCTACGCGAAACCCGGGCCCCCGACCGATTTGTCGACCTTGTCGCGCCACTCTGTCGACTTGTCCCCAGGTCCTCAACTCGGCCTGTGGATAACTCTGTGGATAGTGGACGAAGTCCTAGGCCCGGCCGTCGAGGCAACGGGTCAGCCAGTCGGAGGCTGCCGTGAAATCACCGTCCGAGGTCCCCGGCCGCGGAGCGCGTACGTCACCCTGAGCGATACCCGCGCGCGGGTAGGAGCCGAGGAACCGGACCTGGGGACAGGTCCGCTTGAGGCCCATGAGGGCCTCACTGACGCGCCGGTCGGAGATGTGGCCCTCGGCGTCGACCGCGAAGCAGTAGTTGCCGATGCCCTGCCCGGTCGGCCGGGACTGGATCAGCATCAGGTTGACCCCGCGCACGGCGAACTCCTGGAGGAGTTCCAGCAGCGCACCGGGGTGGTCGTCACCGAGCCACAGCACGACGGAGGTCTTGTCGGCTCCGGTCGGGGCGGCGGGCCGGGCGGGGCGCCCGACCAGCACGAACCGTGTCTCGGCGTTCTCCGCGTCGTGGATCTCTGTCATCAGCGGGACGAGCCCATAGGTGGCGGCGGCGAACTCGCCCGCGAACGCCGCGTCGAAGCGGCCTTCCTGGACCAGTCGGGCGCCGTCGGCGTTCGAGGCGGCCGACTCCCACACCGCGTCGGGCAGGTTCGCCCGCAGCCAGTTGCGCACCTGGGGTTGGGCGACCGGATGCCCGGTGACCGTCTTGACGTCCGACAGGGCCGTGCCCGGCCGCACGAGCAGCGCGAAGGCGATGGGCAGCAGCACCTCGCGGTAGATCATCAGCGGTTCGCCGGAGGCCAACTCGTCGAGGGTGGCGGTGACCCCGCCCTCCACCGAGTTCTCGATCGGGACCAGCGCGGCAGCCGCCTCGCCGTTGCGCACCGCGTCCAGGGCGGCCGGGACCGACACCATCGGGACGAGTTCCCGGGTGGCGGCTTCCGGCAGTGTGCGGAGGGCGGCTTCGGTGAAAGTGCCCTCGGGACCGAGATATGTGAAGCGGGTGGCCGACATGCGATCAGCCTAATGCCGGGGTGTTGCCCGAAGGAGCGGTGTTCACCCTTCGAGCAGTCGCTGCCCCACGTACTCACCGGGGCGGGGGCCGGGGGGAACCGCGTACAGGCCGCTGGACTCGTGCCGGATAAAGGCGGACAGCGCGTCACCCCGGTCGAGCTTGCGCTGGACGGGCACGAATCCGCGCAGCGGGTCGGCCTGCCAGCAGATGAAGAGGAGCCCGGCGTCGGGGGCGCCGTCGGAGCCGATTCCGTCGTGGAAGGAGAACGGGCGCCGCAGCATGGCGGCCCCGCCGTTCTGCTCGGGGGCGGAGATCCGGGCGTGGGCGTTGGACGGGATGACCGGCTTTCCGTCGGAGCCGATCTTGTCGAGCGCCATCTCGGTGGTCTCGCCCCCGCCGGTGAGCGGGGCGCCGGTGGCCTTGGTGCGGCCGATGACCTGCTCCTGCTGGGTGAGGGACTGCTTGTCCCAGTCGTCGAGCAGCATCCGGATGCGCCGGACGACGGCGTACGAGCCCCCGGCCATCCAGGAGTGCTCGGCGGGCCCGGGGCCCGCCGCGGGGACGAAGATCCGCTTGTCGAAGTCGGGCTCCGAGGGCTTCGGGTTCCTGGTGCCGTCGACCTGGCCCATGAGGTTGCGGGCGGTCATCGGGGAGGCGGTGGCGCCGGGGGAGCGGTTGAAGCCGTTCATCTGCCAGCGGATGCGGGCGGCCTCCCCGGCGTCCTTCTGGAGGGCGCGCAGGGCGTGGAAGGCGACGAGCCCGTCGTTCGCACCGATCTGTATCCACAGGTCGCCGTTGCTGCGCCGGTCGTCCAGCCGGTCGGAGGAGAAGTCCGGCAGCGGGTCGAGGGCTGCGGGGCGGCGGGCGGTCAGGCTGGTGCGCTCGAAGAAGGAATGACCGAAGCCGAACGTGACGGTGAGGGAGGACGGACCGGCGTCAAGGGCGATCCCGGTGTCCTCGGACGCCGTGGTCTCGCCCGCCATGAGCCGGCGGGCTGTTTCGGACCAGCGGCGCAGCAGTGCGGCGGCCTCCGTGCGGCCCGCTCCGGCCGCGAGGTCGAAGGCGACGAGGTGGCCCTTGGCCTGCAGCGGCGTGGTGATCCCGGCCTGGTGGTCGCCGTGGAAGGCGGCCTCGGTGGCCCCGAGGGAGGAGAGGCGCGAGGCGTCCCCGGCGCCGGAGGCGTGCGCGGGGCCGGCGAGTGCGGAGTGCGCGAGCGCGCCGCCTGCGCTGCCGAGCGCGAGCCCTGCGGCGCCTGCGGCGCCGACGGTGCCCAGCAGGCGGCGGCGGGAGATTTCGATGTCGGGGTTGCTCTCGGTCACGCTGGTCAGCCGATCTTCACGGTCTTCTGGACGGTCGTCTGGTCGATGTCGGAGGTACGGACGGTCACTTCGATGCGCCATTCGCCGGCGAGCGGCAGTTGGACGCCCGACGCGGTCCAGTGTCCTGGGGCGGAACGGTCGGGCAGCACCGGCAGGGGTCCGACGTCCTTCGCGGGGAGGGTGAAGGCCACCCTGACCTCGGGGAGGTCGAGGGGTTTTCCGTCCTCTGAGTCGGCCCAGAGGTGGAGGACGTTGGCGCCGACCCGGCCCGGATTGAGTTCGAGCCGAACGTTCCCCTTCCCGTTCTGGCCGCCGGCGTCGAAGGGCAGGCTGATCTTGATGGCACGGTCGGGAACGGCGGTGGCGGTGGAGCTCCGGGTCGTCTCCCGCTCAACGGTGCGCCCGGGCTCGGTGCTGGTGAGGACCGTGGTGACTGCGAGCAGGGCCACTGCGACACCGGCCTCGGCGAGGACGGAGCGGCGTAGGCGGGCGCGTTCCGGGTCGGCGTCACGCACCTGCTTCTCGCGCGCGCTCTCGCGGGCGGCGTGCTGCCGGGCGAGCTGGGCGGCCCGCCGGGGGTCGGCGGGTACGGTGACGGGCTCTGTTTCACGTGAAACATCGGCAGGGTCGGAGGCCGTTTCACGTGAAACATCGGCTGCGTCGGAATCTGTTTCACGTGAAACATCGACGGTTGCTCCGGGGGCGTCGGCGAGCCGTGCGGTCCATTTCCGGGACACGTAGGCGATGGCGACGAGAACGGTCACCAGCCCGACCTTCAGGAGCAGCAGCCGCCCGTACGAGGTGTCCGTGAGCGCGGACCAACTGCCGAGCTGGCGCCAGGACTGGTAGACGCCGGTGGCGACGAGCACCAGGACGCTGATGAAAGCGACCCGGGAGAAGCGCCGGACCGCCGACCGCTCCATCCCGGGGATCTTGTACAGGGAGACGAGCAGCGCGGCGAGGCCGCCGAGCCAGGTGGCGACGGCCAGCAGGTGCAGGATGTCGGCGGGCATGGCTATGCCGGGCTGGATCCCCGTGGAGGCGTGCTCGGACAGGGACCAGGTGGCCGCGATGCCGCTGGAGACGACGGCGCCGCCGATACCCAGGCCGAAGGTGAGGTCGCCGGTGTCCTTGACCTCCTCCGCCGTCGCGGCGCCCTGCAGGCGCCGAGCGTAGACACCGAAGAGGACCGCGACGAAGAGGGCGGCTGCGCCCAGCAGGAGCAGCCGGGAGATCAGCGAGGCGCCGGTCTTGGTGTCCAGGACGGCCTTGAGTCCGTTGAGGTCGAAGACGTCGGTGAAATTCCCCGACCCGGTGTACGGGGTGCGGAGCACCAGCATCGCGAGGGTGGCGGCGGTGAGGGTCACCCAGGCGCGTACGACGAGCTTCTGGAGAGGGCGTTCGGCCGCTCCCCGGCGCAGGCACAGCAGGATGAAGGCGGCACCGCCGACGAGGACGGTGAAGCCGGCGTAGGCGGCGTAGCGGGCGATCCCGTACACGATGCCGACGGGTCCGCCGCCCGCCTGTCGGGCGGGGAGGGCGACGGTGGTGGCCGAGGGCGCTCCGACGGAGAAGGTGAAGGCGCCGGAGACCGGGTGGCTGTCGGCGGAGACGGCCTGCCAGGCGACGGTGTAGGTGCCGTTGGGCAGGCCGGTGTGGAGTGCGGCGCCGTAGCGGATGGTGTTCCCGCTGCACATGTCGCGCAGTTCGCCGGTGTCCACGCGCTTGCCCTGGGGGTCCAGCACGCGGATGGAGTCGTCGCCCATGGCGACCTGCTCCGAGAAGGAGAGGGTGACCTGGGCGGGGGCCGTGGCGACCACCGCCCCGTCCTTGGGGTCGCTCGCGGTGAGTGCGGCGTGCGCCGAGGCCGGAGAGGCCGCAGTGAACAGGGTTGCCAGCAGGGCTGCGAGGACCAGCGTGAACCGCGGCACAAGTGCTGCGGCCCGGGCGTGGACCGTGGAGGGGGCGGGGGCGGTGGCCGTCATGGCGTGTGGCTTCCTCGGTCCGTCAGTGGGCGTTGGAGTTCTGCGCGGTGTACGTCCGTTCCTTCACGTCGAGTTCGACCTTGATGGGGTCGGCTTTCTCGAAGCGGAGCTCGATGGTGACCTTGTCGCCGACCTTCGGGGTGCTCTTGAGGCCCATGAACATGACGTGGCTGCCGCCGCGTTCCAGCTTGAGTTCGCCGTTGGCGGGCACGTCCAGGGACGGGACCTGCTGCATCTTCTGGTCCTTGGTCTCGTGGATCTGCAGATCGTCGGAGAGCGTGGAGGTGACGCCGGTGAGTTTGTCGGCGGTCTTGGAGCCGTTCTTGATGACCATGAACGCGCCGGCCATCTTGTCGTTGACGGGCTCGGGCATGAAGGCTCCGCTGACCGTCGGCGCGGGCTTGGCCGCGTCGCCCTCGGAGCCGGAACAGCCGGATATGGCGAGTGCTGCCGTCAGGGAGAGCGTGGCGGCGAGGATACGGGTGGTGCGGGCGTTCACGGGTTCTCTCCCTTGATGAGCTTCGGCAGGTCCTTGGTGTAGTCGTCGACGGTGGCGCCTTCGCCGTAGAGGACGTAGCCCTCGTCGGTCTTGGGCGAGAACGCGATGACCTGGGCGCCGTGCATGGAGACGACGCTGCCGTCGGCCTCCTTCTTGGCGGCCTCGATGCCGATGCCGAGCGAGCGCGCGGCGGCCTGGATGGTGGCGAAGTCCCCGGTGAGCCCGGTGAAGGCCGGATCCTGGGACTTGAGCCACGCGCCGAGTGAGTCGGGGGTGTCCCGTTCGGGGTCCGTGGTGACGAAGACGACCCGGAGCTTGTCCTGGTCCGCCTGTGGGAGTGCCTTCTTCGCGACGGCGATGTTGCTCATCGTCAGCGGGCACACGTCGGGGCAGTTGGTGTAGCCGAAGTAGACGAGCGTCGTCCTGCCCTTGGTCTGCTCCCGCAGGTTCCACGGCTTGCCGGTGGTGTCCGTGAGGACCAGCTCCGGCTTGGTGAAGGGGCGGTCCAGGAGGGTCGCGGCCCGGGTCTTGTCCTGGCCGCCGGAGATCTGGGTGACCGAGTTCGTGTCGGCGGGCCGGCCGCCGCAGGCGGTCAGGGTGAGCGCGGCCGCCGCAATGAGAGCGGCGACCGTCACACGTGTGGTGCGCATGGAGAGGTGTCCCTGGGATCGGGGAGTACGGATGTTTGAGAACGACAGGTCTGAGAACGACAGGTCTGAGAACGACGGCGCCTACGGGCGCGGCAGGTCAGGCGGAGCGGCGACGCGACGCGACACCGAAGGCGACACCGCCGAGCCCGATGACGATGCCCGCGATGCCGAGGACCCGGGCGGTCGTGTCCGAGCCGCTCGTTTCGGCGGCCTCGTCGTGGCCGTGCTGCGCGTCCTTGTCGGAGTTCTTGGCCTGGTCGGTCTTGGCGTCACCGTGGTGGTCGTCGCCCTTGGCGGCGGTCAGCTTCAGGACCGGCGCAGGATTCTGCGGTTCCGCGGCGCCTTCCTTGGCCTCTTCGATCCACCGGACGACCTCGTTGTTGTCGTACGTCTGGATCGCCTTGAAGACCATCTGGTCGACGTTCTCGGGCAGCTTGCCCACGGACAGCGGGAACTGCTGGAACTTGCCGGGCTCGATCTTGCCGCCGGACCAGGTGACCTTGGTGACAGCCTCGTTGATCTGCTTGCCGTGCACGGTCAGCGGCTTGTCGAGCTTGCTCTTCTCGACCGCCACGGTCCAGCCGGGAACGTCCTGCGGCATGACGGACGTGAGCGGCTGGTCGACCGGGAAGTTGACCTCCAGCTGCGTGGTCGACGCGTTGTCGCGCTCGTTGGGGACCTTGAAGTTGATCGTCGCGTAGCCACCCTTGGTGGCCTCGCCGGGCTGCACGCCGACGTGGGCGAAGGCCGTACCGGAGAGGACGAGGACGGTACCGGAGGCGAGGGCGGCGGCGAAGGAGACGCGAGAGGCCTTCATGCGGAAACACTCCACGGGATCAGTGATGACGTTGGCTCCGGGCACGGGCGCGCGCGGAGTTCGCGGCACCGGTGCTCCCGTCGTGTGTCCCGGGAAGGAGGGTGCCGCGTCAGGCTGCGAGGGCGAGGGCCGTGGGCGGCCCGCGCCTGATCACCGAGTGGTGCAGTGCCTCCCGGCCGGTGGCGGCAGCGGGATCGGCCTCGGTCCGCGGGATCTGCCGGGTACGGGCGGGCGCGCCGGGGAGGCCGGCGCCCAAGGCGCGTACGAAGGCCAGCGCGGCACGCAGCGGGCGTACCGGGGTGGCTTCGGCGGATGTCCGGGACAGTTCGACGAGCCGGAAGAGTGCGGCGTCGCCGCGGCCGAGGAGCCAGCCGGCGGCCAGCGCCGCGAGCAGGTGACCGAACAGCATGGCGGGGCTGAACAGCCCGGTCGCGGGGGCCGCGGCGGCTGCCTGGACCACGTGGGCGTGGGCGCTGTGGCCTTGGGCCGCGAACTGTCCGGCTTGGGCGAGCTGTCCGGTCAGGGCGGCCGGGTCCAGACCGGCGGACTCCAGGATCCGGCTGGCGTCGGCCGGGCTGAGCGGTACGGAATTGCCTCCGCACACCAGCCTGGCGGCGAGCTCCGGGAGCGAGCCGTCGGAGGCGCCGACCGGTGTCCGGGCCGCCGTGGCGCCGTGCTGGGCGAGGCCGAACAACGTGTGCAGCGTGAGTTGCCCGGCGGCCAGCCCGGTGGCGATGCCGGGCAGCGCGCGGCGGCGGCCGGCGAGCGGGGCCGCGACGGCGAAGACGACGAGGAACCCCGCGAACAGGGACCACCAGGGCACGGTGGCGCAGGACGCCAGCGCGTGCCCGGCCGCGGACAGCACGACGCAGACCGCGGTGAACACCGCGGCCCGGATCAGCCGGAGGCCGGTTCCGGCGTGCGTCGCGTGGGGGTCAGTCATGGCCGGCTCATCATCGCACTGCGCTCAGGGCCTTCATGCGGCAGGTCCGGAAGGTCCCATGAGTCCGTCATGGGTGCCCTTGACCGGCACAGCGGGGCAACGCGGCGGACACCGTCGCGTGCACAAGGGTCCGCCGCGAGCGCATCGGCCGAACGAGGGCAATGGAGCGCTCGGACGGACGCCGGGCGCTTACGGCCCCCCACGGGCGGCAATAGGTAACCGTATGAGCATCTGGTGGTCTCTCCACTTGAGGCGCGAAGCCGCGAGCGTGCCGCTCGCCAGGCGACTGCTGCTGGGGACGATGGAGACCGCGGGGGTGGACCCGGACATCTCCTTCGACCTCTCGGTGGCGCTGAGCGAGGCGTGCACGAACGCGGTGGAGCACGGTGGGGGCGGCGGTATCCCGGATGAGGCCGAGGCGTACCACGTCACGGCCTATCTGGACGGGGACCGATGCCGCATCGAGGTGACCGATTCGGGTCCGGGTTTCCCGTACGCGACAGGGGCCCGTCACAGACCCTCGTTGGCCGAGCACGGCCGGGGACTGCACCTGATCGAGGAACTCGCCGACCACGTCCGCTTCCGGAACCGGCCGGGCCGCGGCGCGGTGGTGAGCTTCGACAAGATGCTGAAGTGGCGCGACGACGCACTGCTGAAGGTGTCGTAGGCACGCCGATGGGCGGGTTCCGCCCGGGGATCCCGCCCACCGTCACACGCAGGGCTCAGCCCTGGGGCCGTCAGCCCTTGAGCCGCGCCATCCAGGCCTCGACCTCGTCCGAGGTGCGGGGCAGCCCGGCCGACAGGTTCCGGTTGCCGTCCTCGGTGACCAGGATGTCGTCCTCGATCCGGACGCCGATCCCGCGGTACTCCTCGGGCACGGTCAGGTCGTCGGCCTGGAAGTACAGACCGGGCTCGACCGTGAGACACATGCCGGGCTCCAGCGTGCCGTCGACGTACGCCTCGGTGCGCGCGGCGGCGCAGTCGTGGACGTCCATGCCGAGCATGTGGCCGGTGCCGTGCAGGGTCCAGCGACGCTGCAGGCCGAGCTCCAGGACGCGCTCGACCGGGCCCTCCAGCAGGCCCCACTCGACGAGCTTCTCGGCCAGCACGTGCTGGGAGGCGTCGTGGAAGTCCCGGAACTTCGCACCCGGCTTGACGGCGGCGATGCCGGCTTCCTGCGACTCGTAGACAGCGTCGTAGATCTTGCGCTGAATGTCGGTGTACGTGCCGTTGATCGGCAGCGTGCGCGTGACGTCGGCGGTGTAGAGGGAGTTCGTCTCCACACCGGCGTCGAGCAGCAGCAGGTCGCCGGAGCGGACGTCGCCGTCGTTACGGACCCAGTGCAGTGTGCAGGCGTGCGGGCCGGCGGCGCAGATGGAGCCGTAGCCGACGTCGTTGCCCTCGACGCGGGCGCGCAGGAAGAAGGTGCCCTCGATGTAGCGCTCGGAGGTGGCCTCGGCCTTGTCGAGGACCTTCACGACGTCCTCGAAGCCGCGGACGGTGGAGTCGACGGCCTTCTGCAGCTCGCCGATCTCGAAGTCGTCCTTCACGGCGCGGGCCTCGGAGAGGTAGACGCGCAGCTCTTCGTCGCGCTCCTTGGTCACCTTGTCGGTGAGGGCGGATTCGATCACGGAGTCGTGGCCGCGGACGTTTCGGACCGGGCCCTCGGCCTCGGTGAGGGCCTCGGCGAGCTCGCGGACGTCCTTGGCGGGGATGCCCAGGAGCTGCTCGGCCTCGGTGAGGGAGTGGCGGCGGCCGACCCACAGTTCGCCCTGGCCGGAGAGCCAGAACTCGCCGTTCTCACGGTTGGAGCGCGGCAGCAGGTAGACGGTGGCCGTGTGGCCGCTCTCCCCGGTGGGCTCCAGGACCAGGACGCCGTTCTCGGTCTGGTCGCCGGTGAGGTACGCGTACTCGGTCGAGGCGCGGAAGGGGTACTCGGTGTCGTTCGAGCGGGTCTTCAGGCGTCCCGCGGGGACGACGAGGCGCTCGCCGGGGAAGCGCGCGGACAGCGCGGCGCGGCGGGCAGCGGTGTGCGCGGCCTGGGCGATGGGCTCCAGCCCGTGCAGCTCGGTGTCGGCCCAGCCGGTGCGCATGCTCTCGGCGAGTTCGTCGCTGACGCCCGGGTACAGCCCGTTCTTCCGCTGCTTGTGCGCCTTCTTGGGCTGCTCTTCTTCCGGGGTCTCCGGGGTGAGCTCGTCAGCCACGTCTTCTCCTCAGCTGCGATGGGTGTGGACCTGTGGGTGTGGGCCCCATCCATCGTAGGCGCGAGCGGAAACGGCCGGAGGGGCATGTGCTGTTTGGCACAAAGAGCCCCAACCGGCTGAATCGTCGCAGATCACTCAAACCGGGCGGCGAGCAGCACGATGTCCTCGGGGAGGTCGGCCGGTTCCCCTTCGGGCAGCACGGTCCGCAGGATGTGGTCGCAGAGGGCGGCCGGGTCGTCGCGGGCTGCACGGGGAACCGCCGCGGCCGCCGCGTGCAGCCGGGCGTAGGCCCGGTCCATCGGGTCCCCGGTGCGCCGCAGAAGCCCGTCCGTGTAGAGCAGCACCGTTTCTCCGGGTGCGGGTTCGATCTCCACGCTGGGCGCCTCCCAGCAGGACAGCATCCCCAGCGGCGCGGAGAGCGAGGTCTCCACGTACTCGGTGCGGCGCTCGCCGATGAGCAGGGGCGGGGTGTGTCCCGCGCCCGCCAGGATGATCTTGTTCCGTTCGCCGCCCCCACCGGGGCTCCCGACGGGCTCGCAGTAGGCGAAGAGCGCGGTGGCCGAGCGGGCCGGCTCCGTGAGGCGCAGCAGCAGCTCCAGGTCGGACAGGACGGCGACGGGGTCCTCGCCCTCCATGACGGCGTAGGCGCGCAGCGAGGCCCGGAGACGGCCCATCGCGGCGACGGCGCTGGGCCCGGAACCGGTGACGGAGCCTACGGCCAGCCCGAGGGCGCCCTCGGGCAGGGGCAGGGCGTCGTACCAGTCGCCCCCGCCGCGCGGCCCGGTGTGGTGGCGGGCGGCGAGCTGGACCCCGGGGAGCCGGGGGAGTCGGCTGGGCAGCAGTTCCTCGCTGATGGAGGCCAGGCGGGAGCGGGATCGTTCCACCTCCAGCATCCGGGCCAGGTGCTCGGCGGCGTGGCGCACGTACAGGCCGGCGAGGTCGCGCTGGCGGTCACTGGGCTCGGCCTGCTCGTCGTAGAGCCAGACGGCCGCGCCCAGCCGGCCGGTGGCCTCGGCCGTCAGCGGCAGGGCGTAGCTGGCGGCGTAGCCGAGGCGGGCGGCGACCTCACGGTGCCGGGGGTCGACGGGGGTGGCGAAACCCCCGGTGCCGGGGGAGCAGCCCGCCTCGGAGAGCACCTCGGAACCGCCATGGGCGTCGGGCAGCCCGTCGAGGATGCGGCCGTACGAGGTGGCGCTGCGCGGCACCGTCTCGATGTGGCCGAGGTCGGCGTGGCCGAGGCCGAGGCCGATCGTGTGGGTGGGGCCGAGCCCGTCGGAGGGTTCCAGGATGATCAGGCCGCGGCGGGCGCCCACGAGTGCGGCACCGGCGCGCAGGAATTCATGGAGGGAGGAGTCGAGATCGCCGCTGCGGGCCAGGCGTTCGGTGAGCTCATGGAGGGTGGTGAGGTCCGAGACCATACCCGCCAGCCGGTCCTGGATGAGGTTGCCCGGTCCGGGTACCGGGGCCGGGGCGGGGCTGGTGCGTGCGGTCGTGGGCGCCACAGTGTGCGGTGACGTCGTCACTGCTGGATCGATTCCAGCCACTTTCGGCAGATGCGGAGCGCTCATGGCGTCCGCCTTTCCACCTGGTGCGATTCGCCATATAGCATCGCAAACCCCCAGATCGTGCTGCGCCGCCATCAAGGAATCCACATCTACACGCATACACGGACGCATGTCCAGCATTGCCCAGGTGGGAATCCTGGTGTCCGTGAGGCGGCAACTCACTGTCCAGCCAAGGCTAGAACTTGGCCGGAAAATGCCGGAAGCGGACGGTTCTTGCGGTCGACTGGACGGGCTCCAGAGGGGGTTCGGGTACGTAATCGGTAGTGCTCGGAGCCAGTTGGCGCCGCCCGGTCCCGCTTCAGCGCCGCCCGGGGCGGGCGCCGGGAACCGTCCGGCACGGGCCGTCGTCCTTAGCGGCGGCAGCCGGTCCCGATATCCGGTGCGGGGAGTGCTCCACCCCCGCCCGACGTTTGATGGACCCTTAAGAGAACTGCACGAACCGTGTGAACCTGCTCAGCGCGGACAGTGACGCGAAACATGTACGTGTGGTGAGGCACCGCTTACGTGGTGTGATGTGGCCCTCGACGTTCAACGGAAAGGAACGAGCGCTCATGCGCGAGATCCTCGGAAGGCGTCTCCAGCGGCTCCGCGACCGTCTCCCATCCCTGCGCTCCGCCCCGGAAGAGACCGGCGGCACGCCGTCCCTCCTCGACGCGGCGCTCACCTGCGCCACCGCATGGCAATGGCCCGTGCTGCCCGGCGTCGGCCGGTCCGCCGTGGACGGCTCGCGCTGTGCCTGTCCCGACCCCGACTGCGTCGTCCCCGGCGCGCACCCCTTCGATCCGGGGCTGCTCGCCGCCACCACCGACCCCCGGATGGTGTCCTGGTGGTGGACCAACCGGCCCACCGCCCCTGTTCTGATGGCCACCGGCGGGCCCGCTCCGTGCGCGGTGAGCCTCCCGGCCGGAGCGGCCGCGCGGGCCCTCGTAAGGCTGGACGCTCAGGGCATGCGGCTCGGACCGGTCGTGGCCACGCCCACGCGCTGGTCGCTGCTGGTGGCGCCGTACTCGCTGGAGCGGCTGGGCGAACTCCTTTACGCCAAAGACCACGTGCCGTCCTCGCTGCGCTTCCACGGAGAGGGCGGCTATCTCCTGCTGCCGCCCTCCGCCGCGTCCAGCGGCGGCCAGGTGCGCTGGGAACGGGAACCGCATCCGGCACCGGACGGGCCGGTGGGATCAGCGGGAGCGTCGGTGGGATCAGCGGGCGGGCCGGTGCGCTCGCCGGATCTCTGGCTGCCCGAGGTCGAGGCGGTCGTTGACGCGCTGGTCGAGGCGAGCAGCGGTGCACCGGGCGGCGGCAGCCGGCTCGCGTACTGACCTGTCCCGGATCGACTGGTCACTCGTACGGGTGCCAGCGGAGCGAGTTTCCAAGGGAATTGGGCGCGGGGATCTTCGCGCCCCATTCCCGCATCGCTATCTTCGGCGAATGAATCTCCGCCTGATCGGTATCGGCGCCGGTGTGCTGATCATCTTGTCTCTCCCGCTCGCAGGAGCGATCGCCGGGCCGGATTTCGCCGCTCAGGATGACGGAAAAGGCGGCGGCTTGTTCTCGACGCTCGGGCTTTCGGACCCCTTGCGCGCGTCGGGTCCGTCGCGCACGTCTCCTGCGTCGCCCGCGCCTTCGGGCGCGCCGAGCGGGCCCGAGCGGCCCGGCCCCGTCGAGCAGCCCCGCACGGATTCCCGGTGCGGCCCCGAAGTGTCCTCGCCGTACGGGGTGGAGGCGCAGACCTGCGTCCTGGTGGCGGACGGCCAGACGTGGGGCCGGAGTTACTACCGGAACACCAGTGGCCGCGCTCTGGACGCGGTGCTGGCGGTGATGGGGCCGGGCGGGCGCACGGTGCAGATCCGGTGCGCCCTCGGCGGGGGCGACGAGCCGGGGCTGTGCGAGACGCCCAAGGAGGATTCGGCGGGGGCGCCGGAGAACTACTCCGCCGTAGCGGAATTTGCAGTTCCGGATGATGAAGGGCAGCTACTGCTCCGGTCCGGGAGCAACTCACCGGCACCGGGTGACGGTTGAGTACCGCCGGAAATGGAAGGGCCCGGTCGCTGGCGACGGGGGATGCACCAGCGACCGGGCTACAAGAACGGTAACAAGAGATCGCCTGTACGCAAATTCGATCTCTGATATTCAGACACCGATTTGCAGACGATTAACGGGAGTTGTGACTCCCGTCACCGAACCTGTGCGTGAGTGTGCGTCAGCTGAGCGTGACCTGGCGGTTGGTGAGTCCGCCGCGCGCCCGGCGCTCCTCGGTGGTCAGCGGTGCGTCCGAGGCCAGGGCCGTGGCCAGCCGCTCCGCGAACTCCGCCGCGGGCTTCTCGACATCGTCGGCCGTGACCCCGGTGGGCAGGTCCCAGACCGGGACCATCAGGCCGTGGGCACGGAAGGAACCGACCAGTCGGGTGCCTTCGCCGAGTGAGGACGTGCCGGCCGCGTGCAGCCTCGCGAGGGCGTCGAGCAGCTTCTCCTCGGGGTGCGGCATGACCCAGCGCAGGTGGTTCTTCTCCGGAGTCTCGCACCAGTAGGCCGCGTCGACGCCGGCCAGCTTGACGGTGGGAATGGCGGCCGCGTTGGCGCGCTCCAGCGAGGCGGCGATCTCCGGAGAGGAGCTCTGGGCGCTCTCCGATTCCGGAATCCAGAATTCGAAGCCGCTGTGCACAACCGGCTCGAAACCGCCGTCGGTGTCCAGGAGATCCTGAAGTCGCGGTCCCTCGGCCGGAACCCGGCGGGCCGCGATCGGAGTACCGGGCTCCGCCGCGAGTGCCCGCTCGAGGGTGTCGGCCATGTCTCGGCCGAGGTCCCCGGTGGAGGAGTCGTTCTGCAGGCCGAGCAGGACGGAACCGTCCTCGCGGCGCAGCGCCGGCCAGGCCATGGGGAGCACGGTGACCAGAGTGACGGAGGGGACACCTTGGGGAAGGCCACCCTTGAGGGTCAGCGGAACGGTGGCCGCAGGGACCAGTTCGCGCAGCGCGACCCAGTCGCATTCACCCGGCAGGCCCTCGAAGGGGCGCTGCACGTGCTCGGTGACGGCGTGAGCGGCGGCAGCGCCGTGACAGGCCTTGTAGCGGCGCCCCGATCCGCAGGGGCAGGGTTCGCGGGCGCCCACTACCGGGATCTCACCGTTGTTGAGCTGCGGCTTTGCAGTCTTGGCTGCGGGGCGCTTCTTGGCCATCGTGGATGTCTCCCGGTTGCGGCGGTACGGCGTCGTGTCTGGGCGCGAGCCTAGCCGTTCGTACCGCCGGAACCGGTGGGGTGCGGCCGGGAGCACGGTCGGCGTGCGCTCCCGGACGGCCGCCTGTGCGGATGGCCGGTATTACTGTGATGACCTGCGTGATGACCGCGGACGACCAGTGCGATGACCGCGGCGATCACGGACCCCCGGATTCACGGATCCAGATCGTCGAAGGCCGTGCTGAAGTCGATCGCCGGGGGCGCAACGCGCGTAGCGAAATCGTCGTGCCGGGGCCCGCAGGCAACGATCACCCACACGGTGACCTCGCCCGCCGCTCCGTCCCGGACACCCCAGTCCTGCGCCAGGGCGCTGATGATGTTCAGCCCCCGTCCACCGCGCGCGGTGACCGAGGGCGTGGAAGGAACAGGGCGAGTGGGCCCGCCCCCGTCCGTGACCTCGACCGTCAGTCGCCCCGCTGCGTCGACGCGCCACGCGGCGCGTATCTCCCCGTCCCCGACTTCCCGCGCGCCCAGTGGCCTGCCGTGTCGACAAGCGTTGCTGAGTAGTTCGGAAAGGATCAGTACGGCATCGTCCACGACCGATTCGGACACCCCGCTGATACGCAACTGCTCGCGCATCCGCTGTCGCGCCTCGCCCACGCCCGCAGGACCATGGCGTACATCCATGTACGACGACGTGGGCACTTCCTGTGCCACCACCAACGCCACCCCCGGAACCTCCTTAGCCCCACGCATGGTCTGGATGCCCCCATGGCCTGGACCGGAAACCGCCGAAGGGCGGCCCTCTGGCGCATTCGCGCCGACCGAATGCGGAACGGATGCGCCGGGGCACACCCTGTTACCGGCGAGGTGGGGAGAGATCGGTGGGTAAAAAGGGGCATCAGCGGCCGAGTTGGGACAGAACCTGGCGAGGTCTGTTCGTGATGATCGCTTCTACACCCAGATCAGCGCAGAGCTGAACGTCTCCTGGCTCATTTACCGTCCACACGTGTACGGAATGACCGGCGCCCTGGAGCTTGCGGATGAACCCGGGGTGGTTGCGCACGATGCGCATGCCAGGCCCGGCGATCTTCACCCCTGCGGGCAGCCGGCCGTCGCGCATCCGGGGCGAGACGAACTGCATCAGGTACACGGTCGGGATGGTCGGGGCTGCCGCGCGCACCCGGTGCAGAGAGCGTGCGGAGAAGCTCATCACCCTCACCGGGTGCGGGCCCTCGGCGGGTGGGGCGTCCAGGCCGAACCGCTTGAGGAGGAACAGGAGGCGCTCCTCCACCTGTCCGGCCCAGCGGGTCGGGTGCTTCGTCTCGACCGCCAGCTGCACCGGCCGTCCGGCGTCGGAGACCAGCTCCAGCAGGCGCTCCAGGGTGAGGACGGAGGTGAGCTCGGGATCCGCGTCCCAGTCGGGGGACTCTTCGCGGTCCTTCCAGGAACCGAAGTCGAGGGCGGCGAGATCGGCCAGCTCCAGGGCGGAGACCGCGCCGCGGCCGTTGGACGTGCGGTTCACCCGGCGGTCGTGGACCAGGACCAGATGGCCGTCTGCGGTGAGCCGGACATCGCATTCGAGCGCGTCGGCACCGTCCTCGATGGCCCGGCGGTAGGCGGCCAGGGTGTGTTCGGGGGCGTCCTCCGAGGCGCCGCGGTGGGCGACGACCTGGATGGGGCGCGGCGTTGCGTGGGTCACTGGGTCATGGTGCCACCGACAAGCCGCCCGGCGTCGAGACCGGTACTGGGGGTGCATCTGAAATGTCGGATATAAAGAATGGAGGGAGATGCACAGGTCCGGCTTACAGTGCTCTGACGGGTCATGGGAAAGGCTTTGCCCAGGAACTTGTGCGGCACGTCGAACGTTCAGCCGGACCGATATCGCCAGAGATTTCTGAAGCCGTGTGTGACGAGGAGAGAGCGCTGTGAGCACCGAGAACGAGGGCACCGCGGCCCCGACACCCCCCGCGGCCCCGTCTGCATCCCCTGCTCAGGCCTCCGAGACGCAGGCGGCGGGACCGGCGCCTGTGTCCGCCCCGCAGCCGGCCGACGCACCCGTCGCCGCGGCTCCGGCCGCGCCCCTGAGCGCCCCGGCGCCGCAAACCGTCGAGCCGGTGACCCAGCAGCTGCCGCCGACGCCCGCGCCCGGCACCGAGCCGACCCAGCAGATCCCGCCCACTCCGGCGCCTGCGCCCGGCCCCGCGGCCGCGGCTTACGGTCAGTACCCCGCGCAGCCGCACGCCCAGGCCGCCCACGGAAGCGAGGGCTGGCCGCCCCCGCCGCCCACGGTGCCCGCGTACGGTGCGGGCGGCGGCTACGGCGGCGGCGCCTGGGGCGGTCCCGCGGGCGCCGACGGCACCCCGCCGGCCAAGCCGAAGGGCAAGGGGAGCCTGATCGCGGGCGTGCTCGTGGCGGCCCTCCTGGCCGGTGGCATCGGCGGCGGTGTCGGCTACTGGGCCGCGGACCGCAGCGAGCACGGCACCGGCTCCACCACGATCAGCGCGGGCAACACGCCGAAGGAGCTCAAGCGGGAGGCCGGCTCCATCGCCGGCCTGGCCGCGGGGGCGCTGCCCAGCGTGGTCACCATCGAGGCCTCGGCCGGCGACGGCGAGGGCGGCACCGGCACCGGGTTCGTCTACGACCAGCAGGGCCACATCCTCACCAACAACCACGTCGTGGCCTCCGCCGCGAACGGTGGCAAGCTCACCGCCACCTTCTCCGACGGCAAGAGGTACGAAGCCGAGGTGATGGGCCGGGCCCAGGGGTACGACGTCGCCGTCCTCAAGCTGAAGAACCCGCCGCCCGGCCTCAAGCCGCTGCCGCTCGGTGACTCCGAGAAGGTCGCGGTCGGTGACGCCACCATCGCGATCGGCGCTCCGTTCGGCCTGTCCAACACGGTTACCACGGGCATCGTCAGCGCCAAGAACCGCCCGGTCGCCTCGGGTGACGGCTCCGGCAGCAAGAACTCGTACATGAGTGCGCTCCAGACGGACGCCTCGATCAACCCGGGCAACTCCGGCGGTCCGCTCCTCGACGGGCGCGGCGCGGTCATCGGCATCAACTCGGCGATCCAGTCGGCGGGCAACGGCGGCTTCGGCGGTGGCCAGGCCGGTTCCATCGGCCTCGGCTTCGCCATCCCGATCAACCAGGCGAAGAACGTCGCCGAGTCGCTGATCAAGACGGGCAAGCCGGTCTACCCGGTGATCTCGGTCTCCGTGGACCTCCAGGCCAAGGCCGAGGGCGCCAAGATCTCCGAGCAGGGGGCGCCCGCCAGCGACCTGGTCGACCCGAACGGCCCGGCCGGCAAGGCGGGCCTCAAGCCCGGCGATGTCATCACCGAGTTCGGCGGTAAGCCGGTCGACAGCGGCCCGAGCCTCATCAGCATGATCTGGACCTACAAACCGGGCGACACGGTCAAGCTGACCTACCTGCGCGGGGGCAAGCCGACCACGGTCGACATCACCCTCGGCTCGCGGGTCGGGGACAAGTAGTCCGGACAAGCGGTCGGCCCGATCACTGATCCCGACCGCTTGTTCTGACCCCGGGCACCGGGCACGCGTGACGGCCACGCGTGACGGCCACGCGTGACGGCCGCGCAGCCGGGATCACTGGCTTGATGCCGACGGGCCCGTGGGCGCAATACCGCCTACGGGCCCTCCCAACGTCCGCTTATGCTTCAAGGGTGTTCGATTCCCGGCACATCCGGACGTTCCACGCGGTTGTCGCTGCCGGGTCCTACTCGGCGGCCGCCCGCGTGCTGGGGTATACCCAGCCCGCCATCACGCAGCAGATGAAGGCGCTCGAACGCGCCGTGGGAACACCGTTGTTCACCCGCGTGGGCCGCAAGATGCAGCTCACCGAGGCCGGGACTTCCCTTTCCCGGCATGCCGAGACGATCCTCGGCAGTCTCTCCGCCGCCGAGGCCCAGTTGAAGGCGTACGCGCGCCTGCGTACGGGCCGGGTCCGGCTGTGCGGCTTTCCCAGCGCCAACGCCACCCTCGTTCCGGAGGCCCTGAGCGGACTGGCGAAGGAGCACCCCGGCGTACAGGTGGAACTGCTGGAGGGGGAGCCTCCGGAGTCGTTGCGCAGGCTGGAGCGCGGGGAGTGCGACATCACCTTGGCCTTCACCTATCCCGGGCTGCACGAGGAGGTCCCGGACGAGGTGACCGAGGTCAGGCTGATGGAGGACCAGCTGACGGTGCTGCTCCCGACCGGTCACCCGCTGGCCCGCCGCCGCGCTGTACACCTCGCCGACCTCGCCGAGGAGCGCTGGATAGCGGGCTGCCCGCGCTGCCGGGCCAACCTGCTGCACGAGTGCGCGGAACTGGGCTTCGTGCCGGACATCCGCTTCGCCACCGACGACAACCTGGTGGTGCAGAGCCTGGTCGCACAGGGGCTGGGCGTGGCGATGATGCCGGCGTTGGTTCTTCCCTCGCTCTCGCTGAGCCGGGTCTGCGGGCGGGCGCTCCAGTCCGCCGCGCGGCGGCACATCGCCGCCTACGTCTACCGGGACCACCTGCGGATCCCGGCGACCGCCGTGGTGCTCGACGCGCTGAAGCGGGTTGCGGCGAACCGGGTCGGCTGCTGACCAATCCATAAGCGGGGCTTGGGATTTAGGGTCATAACTGTCGTTGGACGTGATGGATCGGCGGCGGCACGCTGCACATATGACCACCAGCACGCCGGCCCGCACGACCACGAGGATGGCCGCCCTCGTCAATGAGATCCGCAGGGTCGTGGACCGGGGTCTGGCTCCGGACCTGACCGCCTACCTCGTGGGCGAACGCCTCGCCCCGCACCTGGGCGCCCCCGACCTGCTGACCCCGGAGCAGCAGGAAGGCGACCCGGAGCGGTACCGGCAGCACATCCTGCACGCCGAGTCCGACGGAAGCTTCTCCGTGGTGGCGCTGGTCTGGCTGCCGGGCCAGGAGACCTGTATCCACGACCACGTGTCATGGTGCGTGGCCGGGGTGCACGAGGGCGAGGAGAGCGAACGGCGCTACCGGCTCGCACCAGGAGCCGACGCCGCCCGGCTGGTGGTCACTGAAGACGTCGTCAACGGCCAGGGCGAGGTCTGCGGATTCGCTCCGCCCGGTGACATCCACAAGGTCCGCAACTCCTGTCGCACGAAGGCGATATCCCTGCACGTGTACGGGGCCGACGTCTCGCGGCTGGGAACCAGCATCCGTCGCGTCTACACGCTCCCCGTCGACTGATGGCCCTCCTCCACCGTCCTCAGGGTGTGGCGGCACCCCGTGTTTCACGTGAAACATCCACTTCCTGGCCGGGGTTGACGGCAGCCGCGTGCGGAGCGCTGGTGGCGTGGGGCATCCATCGGGCGGTGCCGGCCGTGCCCATGCTGACCGCGTCGGTGGTGCTCGGCATCGCCGCGGCGCACCTCCCCGGCCTGCGGACCTTCGTCCGCGGCAGCGCCCGTCCGGGCCTTTCCCTGGCGGGCCGGCGGCTGATGCGGATCGGTATCGTGCTGCTGGGCCTCGGCCTGGGGTTGGACCAGGTCCTCCGACTCGGCTGGGCGACGGTGGTGATGGTGGCCGGGGTGGTAGCGGCCACCTTCTTCGGGACCCTCTGGCTGGGCCGCCGCCTGGGACTTCCGGGCGACCAACCGTTGTTGATCGCCACTGGGTACTCGATCTGCGGGGCCTCGGCCATCGGCGCGGTGAGCGAGGTGTCCGGCAGCGACGAGGAGGACGTGGCCGCCTCAGTGGCTCTGGTGACCCTGTGCGGGACCCTCGCCATCGCGGTACTCCCCCTTCTGCAAGGGCCCTTGGGGCTCTCCGACCCCGCCTTCGGGCGGTGGGTCGGCGCGAGCGTCCACGACGTCGGACAGGTGGTGGCCACCGCGCAGACGGCCGGACCCGGCGCGCTCGGCGAGGCGGTGCTGGTCAAGCTGATGCGGGTGGCCATGCTCGCCCCGTTGGTCGCGGCCGTGGCCTTCGCCGTACGGGCCCGGCGGCGCGGGGTTCGCACGGCGTCGGGCCGCCGCCCGGCACCGGTGCCGTTGTTCGTGGCGGGATTCCTGGCCGCAGCGGCTCTGCGAGCCACGGGGGCACTGCCGGACGTGGCGCTGGAGTGGGCGCACACAGTGCAGGAGGCGCTGCTGGCCGCGGCCCTGTTCGGCCTGGGGAGCGCGGTGCACCTGCCGACGCTTGCCCGGACCGGTGGGCGGGCCGCAGCGCTCGGGCTCGGTGCCTGGGTGGTGGTGGCGGGCGTCTCGTACGCGGGCGTGCTGCTCACCGTATGACGGCGGGACGGAAGGGAGTTGGCCAATTCGTGGCCGGAACCGACCGAACGTTCTGACTGCCCGCTGACAATGACGCCCGGCCGTGCCACTCTGCCCCGCAAGCCGCAAGCCGCAAGCCGCAAGCCGCAAGCCGCAAGCCGCAAGCCGCAAGCCGCAAGCCGCAAGCCGCAAGCCGCAAGCCGCAAGCCGCAAGCCGCACG
>NZ_JBHJTK010000005.1:224227-332218 GCF_042267665.1 Streptomyces sp. NPDC056224
GCCGCAAGCCGCAAGCCGCAAGCCGCAAGCCGCAAGCCGCAAGCCGCAAGCCGCAAGCCGCAAGCCGCAAGCCGCAAGCCGCAAGCCGCAAGCCGCGCGGCCGCACAGCACTCCGCACACGGCACAGACAGCGCAGCGCACACTGCACAGCCGATCCGCACCGACCGTTCTTCACCCCCACCCCTGCCCTGGTCCGACCTACAGGACCGGACCGGGCACGGCAGAAGGAGTCATGCGTGAATCGTCATCGCACCGCCGCATCCGTCCTCTTATCGGCAGGCGCCCTGATCGCGGGCGTCCTGACAGCGGCCACTCCCTCGATCGCGGCGGACGCCCCCGCGTCCTTCCGGCAGCAGCACACCGAAGGGTTCTGGACCGCCGAGCGCATGAGGAACGCCACCCCGCTCGACGTCACGGCGGCCCCCGGCGCGGCCCGGACGCCGGTCGCCACCTCGGCCGCTCCCACCAGCATTTCCCCCACGGCGCCCTCGTCGTCCCTTGCGGCCTCACCCACGTCGTTCCCGCAGGCGGGCGGCGCCTGGACGGGCTCCGGTGCCGTCGTGAAGACCTCGGGCCGGGTCTTCTTCACCATGGGGGACCGGACCGCCTCCTGTTCGGGTGACTCGATCACCAGCGCCAACGGCAGCACGGTCATCACGGCCGGCCACTGCGTGAAGTACCAGGGCGCCTGGCACACCAATTGGGTCTTCGTCCCTGCCTACAACAACGGCAGCGCGCCCTACGGCCAGTGGTCGGCCACCAAGACGTTCGCCACCGATCAGTGGGCGGCCAGCGAAGACATGAACATGGACGTCGGCCTCGCCGTCGTCGCCCCGCTGAACGGGCAGACCCTCAGTCAGGCCGTCGGAGCCCAGGGCATCCTCTTCAACGGTGGATACAGCAAGAAGATGTACTCCTTCGGCTTCCCCGCGGCGGCCCCGTACGACGGCACCAAGCTCGTCTACTGCAGCGGCAACAGCGGCAAGGACTTTCTTCTGACCAAGGACCACAGCCTGGCCTGCAACATGACCGGCGGCTCCAGCGGTGGCCCCTGGTTCCAGGACTTCAACGAGGCCACCGGCCTCGGCACCCAGGTCTCGGTGAACAGCTTCGGCTACAACTTCCTGCCGAACCGGATGTACGGCCCGTACTTCGGCAACGAGGCGAAGGCCGCCTACGACAAGGCTCAGACCGCCTGACCCGTAGCCTCCCCCGCCATCCCCACCTGGCCGGTACTCTGTACCGGCCAGGTGGGTTGCCCGAGCGGCCTAAGGGAACGGTCTTGAAAACCGTCGTGGCAGCGATGTCACCGTGGGTTCAAATCCCACACCCACCGCCAGGTCAGAGAAGTAGCAGGTCAGAGGGCGGGTACCCGAACCGGGTGCCCGCCCTCTCTGCTCAGCCTGTCTCACCCTGGACCACTCGTATCTCGCTGTTGACCAGCACGTATGGGCCATCTGTGGGCCAGGAGGAGGGCTGTGTGGCCGTGCTCCGTATTGATCAGGCTGCATCTGCCCCCAGGACCGACCGAGCCTCGGTCACGAGATCCCTCACCGCCGAGTTTCGCTGTGCACCAATCTCGAGCTGGGCGTCAGCGAGCGGCGGCAACGTTGCATCGAACACCAGAGTCTTCCGCTGCTGAGCTGTGAGTGCCGGGACGTTGTCGAGTGCGGAACTCGCCGCTGTGCGGCAGGCCTGCCGTTGTGCGTCATCGTCGTCGCCAACGTACGCAGCCTTTAGTTCCTCAAGGCGGTTCCATGCCTCATGGGCAGCCTCGTAGCCACTGTCGCCTGCTCGCACGCGGGCCAGGGTCCGCCGTGCACGAGCCGCCGGTCCACGGAGAAGCCCCAATTGCAGGCTGTCCCCGACAGCATCCATTACTCGTTCAGCTTGTGCTAGGACGCTCTCCGGAGAGACAAGTTCGAGCTGTCCTTCCAGCTGGACCAGTTCCTCATAGGCGGACCTGGCTGACGGCTCGTGTCCCTCCTCAAAGAACATCAAGTCGCATTCCTTCAGGATCTCTCGGGCATGCCGGATGAAGGCGGCGATCTGCACCCGCCGGTCCTCACGCAGAGCACTCATGCGCTGTGCCTCGGTGCTGATCCGGGCTGCATCCACTGCGGCGTTGGCCTGAGCCTTCCCGCCTGATGCCTGCACCTTGGCCGATATCCAGTTTCCGAAGACTCCGCCCACGATGGCGATCGCAGCTACCAGCGCAGCGAACACCTCGGGGTTGTTCTTGATCATGTCGAATGCTCTGTCCATTCGCACATCTTGCCGAGGCATGGATCCCCATACGGGTGGATCTCGCAAGCTGTTCTGCCCAGCGACAGGTCGAGGTCCGGCCGAGGCCTGACTTCCTTCCAGGGTCGGCAAGATGTGCAGGACATTGCCCTACCCGCCGCTGAGGCCGCGCTCGATCAGTTCGTTCGCACGCGACTGCTGGCCCCTGAGGATCTTGGCGTAGAAACGGAACAGGACCGTCAGGCTGTGCCCGGCTCGTCGGGCCACCTCCACCGGGTCGACGCCCAAGTTGATCCACAGGGACACGCCGGCGTGCCTGAGCGAGTACGGCACGTCCGCCAGCGGGGACTCGGCCTCTTCCGGAGACAGCGCCATGACTCTGGCGGCATCCCAGAGTTCGCAGTACTCCGTGGACCGCACTCGCCCACCGCGGGCTGCCCGGAACAGCCGGCCGTCGGCGGCCACCCCGAACTGCTCGATGTGCTCCCGCAGCATCACGGTGAGGATCGGCGGGATCGGCACCGATCGCGTCGCTCGCCGGGCGCGGTGCTTCAGGCCGCGCTGGTCGAAGGACTGCCCGTCATCAGTCCACCCGGAGCCGACCTCGGGGCGGCTACCGCCGAGAACGAGTTCGCCCCATCCCGTCTCCGGCAGCCGGCAGTCGGACTTGTGCAGCGCGGCGATCTCGGAAGGCCTCATCGCCGCGTAGTACAGGCAGCCGAAGAACCCGGCCATCTGCTCCCCACGTGTGCCGAGTTGTCGTACCGCCGCGATCAGCTCGGCCGCCTGCTGTGGATTCGGGACGTAGCGGAAGTCGACCTCGTCGTCCTTGGCCGGCGCGCTCCAATCGACGAGGCCAAGCGGGTTGGCAGGCAGAATCCCGCGCTCCACGGAGTACCGCAACGCGTTGCTGAGGACCATGCGCTTGCGGCTCACCGTGTTGTCGGCGGCGGCCTTCCCGTCGAGCCTCTTGGAGAGGGCGTCCAAGGCCGCACGCAGCCGCTCAGGCCGACCGGCCTCGGTCACCTTGATCGTGGTTGCCAGCGATCCAGGCGAGGGCCACAGCGATGTCCTCCGGCGGCTTCTCGACCTCATGGCGAGAGCGCAGCGTTCCATCCTCAGCAAGGACGGCGCGGAAGGCCCAGGCCCCGGCCTCAGCCCCGTATGGTCGGTAGTGGTGGCGCCGGATGGCGCCTGGCTTGCCAGCGGCGGTGGCTTCGCCGACGGGACAGTGCGGATCTGGGACCGAGCGTCAGGCACCTGCACAGCCACCCTGACCGGCCACACCAGCGCAGTGTGGTCGGTGGCGATCGCGCCGGACGGCGCCTGGCTTGCCAGTGGCGCCGGCGGCGCCGACAGGACGGTGCGGATCTGGGACCCGGTCTCGGGCAGCTGTACGGCGGTTCTGACCGGTTACACCGATCCGGTGTGGTCGGTGGCGGCTCCGGATGGCGCCTGGCTTGCCAGCGGCAGCGTCGGGACGGTGCGGATCTGGGACCGGGTCTCGGGCACAGGCACGACTAACCTCATCGACCAAACCGGTCTTGCGTGGTCGGTGGCGATCGCGCCGGACGGCGCCTGGCTCGCCAGCGCCAGCGGCGGCGGCGACGGGACGGTGCGGATTTGGGACCTGGTCTCGGGCGACTGTACGGCGGTTCTGACCGGTCACACCGGCTTGGTGAAGTCGGTGGTGGTCGCGCCGGGTGGAGCCTGGCTCGCCAGCGGCAGCCGCGACGGGACAGTGCGGATCTGGGATCGGTTGGCCGATGCTCAACCTCCCGTCAGCTCTGGCCACACGGACCAGGTGGAGTCGGTGGCGGTTGCTCCGGATGGCGCCTGGCTTGCCAGCGGCGGTGAGGACGGGATTGTGCGGTTGTGGGACCGGGTCTCGGGCTCCTGCACGACAACCCTGATCGGCCACACGGACCGGGTGTCGTCGGTGGCGGTCGCGCCGGACGGCGCCTGGCTCGCCAGCGGCGGCAACGATGGATGGGTGTTGTTGTGGGACCGGGCCTCGGGCGCCTGCAGCGCAACTCTGACCGGTCACACCGGCCCGGTGAAGTCGGTGGTGGTCGCACCGGACGGCGCATGGATCGCCAGCGGTGCCGGCGACGGGACTGTGAGGATCTGGGACCGCGCTTCGGGGACCTGCACCATTACCCTCACCGGTCACACTGGTCCGGTGTGGTCAGTGGCGATCGCGCCGGACGGCGCATGGATCGCCAGCGGCAGCCGGGACGGGACGGTGCGGATCTGGGACCGGGCCTCGGGCTCGTGCACCGCCACCCTCACCGGTCACACCGGCCCGGTGAAGTCGGTGGCGGTCGCGCCGGATGGAGCGTGGCTCGCCAGCGGCAGCAACGACGGGACGGTGCGGATTTGGAATATCGAGCTACGCGGCATTGCAGCCGTCGCACGAGCTGAAGACGGGCTCTACTCGTGTGCTTGGGGCCCCGCTCACGAACTTGCAGTTGGAGGCGAGCGAGGGTTGTACCTCTATAAACTGCTCATCTGAGAAGCAGCACCAGCGCACCTTCGGTCGCGCATCCGGATCCTGCCATCGGTTCGGGACGCTCCCTTCAGTGTGGTTGACCTACCGACGGCCTCGGCGAATTGCATCACCGTTGGGCCATGTGTGGGCCAGGAGCGTTCGAAAGAGCCTCCTTTGGGAGCTGCAGGGCAGGTCAGACCCTATATGGTCGCCGCCTGCGGAACCCTCTTGGAAACCGTCGTGGCAGCGATGTCACCGTGGGTTCAAATCCCACACCCACCGCCAGGTAGGGCCAAGGCCCTGCTCAGAAGGGGTGCCACCAATCCGGTGGCACCCCTTCTGCTTTCTCCGTGCTTGCCCGGCCGGCAGGGTCCGGGTGTCTGCTCCCATGCCCCGGAGGTGTTCTCCGTCGGGGGTAAGGCGGGCGACGAGTTTCCGACTTGCCGCTCTGCTGCGAGCGTGCTTGGCGGAGCACCCAGGCCGGTGCCTGTCCCCCAGGGGTTCCGCGGGTCCCGCCGAGAAACGTCGGTGGAGGGTGTCCGTGCAGGTCAGCGCGGTGGGAGTGCTGCAACCACGGCCTCACAGGCTGACGTGTGCGCAGGCTTCCGGGCGTGTCCCGATCTCGGGGCGCCCCTTCTCCGTTGGCGGCCCTTGGGCCTTCCGGGTGGTGTTTGTCGGAAGATCGGCGCGGGTCGTGGGGGCGGCGCGGTTGCGGCCACATCATGACGAATGTATTCAGATCCGCCCGTCAGAACATCCTGAAACGAGGCACCCGTCATGGCTCACCGCAGCACCCTCCTGTCGATCTGGACCTCCGTCCTCGCCGCGCTCGTGGCCGTCCTCTCCTCCCTCGGCCTCGTCGGGAAGGCCGTTCCGGCCGCCGCCTCCGCCGCCTCGGCCGCAGCCCCTGCCGGCGCGGCCGCCACGGTGCGGCGTCCGTCCTTCACGGCCCGGCGGACCTGGCGGGCGATGATGCGGGGAGGTTCGCTCCCGCCCACCATCAAGCAGCGGATCCGCGCCGAGGCGCACGGCAAGACCCCGTCGGTCCGTCGCTCCACCACCGCCGCGGCCCTGGGTGCCGGGCCGGGAACCGCTGACCGGGCCTCGACCCTCCTCGGAACCGCGGTCGGGTCCGTGGTCGGGTCCCAGGTCCCGGCCGCGCACGGAGCCACGCTCGCAGCCTCCGCCGCAGCGCCCGCCGCGGCCCCCGTCGCAGCCTCCGCCGGAGCTGCCCGGGACGGGCTCGCGCTAGCCGCCTAGGCCGGGCACCCAGTCGCAGGATCCGGTTTCGCCGGCGTACGCGCCGCCACCGGACGGGAACACGTACACGAGCAGGGCCAGGAGCGGGAAGAGGCGCTGGAGCCCGGTCATGCGTGACCGCGGATCGCGCCGCGTGGTGTCCCAGGGCGGGCACCCATGGATTGCCCCGGCGGGCGCCGGGGCGCGCAAGGGGACGCGAAGCTTGAGATTGCAGGGCCGCAGGCCCGGGAGACGGTGGGGTTCCCGGACGGCGCGGCCCCTTTCGGCATGTTCGGGACACGGCGATCCGAAGAAGAGGTTGCTCCGGTCTCGCGACGTCGCCACCACACGAAGGCACCCTCGCGCACGTCCGGGTCAGATCCGCGTCGCCCTGCGCCCCCGGGTCTTGACACCACGGGCAAATCTGACGGACAGTCAGGTTTGACTCGATGCTGCGATGCCGGGAGGCCAGCGCCGTGCACCTCGCTCCGACCGAAGGCCAGTTGCGGCTGCGTGCCCGACTGCGGAAGTACTTCCGGGAACTGATGCCGGACGGTCTCCCCGAAGACCCGGGGCGCCAGCGCGAACTGCTGCGCCGCATCGGTGCGGACGGTCTGCTCGGCATCGGCTGGCCCGTGGAGTACGGCGGCCAAGGCCGAGGACCCGACGAGCAGTTCGTCTTCTTCGACGAGGCGTACCGGGCCGGAGCCCCGGTCTCCATGGTCACGCTCAACACCGTCGGTCCGACCCTGATGAAGTACGGCACACAGGAGCAGAAGGACTACTTCCTGCCCCGGATCCTCAAGGGCGACATCGTGTTCGCCATCGGCTATTCCGAGCCCGAGGCCGGCACCGACCTCGCTTCGCTGCGCACTCGCGCCCTCCGGCAGGCGGCCGGGGGAGACACAGGCGGGACGGGCGGTGAGGGGGGAAACGGCGGCGACTGGCTGATCGACGGACAGAAGATCTTCACCTCCAACGCCCAGAACGCGGACTGGATCTGGCTCGCCTGCCGCACCGATCCTCAGGCCCCCAAACACAAGGGCATCTCGATCATCCTGGTTCCCACCGAAGCCGTCGGCTTCTCCTGGACCCCGATCGACACCGTCGGCGGACTGACCACAACGGCGACGTACTACGACTCCGTCCGCGTCCCCGCCGGCAACCTCGTCGGCCCCGAGCACGGCGGCTGGGGCCTGATCACCAACCAGCTCAACCACGAGCGCGTGGCCCTCGCCGCCCTGGGCATGCAGGCCGAGGACTTCTACGGAGCCGCGCTCGCGCACGCCCGCACCCCCGACCCCGTCACCGGCGACCGCCCCGCAGACCTGCCCTGGGTACGGTCCCGGCTCGCGGAGGCCCACGCCAGGCTGGCCGCCGTACGCCTCCTGAACTGGCGCCTCGTCCAGGACGTGGGCGGCGGCACCCTGGCCCCGGGAGACGCCAGCGGCGTCAAGTTCCTCGGCACCGAATCCACCGTCGAGGTGTACCGGATGTGCCAGGAGGTGGTGGGCGAGGAGGCCCTGATCCGGGGGCCCGCGGCCTTCGCCGGCGGCGAGCTGGAGCGGATGAACCGGGCCGCGCAGATCAACACCTTCGGCGGCGGGGTCAGCGAGGTCCAGCGGGAGATCGTCGCCATGATGCGGCTCGGCATGAAGGGGAGGAAGCGATGACGGCGCACGCAACCGGCACGGCCGGGGAAGCGGCCCGCTTCCACGAGCTGCTCAGGGCCTTCGAGGGACGGCCCGCCGCGACCGCCGGCCGGGGCAAGGACGCGGTCAACGAGCCGATGATCCGCCACTGGTGCGAGGCGATGGGCGATGCGAACCCCGCCTACACCGGTCCGGACGCCATCGCCCCGCCCACCATGCTCCAGGCCTGGACGATGGGCGGCCTCTCCGGCCACACCGACCGGTCGTCCGCCTACGACGAGCTGTTCGCGCTCCTCGACGCCGCGGGCTGTACCTCCGTCGTCGCAACCGACTGCGAGCAGGAGTACCTGCGCCCGCTGCGGCCCGGCGACGCCGTCACCTTCGACGCCGTCATCGAGTCCGTCTCCCCGCGCAAGACGACCAAGCTCGGCACCGGCCACTTCGTCACCACCCGCACCGACGTCCGGGTGGACGGCGAGCTCGCGGGCACCCACCGCTTCCGCATCCTCAAGTACGCGCCCGCGACCCGACGGGACGGGCCCACCGCCCGGCGGCCCCGTCCAGTGATCAACCGCGACAACCAGGGATTCTGGGACGGGGTCCGGGACCACAAACTGCTGATCCAGCGCTGCGCCTCCTGCTCCACCCTCCGCTTCCCGTGGCTGCCCGGCTGCAACGCCTGCGCCTGCGCCGACTGGGACACGGTCGAGGCGTCCGGCGCAGGAACGGTGTTCAGCTACGTCGTCATGCACCACCCGCCCTTCCCGGCCTTCGACCCCCCGTACGCGGTCGCGCTCGTCGAGCTCGCCGAAGGCGTGCGGATGATCAGCAACATCACCGGCGTCCCCTGCGACAAGGTGCGCATAGGCCTGCCCGTCCAATTGGAGTTCCTGCGCGTCGACGACAACCTCGAACTCCCCGTCTTCCGCGGGAACGAGGCCTGATGGACTTCCACCCCACCGAGGAGCAGGCCGCCGCGGCCGGCCTCGCCGCCCGGATCTTCCGCGACCTCGCCACCCACGAACGCCTGACCGCCGCGGGCACCGGCAGCGACGCCGAGCTGTGGAAGGCCCTCGCCGCTTCAGGACTGATCGCCGCCGTCCAGGACATCGGCCTGCTCGGCCTGGTCCTGCTGCTGGAGGAACAGGGCCGCACCACAGCACAGGTCCCCTACGCCGCCACCTGCGCGTACGGCATGCTCCCCCTGGCCGCGCACGGCAGCGACGAGCAGCGCGCCCGCCTGCTTCCCGCCCTCGGCACCGGCGAGGCCGTGGCCACCGGGGCCTTCCCGGCCCGCGGCCGGATCACGGCCGAGGACGGCCGGCTGACCGGGACCGCCCCCGTGGTGCCCTGGCTGCGCGAGGCCACGCACGTACTGGTCCCGGACGCGGACCGAGCCCTGTGGCTCGTACGGACGGGCGGGCCGGGCGTACGGACCTCCCCGGTGGAGACCACCGCCCCCTGGTCGGCGGGCCGGCTGACGCTGACCGGAGCCGAAGCCGAACGCGTCGGGACCGGCAGCGCCCACCAGGACGCATACGAGGACACGCTCGCCGCCGCGCGCACCGCCTTCGCCGGGCTCCAGGCGGGCGTCTGCGCGGGCTCGCTCGCCCGGGCCGTGGAGTACACGTCCACCCGCGAGCAGTTCGGCCGGCCGCTCGCCACCAACCAGGGGGTCATGTTGCGCGCGGCCGACGCGTACATGGACACCGAGGCGATCCGGGTGACCGCGTACGAGGCGGCCTGGCGCATCGACCAGGGTCTCGCGGCGCGCGAACACGCGCTCACGGCGGCCTGGTGGGCCTCGGAGGCGGGCAAGCGGGTCGTGCACGCGGGCCAGCACCTGCACGGCGGCATGGGCGCCGATCTGGAGCACCCCGTGCACCGGCACTTCCTGTGGGGGCGCCAGCTGGACGCCTATCTGGGCTGTGGCAGCGAGCTGCTGGCCGAACTGGGCGCCGTACTGGCGCAGGAGGGCTGAATCGTGATCGACGCGCTGAGAGCCGGCGAGGTGCTCCCGCCGCTGGAGATACCGGTCACCCGCACCCTGATCGTCGCCGGCGCGATCGCCTCCCGCGACTACCAGGACGTGCACCACGACGCGTCGCTCGCACGGGAGAAGGGCTCCCCGGACATCTTCATGAACATCCTCACCACGAACGGCCTGGTCGGCCGGTACATCACGGACCACCTCGGGCCACAGGCCGTACTGCGCAAGGTGGCCATCCGTCTCGGCGCCCCCAACTACCCGGGCGACACCATGACGCTGACCGGCACCGTCACCGCGGTGGCCGGGAGCACCGTCGAGATCCGGATCGTCGGCGCCAACGGAATCGGCCACCACGTCACGGGGACGGTCACCGTGGAGGTGCCGGCATGAGCGCCCGCACCCGAGACGAGCTCGGCGGCCGGGCCGCCATCGTCGGCATCGGCGCGACCGAGTTCTCCAAGGACTCCGGCCGCAGCGAGCTCAAGCTCGCCGTCGAGGCCGTGCACGCCGCTCTCGACGACGCCGGGCTCACCCCCGCCGACGTCGACGGCATGGTCACCTTCACGATGGACACCAGCCCCGAGATCACCGTCGCCCAGGTGGCAGGTATCGGTGAGCTGTCCTTCTTCTCCCGCATCCATTACGGCGGTGGCGCGGCGTGCGCCACCGTCCAGCAGGCCGCCCTCGCCGTCGCCACCGGGGTCGCGGAGGTCGTGGTCTGCTACCGCGCCTTCAACGAGCGCTCCGGGCGCCGTTTCGGCTCCGGCGTCCAGCAGCGGGAGCCCTCGGCGGAGGGCGCTGCGCTCGGCTGGTCGCTGCCCTGGGGGCTGCTGACACCCGCCTCGTGGGTGGCGATGACAGCGCAGCGCTACCTGCACACGTACGACCTCACCCCCGAGGCCTTCGGGCACGTAGCGGTCACCGACCGCCGGAACGCCGCGAACAATCCGGCCGCGTACTTCCACGGCAAGCCCATCACCCTCGCCGACCATGCCGCCTCGCGCTGGATCGTGGAACCGCTGCGGCTGCTGGACTGCTGCCAGGAGACCGACGGCGGCCAGGCCCTCGTCGTCACCACGGCCGAGCGGGCGCGCGACCTGCGGCACCCGCCCGCCGTGATCACCGCTGCCGCGCAGGGTGCCGGCCGGCGCCAGGAGGGCATGACCTCCTTCTACCGGGACGACCTCACCGGGCTCCCGGAGATGGACGTGGTCGCGCGCCAGCTGTGGCGGACCAGCGGGCTGCGGCCCTCGGACATCGACGTCGGCATCCTCTACGACCACTTCACTCCCTTCGTGCTCATGCAGCTGGAGGAGTTCGGCTTCTGTGGGCCCGGCGAGGCCGCCGATTTCGTGGCCGCGGACGCGCTGCCGCTCAACACCCACGGCGGCCAGCTCGGGGAGGCGTACCTGCACGGCATGAACGGCATCGCGGAGGCCGTCCGCCAACTGCGCGGGACCTCCGTCAACCAGGCCGCAGGTGCCGAGCACGTACTGGTCACCGCGGGCACCGGGGTACCGACGTCCGGGCTGATCCTCGGCGCCGACGGCTGAGATCCGGAAGCCGCCGGGGCTCCGCCTCCTCCACCTTCAGGAGGTGGAGCCCCTCCCGGCCCTACAACCTGAGGTGGATCCCCCTTCGGCACTTGCGGGCGATCCCAGGAGGAGCGTGCGCTCCTAGCGTGGAGCCATGACCACGCCTGTGTGCACGCTCGCCTCGAATCCGACGCCGTACCCGTCGTTCTCGGCGTACGTCAGGACCCGCGGCACGGTCCTCATGCGCACCGCGCGCTCCCTGACCGCCAACCCGTGCGACGCCGAGGACCTCCTTCAGACGGCCCTCGCGAAGACGTACGTGGCCTGGGACCGCATCGAGGACCACCGTGCCCTCGACGGTTATGTCCGGCGGGCGCTGGTCAACACCCGCACGTCCCAGTGGCGCAAGCGCAAGGTCGACGAGTTCGCCTGCGACGAGCTCCCGGAGAGCGAGGAGCACCCCGCCGCCGACCCGGCCGAGGCGCAGGCCCTGCGGGACGCGATGTGGCGCGCTGTGACGCGGTTGCCCGACCGGCAGCGGGCCATGGTCGTCCTGCGGTACTACGAGGACCTCAGCGAGGCGCAGACCGCAGAGCTGCTGGGGGTCTCGATCGGCACGGTCAAGAGCGCCGTCTCCCGCGCGTTGGTCAAACTCCGCGAGGACCCGGAACTCACCCCTGTCAGGTGAGCCGGAAGATGTTTCACGTGAAACCGGGGGATGTTTCACGTGAAACACAGCACGGCTTTCTACCCCTGGGTAGTGACATGCCGACCGGTACGTGCGCAGAATCGGCTGCATCCGTAGCCGCCGCAGCGCCGCAGCGCTCACCGGGAGGACGCTTTGCTGAGCACCATGCAGGACGTACCGCTCCTCGTCACCCGCATACTCCGACACGGGATGACGATCCACGGGAAGTCCCAGGTCACGACCTGGACCGGGGAGGCCGAGCCGCACCGCCGCAGCTTCGCCGAGATCGGTACCCGCGCCACCCGCCTTGCGAACGCCTTGCGCGACGAGCTCGGTGTGCAACAGGACGACCGGGTCGCCACGCTCATGTGGAACAACGCCGAGCACGTCGAGGCGTACTTCGCGATCCCCTCCATGGGCGCGGTCCTGCACACGCTGAACCTGCGGCTCCCTCCCGAGCAGCTGGTCTTCATCGTCAACCACGCCGCCGACCGGGTCGTGCTGGTCAACGGCACGCTCCTGCCCCTGCTGGCGCCGCTGCTGCCGCACCTGCCGACCATCGAGCACGTCGTCGTCTCGGGCATCGGCGACCGCTCCGCGCTCGACGGCCTGGACGTGCGCGTGCACGAGTACGAGGAGCTCCTCGCGGGCCGTTCCGACAGCTACGACTGGCCCGAGCTGGACGAGCGCCAGGCCGCCGCCATGTGCTACACCTCCGGCACCACCGGGGACCCCAAGGGCGTCGTCTACTCCCACCGCTCGATCTACCTGCACTCCATGCAGGTCAACATGGCCGAGTCGATGGGACTGACCGACAAGGACACCTCCCTCGTCGTGGTCCCGCAGTTCCACGTGAACGCCTGGGGACTGCCGCACGCCACCTTCATGACCGGCATCAACATGCTGATGCCGGACCGCTTCCTGCAGCCCGCCCCGCTCGCCGAGATGATCGAGCGGGAGAAGCCCTCGCACGCCGCGGCCGTTCCCACCATCTGGCAGGGGCTCCTGGCCGAGGTCACGGCCAACCCGCGCGACCTGAGCTCGATGAAGCACGTCACCATCGGCGGCTCGGCCTGTCCGCCCTCCCTGATGGAGGCCTACGACAAGCTCGGCGTCCGCGTCTGTCACGCCTGGGGCATGACCGAGACCTCCCCGCTGGGCACCATGGCGCACCCGCCGGCCGGTCTGAGCGCCGAGGAGGAGTGGCCCTACCGGCTCACCCAGGGCCGCTTCCCGGCCGGCGTCGAGGCCCGCCTGGTCGGGCCGGGCGGTGACCACCTGCCCTGGGACGGCGAGTCTGCGGGCGAGCTGGAGGTCCGCGGTACCTGGATCGCGGGCGCCTACTTCGGCGGCGCGTCCGGCGAACCCTTCCGCCCCGAGGACAAGTTCAGCGCGGACGGCTGGCTCAAGACCGGGGACGTCGGCGTCATCAGCCCCGACGGCTACCTCACCCTCACCGACCGGGCCAAGGACGTCATCAAGTCCGGCGGCGAGTGGATCTCCAGCGTGGAGCTGGAGAACGCGCTGATGGCGCACCCCGAAGTCGCCGAGGCGGCGGTCGTCGCCGTCCCCGACGACAAGTGGGGTGAGCGCCCGCTGGCCACCGTGGTCCTCAAGCAGGGCGCGACCGTGGACTACATGGGGCTGCGCGCGTTCCTGGGCCAGTCGATAGCCAAGTGGCAGCTGCCGGAGCGCTGGACGGTCATCCAGGAGGTGCCGAAGACCAGCGTCGGAAAGTTCGACAAGAAGGTGATCCGCAGGCAGTACGCGGACGGCACGCTGGACGTCACGAAGCTCGATTAGCCGCGTGTGAGCCATGGCCGCAGCAGCTTGCTGACGGCGGGCATGGCCACGTAGGTCATCAAGGTGCTGAAGACGACGGCGAAGGCCGCCGTCCGCAGCACGAAGTGCAGATCCACCAGGTACGGCCCGAGCACCGCGTTGCCGATCAGCGAGATCGGGAAGATGGCCAGCCCCGAGCTGATCGCCATCTTCCACCGCGGCGGCGCGGGCCGGGCCGTACCCGGCTTGGCGAACCACGTCTCCATGCCGTGCAGTTCCCGGCGGGCTATCTCCGTGTGGTGGTGGCCGAGGCAGTTGGAGAACCACTGGGCCCGCTCCGCGGAGTCCTGCCATCGCCGGAACGCCGCCTGGTTGCGGAAGCGGTGGACCAGGAACCACGGCCCGCCCTCGACCGCCGGGCGGAAGAGCCCGTATCCGAGGTGGTCCGGGAAGCTCGCTGCCGTCTCCAGGATCCCGTGGGCCCAGGCCTCGAAGGTCTCCTCGTGCCCCGGCTCCACCTGTCGCGCGATCAGCAGGTTCACCTCCCCGTTGTCGGCGGGGACGGTCTGCTCGGTGGTGTGGATGGTGGCCATCGGGCCAGGATCGCTAGTTGGTGCCGATCTTGGCCAGCAGGTCCACGATGCGGCCCTGCACGTCCGCCGTCGTGGCTCGCTCGGCGAGGAAGAGCACGCTCTCGCCCGAGGCCAGCCGAGGCAGTTCGGACGAGTCGATGCCGGCCGTCGTGTAGACGACCAGCGGGGTGCGGTTCAGCTGCCCGTTGGCGCGCAGCCAGTCCACGATCCCGGCCCGTCGGCGTCGCACCTGCATCAGGTCCATGACGACCAGGTTGGGGCGCATCCGCGTCGCGAGTTCCACGGCGTCGGTGTCGGCTCCCGCCCGGGCGACCTGGAGGCCACGCCGCTCCAGCGCGGCCGTCAGGGCCGTCGCGATCTCGTCGTGCTCCTCGATCAGCAGCACCCGCGAGGGGTGCTGCTCGCTGTCGCGCGGAGCGAGAGCCTTCAGCAGGACGGCCGGATCGGCGCCGTACGCCGCTTCGCGCGTGGCGTGCCCGAGACCGGCCGTGACCAGTACGGGCACCTCGGCGGCCACCGCGGCCTGGCGCAGGGACTGCAGGGCGGTCCGGGTGATCGGTCCGGTCAGCGGGTCCACGAACAGCGCGGCGGGGAACGCGGCGATCTGCGCGTCCACCTCCTCGCGGGAGTGCACGATCACCGGCCGGTAGCCGCGGTCGCTCAGGGCCTGCTGTGTCTGTACGTCGGGCGCGGGCCACACCAGGAGCCGCCGCGGGTTGTCCAGCGGCTCCGGGGGGAGTTCGTCGTCGACCGGCCGAGGCACGGGACGGTTGACGACCTCCACGGCGCCGCCGGGGCCGTCCAGCGGCTCGGGACCCTCGTCGGAGCCCGCCTCAGGGGCCTCTATCGCGAAGGCCCGGCCCTGGGGGGCGGGCTCGGAGAGCCGACGCCGACGGCCGGAGCCGGAACCGGTGGGGTCCACGGAGATGCCCTGGCCGAGGGTGCCGAGGGCGCGCACGCTGATCGGCTGCGCGGTCTGGCCCTCTGCCGGATTGTCCTGCGGCTGCCTCGCCCCGGGCACCGCGACCGGGCCGGAGGCCTCGTCGGCCTCGGGAGCGGTCCGGGCTGCCGGAACCGGCCATGCCGGGGTGGCGGGGAGCGCACGACGCCGCCCGGTGGGATGTACGGGGTCCCCTTCGGCCTCGGCCGGCTGCGCCGCGGGGGCCTCGGCCTCGGCCACGGGCGCGCTCAGCACCCTTCGGCCACGCCGTCCGCCAGGGGCGTCGGCTTCGGCCTCGGCGGGAGCGGCGGCCGAACCGGCCATCGCGGGGGCCTGCGGAGCGGAGGGGACCGGGGGCGCCGGGGTCGGGCCGGCGGGCAGCGCGAAGCCGCCTTCGGGAGCGATGGGACGTGCGGGCGCCTGGGCGGGAGCGGGCATCGGCCCGAGCCCGGTCGCAGGTACGGGACCGCCGGTCTGCGCGGGACCGGCCGGACCCAGTGCTCGCCGCCGCCCTGCGGGATGCTCCGTCACCGGAACAGGGGGCATCGCGGCTACGGGCGGGAGTGCGGGCATGGGGGCGCCCTGCGGGGGCACCGGCTGCCCGGGGCCGCCCGCCCCGCCTTCGCCGCTGCCGTCACCGTCGCGGCCACGGCGTCGCCCGGTCCCGAGCCCCGCCGGGTTCACCGGGGACTGCGCGAGTTCCGGCCCCGTCACATCTTCGCCGCCGGCCTCGCCCGCCCGCCGCCGCCCGGACGGCAGGGCCAGCGCGCCGCCCTCGGCGGCCCCCTCGGCGCCGGCCGCGCCGGACCCGACCTCGTCCTCGAGGAAGGCGTCCACCCCGCGCCGGGCCCGCCGTCCACCGGATACCCGGCCTGCGGCGCCCGTGTCGGCCGGTGGCTCCTCCGCCGGCTCGGGCAGGGTGACCGTCCCCGCGCCCGAGCCCAGCGGCAGCTCCAGCACGTAAGCGCCGCCGGGCGCGCCCGGGACCTCCACCGTCTGCAGCACGCCCCCGTGTGCGGCCACGATCCCTCGGACGATCGGCTCGTGGACCGGGTCGCCGCCCTCGTAGGGCCCGCGCACCTCGATCCGCACGACATCGCCGCGCTGGGCGGCCGCCACCACGATCGTCGAGTCGCTGTACCCGCTGCCCTGACGGGTCTTGCCGGTGGCGTCCACCCCGGCCACATCCGCGATCAGGTGCGCGAGCGCGGTCGAGATCCGGCCGGCGTCCACCTCGGCCTCGATCGTCGGGGCGTGGACGGCGAACTGCGCGCGGCCCGGGCCGATCAGCTCGACCGCGCCGTCGACACCGGCCGCGACCACGCCGTTGATCAGGGCCTTCTTCTTCGTGAGCCGGTCGGTGCCGGCGTCCAGGCGCTGGAAGCCGAGCACGTTGTCCACGAGCGTGGTCATCCGGGAGTAGCCGGCGGCCAGATGGTGCAGCAGCTGGTTGGCCTCGGGCCACAGCTGGCCCGCGTCGTCGGCGGCCAGCGTGGCCAGCTCCCCGCGCAGTTCGTCCAGCGGGCCGCGCAGCGAGTCGCCGAGTACGGCCAGCAACTGCGCGTGGCGCGCGGCGAGGGCGTCGTAGGGCCGCCGGTCGGTGAAAGTCATGACGGCGCCGACGAGCTGCTCCCCGTCCCGTACGGGCGAGGTGGTCAGGTCGACGGCGACCGGCTGGCCCGCCTTGTTCCAGAGCACCTGCCCGCGGACGCGGTGCTTGCGCCCGCTGCGCAGGGTGTCGGCGAGCGGGGACTCCTCGAACGGGAACGGCGAGCCGTCGGCGCGCGAGTGCAGGACCAGGCCGTGCAGTTCGCGGTTTCCGAGGTCGGTGGCGCGGTACCCGAGGATCTGGGCCGCGGCCGGGTTGACCAGCACCACCCGTCCGTCGGTGTCGGTGCCGACGACGCCCTCGGCGGCGGCCCGAAGGATCATCTCGGTCTGCCGCTGCGAGCGGGCCAGCTCGGCCTCGGTGTCCACCGTCTGCGAAAGGTCCCGTACGACGAGCATCAGCAGCTCGTCACCGGTGTAGGGCTGAGGCTCGCGGTAGGCGTCGCGCCCGTCGAGATGGGCGCTGGTGACCTCGACGGGGAACTCGCTGCCGTCGGTGCGGCGCGCGACCATCCGCTTGGGCTTGGCCCGGCCGCCGTCGTCCTCGCCGGGCCGGCGCATGGAGCCGGGGATCAGCTTGGAGTCGAAATCGGGCAGGAGATCAAGCACGCCGCGGCCGACGAGTCCGGTGCCGGGACTCTCCATGACCTCGAGAGCGATCGAATTGGCGTTGACGACAGTGCCGTTGGCGTTGACGAGCAACAGCGCGTCCGGAAGAGCGTCGAGTATTGCTGCGAGGCGAGCAGCGCCTCGGGATGGCCTGCTGCTCACGACGAGCTTCCTCCCTGACCACAACTACCGGCATGTCACGGGAGGAGTCTAAGGCCACAGTCCCCCGCCGGGGTGGCCGATGTGTGGCGGATACCGCTCATCCCGCGCATCCTCCCAGGTCAGGAACGCCCAGGTGGAAGCAGAGGTTCCAACTCGTCCCAGCGGCTGATCTCGCACCCGTTCGTCCGGCGGAACGTCGCGTCCACCCGCTGGCCGTGCCAGGTACCGGTGATCCGGGCGGTGGCGGGGCCCCCGTGCTGCAGCGAGCAGACCTGCCGCTGGGAGACGGGTGCGAACGGGTCCTTCCCCTCCTGGGCGAGCTGGTCCAGCCGGGCACAGGACTGCTCCTTCCAGGGGTGGTCGCCGCCCACGGGGTCGCATTCGAGCCGAAACTCGCGGTCCAGCCGGCGGGTGCCCGTGTCGGCCATGGCGATGGTGAGGCGGTCGGGTGTCGCCAGCAGCCGGCCCAGAGGCAGTGGGGGCAGCGGCCCCGCAGCCGCGGCGGCCAGGGCGGAGGTGACGGCGAGCGCGGCGAGACGCAGCATGGGGCACTCCAGGTCGTCCGTACGTCGTACGCCTGACCAACGACGCGGGCCCGCAGACGTTGCGTACCGATGGGCTTTAAGGCTTTGCCCTCCGCCCGTCCCTCCTAGTACCGTGGGAGCGGATTGGTGAGGGGCCCTGCGCCTGTGTCATCATCTGCACGCACCCTCGTACGCGGGGGTGTGCTGGAGGCGTCGCCTAGTCCGGTCTATGGCGCCGCACTGCTAATGCGGTTTGGGCTTTACGGTCCATCGAGGGTTCAAATCCCTCCGCCTCCGCACCTCATCGAAGCCCCGGTCCTGACGGACCGGGGCTTCGATGCGTTCTGGGGTGTGGACGCGATCCGGGTTAATCCGGTCCGCCCCGACCTCTGTGCGAACCCAACCGGACGATCTTCATCTGGGTCGTTTCCGCAGGTCAGCAGGGGTTTGGCTAATGGATTTCGCGTCCCGGCGAGGTCCATGTATTGTTGTTCTCGCAAGGCCAACGGGGCGCAAAACCCCGGGAAGCCCAAGCACTCGTAGCTTAACGGATAGAGCATCTGACTACGGATCAGAAGGTTGCAGGTTCGAATCCTGCCGAGTGCACAGCAGGGCAAAGCCCCCCAGGAGAGATCCTGGGGGGCTTTGTCGTATGCCCGATGTGCCGGCCTGCGTCGGCCTCCTCCTTCGTGGGGAGGGGCTACCCCGGGAGTAGTCGGGGGTGGGATGGCTCTGGCGGGGGACGCGGGTCACGTCCCGCCCTCGGTACGGTTTTGAAGATCGTTCGAACCGGAAATCGGGGGCTCTCATGGGACTGTTCGGAAACGCGCACAGCGTCGACCCGGCGTCGGCGCAGCGGGACTACGCGCGACTGCTGGGGCACGGCGAGCAGGTGCACGCCGCGTATCTGCTGATCCGGGACACGATCCTGTTCACCGATCGCCGCCTGGTGCTCGTCGACAAGCAGGGGCTCACGGGGAAGAAGGTGGAGTACCACTCCGTCCCGTACCGAAGCATCACCCACTTCTCCGTGGAGACCGCCGGGCACTTCGATCTCGACGCCGAGCTCAAGATCTGGATATCCGGGAGCTCGGCGCCGATCGAGAAGACCTTCACCAAGGGAGTCGACATCTACGAGGTGCAGGCGATCCTGACGCAGTTCGTCGCCCGGTAGCGGGGCGCCGCGGTCCTCACAGGACCCTGGGGAGGCCGGTCACGGACATCACCAGGGAGTAGAGCGAGGTGGTGGCGGTGATGAAGAGGCGGTTGTTCTTGGGGCCGCCGAAGGCGATGTTCGAGACGGGTTCGGGGACGCGGAGGCGGCCGATCAGGGTGCCGTCCGCGGCGTAGCACTGGACGCCGTTCTCCATCGCGGCCGCCCACAGCCGGCCCTCGTCGTCGAAGCGGATGTTGTCGACCCGCGGGCAGGCGGTGAAGACGCGGTCGCCCGTGAGGGTGCCGTCGTCGGTGACCTTGAAGGCCCTGATGTGGCCCGCGCGGGTGTCCGCCGCGTACAGCTCGCTCTCGTCGGGGGAGAACACCAGCCCGTTGGGGCCGAGGAAGCCGTCGGCGACCATGCGGACCTCGCCGGTCGCGGGGTCGGCGCGGTAGAGGTTGCAGGCGCCGATCTCGCTGGGTGCGCGGTGGCCCTCGTAGTCGTTGGTGATTCCGAAGTCCGGGTCGGAGAACCAGATCGAGCCGTCCGAGCGGACCACCGCGTCGTTGGGGCTGTTGAGCCGCTTTCCCTCGAAGCGGTCGGCGATGACGGTGATGCTGCCGTCGGGTTCGGTGCGGGTGACGCGTCGACCGCCCTGCTCGCAGGTGATCAGGCGGCCTTCGCGGTCGAGGGTGTTGCCGTTGGAGTGTCCGGCCGGGGAGCGGAAGACCGAGACCGCGCCGGTTGCCTCGTCCCAGCGCAGCATGCGGTCGTTGGGGATGTCGCTCCACACGAGCTGGCGCCAGGCAGGCAGGTACAGCGGGCCTTCCGCCCACCGGCAGTCGTCGTAGAGCCGGTCCAGGCGTGCGTCGCCGTTGGCGCAGCGGCCGGTCTTGAAGCGCTCGTCCAGAATCTCGTACAAGGTGAGGTCGGCTATGGCAGACATGATTCCCCCTGAGAGAAGATTGCCGAATTTTGTTCGGTTCGAGGGTGAGATTGCAGGATCAGGTACCGTCTTCGCAAGGGCCGACGGGCCCATAGGAGGAAGATCGAGTGGACGACATCGACCGGGCGCTCGTTCTGCGCCTGCAGGAGGACGCCGGCCAGTCGTACGCCGCCCTCGGTGCGGCCGTGGGGCTCTCGGCCGGGGCCACCCACGAGCGGGTCCGCAAGCTGCGCGAGCGCGGGGTGATCCGGCGGACCACCGTCGAGGTCGACCCGGCGGCCGTCGGCAGTGGCGTACTCGCCTATGTGATGGTCGACTCCAACGCATGGATGGGTGAGTCCGCCGCCGCCTTCGCCGCGATCCCCGAGATCCAGGAGGCGCACATCATCGCGGGCAGCGCGTCCGTCATGGTCAAGGTGCGCACGGCCTCGACCGGGCAGTTGCAGGACGTCCTGCGGCGGCTGTACGCGATCGACGGGGTCAGCGGTACGCACGCCACCGTCGTCCTGGACACGTTCTTCGAGCGGCCGCTCCCGCTGTGAGCTGGTGGTGCACCGGGATCCGGTGGAACGGCGGCCGCCCTGCCGTCGGCTGGTACGCGGAGGGGCGCGGCGAGCGGGCGAGCGTGCTCGGCTACGGGCAGCGGCTGGCCTTCGTCGCCCGGGCGGAGCGGCGCTGCCTCGGGGTGCGGCGGGCCGGGAAGCGGACGCCCTGCCCCACCGGCGCGACCGTGCCCGGCCGCGCCGGAAACGCGCAGTGTCCCGAATGCGCGCGCCTCGACCGGTCGTTCTCGGTGGCCGCCGACACCAATGTCGCCGATCCGCGCACCTACCGCGTCTATCTGGCGTGGTTCGGGCCCGGGATGGTCAAGGTCGGCATCACCGCCGAGGAGCGCGGCTCGGCCCGGCTGCTGGAACAGGGTGCCGTGGCCTGGGCCTGGCTGGGACGCGGGCCGCTCATGGCCACCCGGCGCACGGAGGAGCTGCTGCGGGCGGCCCTCGGGGTGCCCGACCGGATCGCGTATGCCCGTAAGCGTGCTGTACGGGCGCAGCTGCCGGCCGCGGCCGACCGGGCCCGGGAGGTCGCCGAGCTGCACGACCGGGCCGCCGTGCTGCCCGGGTGGCCGGAGTCGCTGGAGCGGGTGCGGTGCGAAGTCGTCGATCACGCAGGGCCGTTCGGGCTGGACGGGCTGCCCGCGCCTGCGGGGGTGATCACCGAGATGGTGCCCGGCGGGGCCGTCGTGGGCCGGCTCGTGGGCGCGGCCGGACCCGATCTGCACCTCGCGGACGGGCTGGTGGTGGACACCCGGCTGCTGGCCGGCTGGGAGCTCGCGGTTCCGGAGGACGAGGCCGTGACGACCGTGCCGGTGTCGGTCATCGCGCCCGTCGCCGTACGGCCGCCCGCAGAGCAGGACGGGCTGTTCTGAGGGGCGCCACCTGCGGCCGTCCCGCCCGGGCATGGTCAAAACTTGGATCCCTTTGACCTTCCGGGGCCGATTCCGGTGGACATGCCGAGGCCCGCCGCCGAGGGTGGTGGGCATGAGCATCCAGCCCGTAGCGGCCTTCGAACCGCCTTATGTCATGGCCGTTTTCAGCAATGTCCGATCCTCCGACGACAGCGGATATCCGGAGACCCTCGCCCGGATGCAGGAGATCGTCGCCGAGAATCCCGGGTTCCTCGGCTACGAGTCGGCCCGCACCCCGGGAGGCCTCGGTATCACCGTCGCCTACTTCCGCGACCACGAGTCCCTCGCCGTGTGGCGGGGGGACCTGGAGCACCAGGCGGCCATGAGGCAGGGCCGCGACGACTGGTACGAGAGCTACACCCTGCACGTCGCGACCGTTGAGCGGAGCCACGGCTTTGCCCGCAACGGCTGAGGCGGTCCGCGCCTTCCGGCAGCGGCTCGGGCTGCCCGGACTGGTCGACGTCCACACGCACTTCATGCCGGAGCGGGTCCTGGAGAAGGTCTGGGACTACTTCGACGCGGTCGGCCCGCTGACCGGTGTCGAGTGGCCCATCACCTACCGGCACGAGGAGGAGCAGCGAGTCGCGCTCCTGCGGGAGTTCGGGGTCCGGGCCTTCACCGCCATGCTCTACCCGCACAAGCCGGCGATGGCCGCATGGCTCAACGCCTGGTCCGCCGATTTCGCCGCCCGGACCCCTGACTGCCTGCACACCGCGACCTTCTTCCCGGAGGAGGATGTGGCCGCGTACGTCCGCAGGGCCCTCGATGCCGGGGCGCGGGTCTTCAAGGCGCACCTCCAGGTCGGTGGCTACGACCCGAACGACGACCGGCTCGACCCCGTCTGGGGGCTGCTCGCCGAGGCAGGCGTCCCGACCGTGATCCATTGCGGGTCCGGGCCGGCCCCGGGGAAGCACACCGGGCCCGAGCCGATCGCCCGGCTGCTGGCCCGCCACCCACGGCTGCCGTTGATCGTCGCGCACATGGGCATGCCCGAGTACGCCGACTTCCTCGACCTGGCCGAGCGGTACACCGAGGTGCGCCTCGACACCACCATGGCGTTCACCGACTTCTCCGAGCGGCTCTGCGCGTTCCCGCCCGGGGGCCTCGGGCGGCTGGCCGACCTCGGCGACCGGATCCTGCTCGGCACCGACTTCCCGAACATCCCCTACCCCTACGAACACCAGCTCACCGCCCTCGAACGGCTCGGCCTCGGCGACGACTGGCTGCGTTCCGTCTGTCACGACAACGGCGCCCGCCTGTTCCGGCTCGACGGCTGAGCGGCGTTTCTCAGGAAATTCACAGGTAGGGAAAAGAACGCTCTCAGAGGCGCCGGACAGCGTGGCCGTATGACTGCGACGACCACTTCCCACGCGTCCACGTCCACCAGCAACCCGACGGCCCTGACGCGGCCCGACGGCGGAGCATGCCGGGTCCTCGTCGTCGACGACGAGGCCTCCCTTTCCGAACTGCTGTCCATGGCCCTGCGCTACGAGGGCTGCGAGGTCCGCAGCGCCGGTGACGGGGCCGGTGCGGTGCGGGCGGCGCGGGAGTTCCGGCCGGACGTCGTGGTCCTCGACATCATGCTCCCCGACATGGACGGGCTGGCCGTCCTGGGGCAGCTGCGCCGGGAGATCCCCCAGGTCCCCGTACTCTTCCTGACCGCGAAGGACTCCGTCGAGGACCGCATCGCGGGCCTGACGGCGGGCGGCGACGACTACGTCACCAAGCCGTTCAGCCTGGAGGAGGTCGTGGCCCGGCTGCGCGGCCTGGTCCGGCGCTCGGGCGCGGCACAGGCCGCGCGCGGCGGCTCGGTGCTCGCCGTCGGGGACCTGCGCCTCGACGAGGACAGCCACGAGGTGGTCCGCGGCGGCCGGGAGATCCACCTGACCGCCACCGAGTTCGAGCTGCTGCGCTACCTGATGCGCAACCCGCGCCGGGTGCTCAGCAAGGCGCAGATCCTGGACCGGGTGTGGTCCTACGACTTCGGCGGCCAGGCCAATGTGGTCGAGCTGTACATCTCCTACCTGCGGCGGAAGCTGGAGAGCGGGCCGGGCATGGCGCCGATGATCCACACCCGGCGAGGCGCCGGTTACCTGCTCAAGTCGGCCGAGTAGTGGCAGGCCGCCTCCGCCTGAAGCGGCCGGGCCGCCCCTGGTCCCTGCGGACCCGGCTCGTCGTCTCGGCGGTGGCGCTGATCGCGGTGGTGGGCGCGGCCATCGGGACCGTCACCACCCTCGCCCTGCGCTCGTACCTGGTCGACAAGCTCGACGAGCAGCTGCGGATCTCGGTCGACATGGCCGCCTCGCCTCCCGGTATGCAGAAGGCGATCAGGGAGGGAAGGTCCGTCCTCGGGCCCGGCACACCGCTCGGCGCCGTCGGATTCCGCATCGACTCCGACGGCAAGGTGTTCGGGGCCGACCGCAACGTGCGCGACGAAGATCCCGAACTCAGACACCAGCCCCTTACCGAGGCCCAGACCGCGACCCTGGCCAAGGCCGCCCGCACGGCAGGGCAGGGCCGCGGCGCACCCGTGAACCTGAGCCTGCCCGGGCTCGGGGCGTACAGGGTGCTGCCCGCTGCCGACGGAAGCCTCGTTCTCGGATTCCCGCTCCACGAGGTCGACTCCACGGTGAACACCCTGGTCGCAGTAGAGGTCTGCGTCACCCTGGCCGGGCTGATCGCGGCCTCCCTCGCCGGTCAGGCACTGGTCGGGGTCGCCCTGCGCCCGCTGCGCCGGGTGGCGGCCACCGCCACCCGGGTCTCCGAACTGCCCCTGCACAGCGGCGAGCCCGCGCTGCACGAACGGGTCCGGGGTGCCGAGGCCGACCCCCGCACCGAGGTGGGTCAGGTCGGCGCGGCCCTCAACCGGATGCTGGGCCACGTCTCCTCCGCCCTCACGGCTCGCCAGCAGAGCGAGATGCGGGTCCGGCAGTTCGTCGCCGACGCCAGCCACGAACTGCGCACCCCATTGGCCTCCATACGCGGTTACGCCGAGCTGACCCGCCGGGGACGCGAGGAGACGGGCCCCGACACCCGGCACGCGCTGGGCCGGATCGAGTCCGAGGCCACCCGCATGACCGGCCTGGTCGAGGACCTGCTCCTGCTGGCCCGGCTCGACGCGGGCCGCCCCGTCTCCACCGGGGACACCGACACCGACCTGGCCCCGCTCGTCGTCGACGCCGTCAGCGACGCCCGTGCCGCCGGCCCCGGGCACCACTGGCGGCTGCGCCTGCCCGACGAACCCGCGCCCGTCCGTGTCGCCCCGGCCCGTATCCAGCAGGTCCTGGTCAACCTCCTCGCCAACGCCCGCACCCACACCCCGCCCGGCACCACCGTCACCGCGCATGTTTCACGTGAAACATCCGTCGTGCGGCTGCGGATCGAGGACGACGGGCCCGGCATCCCGCCCGGCCTGCTCCCCCACGTCTTCGAGCGCTTCGCCCGCGGCGACGCCTCCCGCTCCCGGGCGGCGGGTTCCACCGGACTGGGGCTCGCCATCGTCCGGGCCGTGGTCACCGCGCACGGTGGACAGGTCGGCGTGCGCAGCGAGCCGGGGCGGACCTGCTTCGAGGTCGTGTTGCCGCACGCGCGGTCGGACGTACGCACGGCCTTGGAGACGGCCTCGGGGACGGACTCACGTACGGACTCACGTACGGACTCGGAGACGGACTCACAGACGGGGCACAGGCTCATCACACAGCGGTGACAGGCCGCCCGGCGAGTGTCGGTACATGCCAATCGACGCCTCTCCCGGGGCCCTTCCGGCACGGGCGCCACTCGCGCCCGTGCCCGGCGAGCCCGTCCTCGACGTGGTGATCCCGGTCTTCAACGAGGAGAAAGACCTCGGACCGTGCGTGCGCAGGCTGCACGAGCACCTCACCCGCACGTTCCCCTATCCCTTCCGGATCACCGTCGCCGACAACGCGAGCACCGACCGCACCCCCGAGGTCGCGGGCGAGCTCGCCGCGTCCCTGGACGGGGTACGCAGCACCCGGCTGGAGGAGAAGGGCCGGGGCAGGGCCCTGCGCACCGTCTGGTCCGGCTCCGACGCCCCGGTACTGGCGTACATGGACGTGGACCTGTCCACCGACCTCAACGCCCTGCTGCCCCTGGTCGCCCCGCTGATCTCCGGCCACTCCGACCTCGCCATCGGCACCCGTCTCGCCCGGTCCTCCCGGGTGGTGCGCGGAGCGAAGCGGGAGTTCGTCTCCCGCGCCTACAACCTCCTCCTGCGCTCCTCGCTCGCCGCCCGCTTCAGCGACGCCCAGTGCGGGTTCAAAGCCATCCGGCGGGAGGTGGCCGAGCGTCTGCTGCCGCTGGTGCAGGACACCGGCTGGTTCTTCGACACCGAAATGCTCGTGCTCGCCGAGCGGGCCGGGCTGCGGATCCACGAGGTGCCGGTGGACTGGGTCGACGACCCCGATTCCACCGTCCGCATCGTGCAGACCGCCACCGAGGACCTCAAGGGCGTCTGGCGGGTGGGCCGGGCACTGGCCGTCGGCGCGCTCCCGCTCGACCGGCTCGCCCGTCCCTTCGGCGACGACCCGCGCGACCGCACCGCGCTGCCCGGCGTGGACGGCGGACTGGCCCGCCAGCTCCTCGGCTTCTGCGCCGTCGGGGCCCTGTCCACCCTGCTCTACCTGCTGCTGTACTCCGCCTTCCGCACCGGAGGGGGCCCGCAGGTCGCCAACGGCGCCGCCCTGCTGCTCTCCGCCGTCGCCAACACCGCCGCCAACCGCCGGCTCACCTTCGGAGTGCGCGGCCGGGACCAGGCCGTGCGTCACCAGGCCCAGGGACTGGTGGTGTTCGCCATCGGCCTCGCCCTGACCAGCGGCTCCCTCGCGGCCCTGGGAGCGGCCGCCGCCGCACCCGCGCACAGCACCGAACTGGCCGTCCTGATCACCGCCAACCTCGCCGCCACCGTGCTGCGATTCCTGCTCTTCCGCGCCTGGGTCTTCCCCGAGCGGCGCGACACTCCCGCGAAGGACGACATCCGATGACCACCGCAGCAATTCCGCTCTTCCCGGTCCCCGAGGCCCGGGCCGGTACCGGTCGGCGCGCCGTCGACCGGCCCCGCTGGGAACGGCCCGCCCTCGCCGGGCTGCTGATCGCCACGGCCGTCCTGCTGCTCTGGGACCTGGGATCCTCCGGCTACGCCAACTCCTTCTACTCCGCCGCCGTACAGGCGGGCAGCGAGAGCTGGAAGGCCTTCTTCTTCGGCTCCTCCGACGCCGGGAACTCCATCACCGTCGACAAGCCCCCGGCCGCCCTGTGGCCGATGATGCTGTCGGTCCGGCTGTTCGGGCTCGGCTCCTGGCAGATCCTCGTCCCGCAGGCACTGATGGGCGTCGCCACGACCGGTGTGCTGTACGCAGCCGTCCGGCGCCAGTTCGGGCCGGGGGCCGCACTGCTGAGCGGCGCCGCGTTCGCGCTCACGCCCGTCGCCGCGCTGATGTTCCGCTTCAACAACCCCGACGCGCTGCTGACCCTGCTGCTCACGGTCACCGTGTACTGCGTCCTGCGCGCCCTCGACGGGGCCCGCACCGGCTGGCTGTTGTGGGCCGGTGTCGCGGTCGGCTTCGCCTTCCTCACCAAGACCCTCCAGGCCTTCGTGATCCTGCCGCCGCTCGCCGTGCTGTACGCCGTCTGCGCGCCCACCCGGCTGCGCAGGCGCCTGGGTCAGCTGCTGCTCGCCGGGCTCGCGACGGTGATGGCCGGCGGCTGGTGGGTGGCCGTCGTGGAACTGTGGCCGGCTTCCTCCCGCCCCTACATCGGCGGCTCGCAGAACAACTCCTTCCTGGAACTGACGCTCGGCTACAACGGCCTGGGGCGGATCAACGGCAACGAGACGGGCAGCGTCGGCGGTGGCGGACGCGCAGGTGGCGCCGGCGGTGGTGGCGGCTGGGGTGAGACGGGCATCGACCGGCTCTTCTCGGCCAACATCGGTGGTCAGATCTCCTGGCTGCTGCCGGCCGCCCTGGTTCTGCTCGTCGCCGGACTCGTGGTCACCTGGCGGGCCCGCCGGGCCACCGACTCGCTGGAGGGCATGGCCCGTGCGGCCTTCCTGGCCTGGGGCGGCTCGCTCCTGATCACCGCGATCGTCTTCAGCTACATGCAGGGCATCTTCCACGAGTACTACACCGTGGCGCTGGCGCCGTTCGTCGCGGCGCTGATCGGCATGGGCGTCGCCGTGCTGTGGGAGGAGCGGGGCTCCCGGGCGGCGCTGGTGACCTTGTCCGGGACGCTCGCCCTGACCGCCGTCTGGTCGTACGTCCTGCTCGGCCGCGCCACCGGCTATCTTCCGTGGCTGCGCTGGGCGGTCCTGTTGGGGGGCCTGCTCGCCGCGGCCGCGCTGCCGCTCGTCGCGTCGGCCGGTCGCCGGGTGCTGCTGGCCACCGCGGCGCTGGGGCTGGGTGCGGCGCTGGCGGGCCCGCTCGCGTACTGCCTGACCACCGTGCAGACCGGGCACGCCGGCTCGATCGTGACCGCCGGACCGGCAGTGGCGGGCGGCCGGGGCGGACCCGGCGGCATGATGCGGGGCGGCGGCCCGGCCGGTGAGATGCCGCCCGGTGGGCCCGGCGGCCCCCAGCAGGGTGGTCCGCAGCGCGGCAACACCCCACCGCAGGGCGGCATGCCGCCGGGCGGGGGCGGCCAGGGCGGTACGGGAGCCCCGGGCGGCCAGGACGGGCGCGGCATGGACCGCGCCGGCGGAGGCCAGGGCGGGCCCGGCGGCCTGCTGGGCGGAACCCAGGTCGGCGCCGAGGCCAAGGCGGCCCTGCGGGCCGGCGCCGGGAAGTACACGTGGGCGGCGGCCGCGGTCGGCTCGCAGAACGCGGCGAGCTACCAACTGGCCTCCGGCGTGCCCGTGATGGCCATCGGCGGCTTCAACGGCAGTGACCCCTCGCCCACATTGGAGCAGTTCCGGCAGTACGTGAAGGACGGCCGGATCCACTGGTTCATCAGCCAGGGCGGAGGCCAGGTGGGCGGGCCCGGCGGTCAGGGCGCCGGTCAGGGCGGCGGATCCGCCGAGGCCGCGGGCGGCATGCGGCAGGGCGGTCCCGGCGGCGGCACCAGCAGCGCCATCGAAAGCTGGGTGAAGGCCACGTTCAAGGCGTCGACCCTGGGCGGGGCGACCGTCTACGACCTCACGGCTCCCACGTCCTGATCCGCACCCGACCGGCGCGGCGCCCCTCGGGCCCTGTCGTCGAAGGAGCGCCGGTAAGGCCCTGCTCCGACGACAGGATCTAGCATCAAGAGGGCGGACCGGGCATTCCGGGCTGATCCACCTGGCGTGAGGAGGGTACCTCCATGGTGACCGCTGCCGATTCCGGTGAGCCCCGGACCAGTGTGTGGCTGGCCGCCGGACCCGCCGCACCGGCCCGATCCGGCGGACGCCGCAGCGAGGCGCCCTCCGGGCTCAACCGGGAGCGGATCACGGCCGCCACCGTGCGGCTGCTCGACGCCGATGGACTGACCCGGTTCTCGATGCGGCGGCTCGCCGCCCGCCTCGGGGTCACCGCGATGTCCCTGTACTGGTACGTGGACACCAAGCACGATCTGCTCGAACTCGCCCTGGACAGCGCCCTGGGCGAGCTGGCCCTGTCGGCCGGGCCGGCCCCCGAGGGCTGGCCCGGCCGGCTGCGGGCGCTGGCCCGGGGCTACCGGCGCGTACTGACGGACCACCCCTGGGTTGCCCCGCTCGCCGTCGCCTATCCGAACATCGGTCCGCACGCCCGGGCCTTCGACACCGCCCTCCAGCGGCTGTTGGACGCGACGGGCCTCGCCGACTCCGCCCGGACCGGCGCCCACCTGGCCGTTTCGCAGTTCCTGCACGGCTGCGGGGGCACGGCCCGGCGGGCGCCCGAGGGCGACTTCTGTCTCGCGCTCGACGTCCTGATCGCGGGCATCGAGGCGAAGGCCGCCGTTTAGGGCGTGGCCGCCGCTCGGGGTCGGCCGGCCGCTGAGGGCTCGGCGGCAGCTCGGGGCTCGGCGGCGGCTCAGGCCTTGGCGGGGGCTTCGGCGGCTGCCCCGGCGGCTGCCCCGGCGGTTGCCGGGGCGGAGGCCCCGGCGGACGTCGCCGCAGGGGCGTGGGCCGCGGGCTTCGACTTCAGCGCGACCTCCTTGATGAACAGGCAGAGCAGCAGCGCCAGCAGGGCGGTGGGGGCGGCGTAGAGGAAGACGTCGCCGACGCCGTGCCCGTACGCCGACTCGACGACCGTACGGAACGGGGCCGGCAGCTTGTCGAGGTCCGGGATGGCGCCGCCGCCCGTGCCGCCGTGGCCGAGCGCCGCGGCCTTCGGGCCGAGAGCGGCCAGGCCGTCCTTCACGTACCCCGTGACCTGGTGCGCCATCACCGCGCCGAGCGCCGAGACGCCCATGGCGCCGCCGAGCGAGCGGAAGAAGGTGACGACCGAGCTGGCCGCGCCCAGGTCCTCGGGGGCCACCTGGTTCTGGGTGGCGAGGACCAGGTTCTGCATCATCATGCCGAGACCGAGGCCGGTCAGCGCCATGTAGAGGGCGATGTGCCAGTACGGGGTGTCGTACCGCAGGGTGCCCAGCAGTCCCAGGCCGGCCGTCAGCAGCACACCGCCGGAGACGAGCCACGCCTTCCACCTACCGGTCTTGGTGATCACCAGACCGGAAACGGTGGAGGAGACGAAGAGCCCGCCGATCATCGGAATCGTGAGGACTCCGGACATCGTGGGGGACTCGCCCCGGGCCAGCTGGAAGAACTGGCTGAAGAACACGGTGCCCGAGAACATCGCGATGCCCACGAACAGCGAGGCCGCCGAGGCCAGGGTGATGGTCTTGTTGCGGAACAGTCGCAGCGGGATGATCGGGTCGCTCGCCCGGGACTCGACGAGGACGAACAGCAGGCCGAGCGCCACCGCGCCGCCGGTCATCGCCCAGGTCTGCCAGGAGATCCACTCGTAGGAGTCACCGGCCTGCGTGACCCAGATCAGCAGCAGCGAGACGGCACCGCTGATCAGGAAGGCGCCCAGCCAGTCGACCTTGACGTCGCGGCGTACCACCGGGAGGTGCAGGGTGCGCTGGAGCACGATCAGGGCGATGACCGCGAAGGGCACGCCGACGTAGAAGCACCAGCGCCAGCCCAGCCACGCGGTGTCGGTGATGACACCGCCCAGCAGCGGCCCGCCGACGGTGGCGACGGCGAAGACCGCGCCGAGGTAGCCGCTGTACCGGCCGCGCTCGCGCGGGGAGATCATCGCGGCCATCACGATCTGCGCGAGCGCGGACAGGCCGCCGACCCCGATGCCCTGGACCACGCGGCAGGCGATCAGCATGCCGGTGTTCTGGGACATGCCCGCGACCACGGAACCGAGGACGTAGATCACGAGGGATATCTGGACCAGCAGCTTCTTGCTGAAGAGGTCGGACAGCTTGCCCCACAGCGGGGTCGCCGCCGTCATCGACAGCAGGGCCGCGGTCACCACCCACGTGTACGAGGACTGGGTGCCGCCGAGGTCGCTGATGATTTGCGGCAGGGCGTTGGAGACGATCGTGGAGGACAGGATCGCCACGAACATGCCGAGCATCAGCCCGGACAGCGCCTTCATGATCTGCGGATGGGTCATGGACGGGGCCGGAGCCGCGGGCGGGGTCGTGGACGGAGCCGCGGGCGGGGTCGCGGTCGGGGTCATGGGCGGGTCCATGGAGGGGGCTGTGGACGGGGAGAGGGACGTGCCGTCTGTCGGCGTCTCCGACGTGGCCATGTGTTTCCTTCTGTCTAGAAGCTCGATCGGAGTCGGGCCAGCAGGGTGTTGAGGACGTCGATGTCCTGGGCGGACCAGTCGGCCAGCGCCTTCTCCAGTGCCGCCGTGTACCGCGCGCCGAGCTCGGCGAGGAGCGCGTGCCCGGCCGGGGTGAGCCGCAGGATGCGGCAGCGCCCGTCCCCCGGGTCGGGTTCGCGCTCGATCCAGCCGCGCTCCGCCACGTGGGCGACGTGCCGGCTGGTCGCCGAGATGTCGACGGCCATGAGCTCGGTCAGCCGACTGAGCCGCATCTCTCCGTGCCGGTCGAGCACGGTGAGGACGGCGGCCGCGCCGGGCGGGCAGTCCGCAGGCAGGGCGCGGGCCAGCTCGCGCTTGACCGCCCCGATCCCGGAGAGCCGGCGGGCCAGCTCCTCGTACCGCGTGGTCATCGGCCGACCCCCTCATCTTGTTGCTTAGGGCAACCATAGAAGAGAATGGTTGCTACAGGCAAATGAATCTGGGGGTGGGACGGTAAAGGAATCGGAAAACCGGCTAGGGTCCTGCTCCATGGCTGACAACCACAACTCACAGGTCCCCGAGGGCAACTACGACCCCGCGGGCAGCACCCAGATGTTCCGCGCCTTCGTCGAGGAGGCCGCCCCGGCCCGGCAGGCGCCCACCGGCTCGCGTCGCCAGCGCCGCGAGGAGGAGCAGCAGGCCGCCGCGGGCTCCAAGAAGGGGGCGTGGCTCGGGGTGGGCATCGCGCTCGTGCTCGTCCTCGGCGCCGCCCTGTGGGTCGTCCTGCACTGACCGCCGGGCCCGCGCGGGTTCAGCTCCAGGTGGCGGTGACCTTCTGGGTGTCCACGTGCATGCCCAGCGGCACGCGCCAGGACTCCACGCACACCGTGTAGGTGCGCGTCGCGGCGGCCCCGCCCGCGATCGGCGCGGGGAGCGGCTGGGTGGTGGTGATCGTGGCCCAGTCGACCCCGAGGGCCCCGATGATGTGCGTCGCGAAGCTGACCGTTCCCGAACGGGCCGCGGCGGTACCGGTGTTGGTGAAGGTGACGGTGACCCGCTCGCACCAGCGGTCGGCCGCGGCCGCCCTGACGGGGGTGGACAGCGTCAGCCTCGCCGGGGTCGCCGGAGGCGCCGGCGGGGTGGTGCCGGGTTTGCCGGACGGGCTCGACGGGCCGGACGGCACGCCCGGGGAGTCCGCCGAGGCCGGGGAGTCCGGTGTGCCGGGCGGCATGGTGGACGGGCCCGCACCGGGCGGGGTCCCGGGGGCGCGTCCGGAGCCGTCGGGGGCGGTGGTCGTCGCTCCGCCCGGGGCGGAGCCGCCGGGGGCCCGCGACCCGGGAGCACCGGCCGACGTACCGGACGACACGGAGGAGCCGCCCGCCGGGGACGGGCCGCCGAGCTGCTGGAACTCCACTTGGCCCTGCGGCGCCACGTTCTCCCCCGGGGCCCGCTCGGGACCCGGGGCCGCGGCGCCCACGGCGACGTAACCGTCCCGTGCCGGGCCGCCGCAGCCGGTGAGGCCGGCGGCGGCCGTGCAGCACAGGGCGAGGAGGGTGGCCGGGGCGGCCGTACGGGATCCCGTTCGCATCGCGCCAGTTTTGCTGACGCTCCGTCAATTGGGAACCCCGCGAAGCCCCGTCACTCGCCGATGAGTCCTACGCGCAGTTGCGCGAGGGTGCGGGTGAGCAGCCGGGAGACGTGCATCTGGGAGATGCCGACCTCCTCGCCGATCTGCGACTGCGTCATGTTCGCGAAGAACCGCAGCATGATGATCTGCCGCTCCCGGGGCGGGAGTTTGGCGAGCAGCGGCTTCAGCGACTCGCGGTATTCGACGCCTTCGAGCGCGGTGTCCTCGTAACCGAGGCGGTCCGCGAGCGAGCCCTCGCCGCCCTCGTCCTCGGGCGAGGGCGAGTCGAGCGAGGAGGCGGTGTAGGCGTTGCCGACGGCGAGACCGTCGACCACGTCCTCCTCCGAGACGCCCAGGACGGCGGCGAGCTCCGGCACGGTCGGCGAGCGGTCCAGCTTCTGGGCGAGCTCGTCGCTGGCCTTGGTCAGCGCGAGACGCAGCTCCTGGAGCCTGCGCGGGACGCGGACGGACCAGGAGGTGTCCCTAAAGAATCGTTTGATCTCGCCCACGACGGTCGGCATCGCGAACGTCGGGAACTCCACGCCGCGTTCGCAGTCGAACCGGTCGATCGCCTTGATCAGGCCGATGGTGCCGACCTGGACGATGTCTTCCATCGGCTCGTTGCGGCTGCGGAAGCGGGCGGCGGCGTACCGGACCAGGGGCAGGTTCAGCTCGATCAGGGTGTCGCGTACGTACGCCCGGTCGGGGCTGTCCGCGTCCAGGGCGGCAAGGCGCTGGAAGAGGGAGCGGGAGAGGGTGCGGGTGTCGATGGCTTCCGAGCGGTCGGACACTGCCGGAGTCGCGCTCTTGACGAGCGTGAGCACCTTGGAGCTGCCCTGGTCTACGGACATGCCACCCCCTTGAGGTCGCGGACGGTCGCGTGCGGCGCGCCCGTCGGAGGAACGCAGCCTCCACCTGAATACCGGAGGCGGGGCTGCGGCAAACGCGGTTCAAGCAGAATGTCACATGTCGGCAACACGCTGTAGCGCCAAGTCGACATATATCTCCAGCGACAGAAGAGGTCAGAAGGGGATCCGTCCGTTCTGTCGGGATACGAGGGGATGATCTCCACTCGTTCCGGTTACACCTCGATCCTGTTTGCGGATCTCAGTCGGGCGAAGCTCCGGGCGAGGAGCCGGGAGACGTGCATCTGGGACACGCCCAGCTCGGCGCTGATCTGCGACTGCGTCAGATTGTTGTAGTACCGCAGCAGCAGGATCCTTTGTTCACGCTCGGGCAGCTGTACGAGGAGGTGGCGGACGAGGTCGCGGTGCTCGACTCCGACCAGCTCCGGGTCCTCGTAGCCGAGCCGGTCGAGGAGGCCGGGCATCCCGTCGCCCTCCTGGGCGGCTTCCAGCGACGTCGCGTGGTAGCTCCGTCCGGCCTCGATGCAGGAGAGGACCTCGTCCTCGCTGATGCGCAGCCGCTCGGCGATCTCGGGGGTGGTCGGGGTGCGGCCGTGCAGCGTGGTGAGGTCCTCGGTGGCGGCGTTGACCTGCACCCACAGCTCGTGGAGGCGGCGCGGCACGTGGACGGTGCGGACGTTGTCGCGGAAGTAGCGCTTGATCTCGCCCACGACGGTCGGCATCGCGAAGGTCGGGAACTGCACGCCGCGGTCCGGGTCGAACCGGTCGATGGCGTTGATCAGTCCGATGGTGCCGACCTGGACCACGTCCTCCATCGGCTCGTTGCGACTGCGGAAGCGGGCGGCCGCGTACCGCACGAGCGGGAGGTTGGCCTCGATGAGGGCCCCGCGCACCCGGTGGTGCTCGTTGGTGCCCGGCTCCAGGTCCTTCAGCTGCCCGAAGAGGACCTGGGTGAGGGCCCGGGTGTCCGCGCCCCGGCTCGGCGGTCTCTGGGGGGCCAGGGCGGGCGGGGGCTCCTCCTGGGGGGCCTCCTGGGGGGCCTCGTGGGCCGCATCCCGGGCCACCGCCTGCCGGGATTCCTGCCGGGGCTCCTGGACCGATTCCTGCCGGGACTCTCGTCGGGGCTCGTACGGGGGTTCATGCTGGGGCGGCACCTGGGGGTCCTGCTGGGGTGGCACCTGAGGCGCTGTACTGGCCGGCACGGTCACGCCACCCCTTCAGTCAACTCATCCGTCAAAAGCGGTCATAGCATCACAAGACATGTGCACTGTGTGCAAGCACCGTATATCACCGTGTTGAAGGCAAGTTGGGCATATTGGGGCATTATGCCCAGTGATGGGTATGCAAAAGCCCCCCACCCGTCGGAGTGGGGGGCCGGGAAGTCCGGAAGCCGCTTCAGCGTACGGGTCAGCGCACCAGTTCGGTCATGAACTCGCCGATGCCGGAGGCGGCATCGGATATGCCCTGGAAACCTATTCCCACCATCTCGGCCGCCCGCTTGGGCTGGGTGATGATCACGAAGAGGACGAAGACGGTGAGGGCACCCGTGATGAGCTTCTTGGTGTCCATGAGCGGTGACGGCCTCCCCAACCGGTCCTGCAAAGTCGGGTGAGTCTAACCGGTCAGGTTTGGACACTCACCCGACCTTTAAGGACCAATGGCCCGGTGCTCCGGGTCCTTTGCCGGGGTGCCGACGGACAAGGGGGGCGCACGATGGGTGTGCGCCCCCCGGTTCTGGCAGGGAACCGGTGGGTGAGGGACAGGGCCTCGCTGCGGGGTCCGAGCCGCCGGCTTTCCCCTGACTGCGGCCCGGACCGGCAGGTCCGTCCTCCTCGGGGGAAGTGGCTTGTCCCCCGGATGCCACTTCCCCCGTCCGACACGCGGAAGGTCCCGACCCCGGTCGGGGCCTTCTCCGCGTTTCCCGCTCCCGCAGGCGCCGCTGCGGCTACTGCAGGCCGCCGGCGAGGTCCGTGAGGGGCTGTACGGGGGCGATCACGGGCGAGAGCTGGTTCGGCAGTTCCATCAGCTGGTTGAGCTGGTTGGCTCCCTCGCCGAGCTTCCCGCCGATCTCCTGGACGGAGGCCGGCGTGGCCCCGGCGGGCATGCCGGGAGCGGCCGTCGGGAGGTCCGGGAGGGTGAGGGGCGCGAGGGGCGCGGCGGAGGCGGCGGGTGCGGCGAGGCCCGCGGCGGCCCCCGCGAGGGCGAAGGCGGCGAGCATGCGCTGGGTCTTGGTCATGCCGTGACAACGGCCGAGGGGGCGGGCGGTCACGCGGCCGTACTCCGGAGAGCGGAGCGGAGAGCGCCCTGCACCGCAGGAAGCCGTCGGCCGAACGACGGCCGACCGCCGAACGACAGCCATGGGCGCCAACCGGCAGCCCTGAGCCGAAAGAGGGCCGGGAGCCGGCGAAGTCCGGGAGCCAAACGAAGCCCGGGAGCCAAACGAAGGCCGTACGAACGCCGAAAGCCCCGACCCTTGCGGGGCGGGGCTTTCGATCGGAGCGGTAGTGGAGGGATTTGAACCCCCGATGGGTTGCCCCATACTCGCTTTCGAGGCGAGCTCCTTCGGCCACTCGGACACACTACCGAGATGGATCCTAGCCTAAGGAGGCGCATTCGCCGAAATCGGCATCCCGCGTCGGCTGCCGCCCCTCCGGGCGGGCGTCGTCACAGGTCGCGGAAGAAGTCCGTCAGCTGCCGCGCGCACTCCGCCGCGAGGACGCCGCGGACCACTTCGGGCCGGTGGTTGAGCCTGCGGTCCCGTACGAGGTCCCAGAGCGAGCCCGCCGCGCCGGCCTTCTCGTCGTCCGCGCCGTAGACGACCCGGGCGACGCGCGACTGCACGAGCGCGCCCGCGCACATCACGCACGGCTCCAGGGTCACCACCAGGGTGCACCCCGGAAGCCGCCATTCCCCGAGCGCGGCGGCGGCCCGGCGCAGCGCCACCACCTCGGCGTGCGCCGTCGGGTCGCCGGTCGCCTCGCGCTCGTTGTACCCGGTCGCGAGGATCCCGCCGTCCGGGCCGAGCACGACGGCGCCGACCGGCACGTCGCCGGCCGGCACCGCCCGGGCGGCCTCCTGCAGCGCCAGGCGCATGGAGTCCCGCCAGGGATCCCGTACGGGATCGGGGGTGTGCGATTGGTGCGTGTGGATCACTAGCGGACGGCCTCCAGGACCTCGGTGGCGCCGAGCGAGTCGGCGATCTCCGAGAGGGCGTCCCCGTCCAGGGTCATCAATTGCTTGTGGGTCACCCCGAGGTCGTCCAGCAGCCGGGGGTCGCCGAGCGGGCCGGCCGGTACCGGCTCCGCGCCGCCGCGGCCCGCCTCGTCCTCGTCGTCGTCCTCGTCGGTGAAGGCGGAGAGTGCTTCGTCCTCGCCGTCCTCGGTGCCGTCCAGGTCCAGTTCGTCGAGTTCGTCGTCCTCCTTGTCGCTGCCCAGCAGCTCTTTGGTCAGCATCGAGCCGTAGGAGCTGCGGGCGGCCGCGGAGGCGTTCGATACGAAGTACCGCGGGTCCTCCTCGCCGTCCACGCGGACGACGCCGAACCAGGCGTCCTCCTGCTCGATGAGGGCGACCACCGTGTCGTCGTCGACAGCGGCGGAACGGGCGCGATCGATCAGATCACTGAGGGACTCGACGTCGTCGAGTTCCATGTCGCTCGCTTCCCACCCGTCTTCGGTGCGCGCGAGCAGTGCGGCGAAATACACCGTGACTCTCCCACTGGTCTTAGGCGTGCCGGTTGGAGGTCCCCCCGGCCGGAGGATGGGGTCGAACGGCTGTCGTGCCCGCCGTCCTGCCCCGCCCAATCGGCATCGTGGCAGAAACAGCGGCTTTGCGAGAGGTCTTCCGCGCTTGCGTCGTCCCGTGCCGTGCGCCGCGCGGCCCGCACGGGGGCTGTGGGGCGGTGGTGTCGTACGGCTGCCGGGCGCCGCCGGAGGCCGGGGCGGCTCCCTCGCGGAGGCTGCCGCGCCCGGTCGTGTCGCGGGGCCGGGCCGGGCGCCGGGCCCCGGTCACCAGCGGAAGGTGCGCATGCGCATCTGCTGGCGCATGCGGGCCGCGCGGGCGCGGCGGGGCTGGACGCGGTCGCGCAGGGCGCGTGCCTCCATCAGGTCGCGCAGGAACTGCGCGCGGCGTGCTCGGCGCTGCGCGGCGGTCTCCGGCGCGTCGTCGCTCGGCTGCGTGTCGGGCATCGGCCACCACCCCGGGCTGGTCGGTCGTTCCCCCTGCACCCACCTTCCCCCGGACGGGCGGTTTGATGCCACCCCTGTGCAGGTCAGACGTCGTCCGACAGCGTCGGGACCACGGCCACCGGGCCGTGCGCGTGGTGGAGCACCGCGTGCGCCACCGAGCCGATGTGCAGGGACATGGCGGTGCGCCGCGGGTGGTGGCGCCCCACGACGACCAGCGCCGCCGACTCGGAGGCGGTGACCAGCCGGCCCGCCGCGTCTCCGGGCACGGCGGCCTGCTCCACGCGGACGTCCGGGTACCGGGTGCGGAAGGGCGCCAGCCGCTCCGTCTGGGACCGCAGCATCTCCCGCTCGGCGGGCACGGCGTTCCCGTCGTCGGCCAGCCCCTCCGGCGGGATCACCGTGAACGGGCTGTCGATCACCATGGTCGGCGCGGGCGGGATGGCGTACGCGGACACCACCTGGACGGTGGTCCCCCGCACGGCCGCTTCCGCGAACGCGAAGGTGAGCACGTCGTCGGGCGTCTCGGCGGCGTGCAGGCCGAGCACCACCCGCCCGGCGGACTGCCCGGCGGCGGCCTTCAGCGCCCCCGCGCTCCGCTCCGCGTGCGGGACCACCACGACCGGACACGGGGCCGTGGCGGCCACGGCGCGGCTGTTCGAGCCGAGCAGCAGGCTGGCGAAGCCGCCCCGCCCCCGCGAACCCATCACCAGCACCCTGGCCTCCGCCCCGATCACCCGCAGGGCCTCGGGGACGGAGCCCTCCAGCGCCACGTACTCGACCCCCTCGGGCAGCCCGGAGGGGCCGCCGAGCAGGGCCCGGATCCGGTCGCTCACCGGATCGGCGAACTCCTCCGGCTGCGAGGCGTCGTGCAGGGCGGTTCGGCGCCCCGCGTACAGCTGGGCGTGGTCGGGCAGGACGTGGGCGATCAGCAGCCGCGTACCGTGCAGCAGAGCCGCGGTCCTGGCCCACTCCAGGGCCCTCAGGCTGTGATCGGATCCGTCGACGGCCGCGATCACCGGTGCGTTGCTCATCAGTCCAGCGTGGTGGGCGTCCGGGCGGGCCGCATCCGCAGGCTGTCGCGGGCGTGGCTGCGGCTTCGGACGCGAAGGGGCCGCGTCAGCGCGTAGCCTTTTGGGTGCAGGTCGCGTCGTGCGGCCGTTTTTGCAGGTCGCAGGTCGAGTTTTGGAGGATGTTGTGCGTTTGCAGGTCGTCGATCACCCCTTGGTGGCGCACAAACTCACCACCCTGCGCGACAAGCGCACCGACTCCCCCACCTTCCGGCGGCTCGCCGACGAGCTGGTGACCCTGCTCGCGTACGAGGCCACCCGGGACGTGCGCACCGAGCAGGCCGACATCGAGACCCCGGTCGGGCCGACCACCGGTGTGAAGCTCTCGCACCCGCGCCCGCTGGTCGTGCCGATCCTGCGCGCCGGCCTCGGCATGCTCGACGGCATGGTGCGGCTCCTGCCGACCGCCGAGGTGGGCTTCCTGGGCATGGTCCGCAACGAGGAGACCCTGGAGGCCTCCACGTACGCGACGCGCATGCCGGAAGACCTCTCCGGGCGGCAGGTCTACGTCGTCGACCCGATGCTGGCCACCGGCGGCACGCTCGTCGCGGCGATCCGGGAGCTGATCAAGCGCGGCGCCGACGACGTCACGGCCGTGGTGCTGCTGGCCGCGCCCGAAGGCGTCGAGATCATGGAGCGCGAGCTGGCGGGCACGCCGGTGACGGTGGTGACCGCCGCGGTGGACGAGCGGCTCAACGAGCACGGTTACATCGTCCCGGGCCTGGGTGACGCGGGCGACCGCATGTACGGCTCCGCGGAGTAGTTTCCCGCGGAGCGGTCGTCCGGCTCGGTCAGCACTTCTTGGCGGGCGCGGGCACGGGGTTGGCCAGGAGGGCCAGCGCCTTGTCCGCGTCCTCCTTCGTGCTCAGCTCCTTGAAGGCGTCGCCCAGGATCAGGTCGATGTCCGCGGTCTCGCGGGCGTCGGTCTGCTGGGTGGCGCCGACGAGCTGGGTGCCCAGTACGGAGAAGGCGGCCTTGTCGGTGGCGGGGGAGCCCAGCAGTATCGCGATGCCGGGGACCTTCTTGTCGAAGTCGGCGGGGGCGTTGCCGACGTTGCCGATGACGAAGCCGCGTTTGGCCAGCTCGTCGCCGACGGCCTTGGCGAGCCCGGCGCGCGGGGTCGCGTTGTAGACGTTGACGGTGATGTCGCCGGGCTTGGGCAGCACGACCGCCGGCCCGGCCGCTGCGGAGGCGGCGGCTTCGGGGCCGGCCTTGGAGCCGCCCTTGACGGCGGGCTCGGCGGCTGTGGTCGGACAGTCCTTGGTCCCAGCGGCGGTATTCCGTTTCGGGCTGTTGCCCTGGAACACGTCGATGAGCTGCAGGGCCCCGTAGCCGAGCAGGGCCAGTGCGAGGACCGAGCCGAACACGGCGAGGACGATCCGACGGCGGCTCCGCTTACGGCTCATGCGGGGGTAGGCGGCTCCCGTGACGCGGTACTTTCCGCCCATGCCGGGGGGAGTGAGCATGCTCATGGGCGCAGCGTAGTGCCGCCCGCCGACGATGCCTACTAAATGATCTGCTGATAGGTCAATACTGACCCGAAAGGCGCAATCTACGCGAAGCGGCTGCCCGCCCCGGGGCATCCCGAGGGCGGTGGTGAGGTCCGTTCCGGCGCGGGTCCGGAGGGCGGGGCGTCAGTCCATTTCGAGGACGCGGGCGTGCAGGACCTGGCGCTGCTGCAGGGCCGCGCGCACGGCGCGGTGCAGTCCGTCCTCCAGGTAGAGGTCACCCCGCCACTTGACGACGTGCGCGAAGAGGTCGCCGTAGAAGGTGGAGTCCTCGGCGAGCAGCGTTTCGAGGTCGAGCTGCCCCTTGGTCGTCACCAGCTGGTCGAGCCGGACCGGGCGCGGCGCGACGTCCGCCCACTGCCGGGTGCTTTCCCGGCCGTGGTCGGGGTACGGCTTTCCGTTACCGATGCGCTTGAAGATCACACGGAAAGCCTACCGGGCCCGGCCCTGCGGGCGCAGCCTCGCAGCGCGGGTGCAAAAGTGGCGGACAGGGTCAATTCGGGAGTGATGCATGAGTGAGAGCACCGAAGCCGCCGCCTCGGCGGATCAGCCGGGCCCGGCCGACAAGATCGCCGCCGGGTACGCCTTCGCCGGACCCGCGCTCGACCTCGGGGCCCTGCTCTGGGACGGCGTCTGCCTGCCCGACCGGCAGATTCGCATCCCCCTGCCCATGCTCACCCGGCACGGGCTGGTCGCGGGCGCCACCGGCACGGGCAAGACCAAGACCCTCCAGCTCATCGCCGAACAGCTGTCGGCGAACGGCGTCCCGGTCTTCCTCGCGGACATCAAGGGCGATGTCTCGGGAATCTCCGTCCCGGGCGCGTCGCACCCGAAGACCGAGCAGCGGGCCGCGGAGGTCGCCCAGCGGTGGGAGGCCACCGGATACCCCAGCGAGTTCTACTCGCTCGGCGGCATCGGCCCCGGCATCCCGGTCCGCTCCACGGTGACGAGCTTCGGTCCGGTGCTGCTGTCGAAGGTGCTCCAGCTCAACCAGACGCAGGAGCAGTCGCTCGGCCTGATCTTCCACTACGCGGATGCCAAGGGCCTGGAGCTGATCGACCTCAAGGACCTGCGCGCGGTCGTCGCCTTCCTGGTCTCCGACGAGGGAAAGCCGGAACTCAAGGGAATCGGCGGGCTGTCCACGGTGACGGCCGGGGTGATCCTGCGGGCGCTGACCGCCTTCGAGCAGCAGGGGGCTGCGGAGTTCTTCGGCGAGCCGGAGTTCGACACCGGGGAGTTCCTGCGGACGGCCGCGGACGGGCGCGGAACGGTCTCCGTACTGGAACTCGCGGCGGCCTCGGACAAGCCGCAGCTCTTCTCCACCTTCCTGATGTGGCTGCTGGCCGACCTCTTCAACGACCTGCCCGAGGTCGGCGACGTGGAGAAGCCCGGGCTCGTCTTCTTCTTCGACGAGGCGCACCTGCTCTTCAACGGCGCGTCGAAGGCCTTCCTCGACTCCGTCACCCAGACGGTGCGTCTCATCCGCTCCAAGGGCGTGGGCGTCTTCTTCGTGACGCAGACCCCCAAGGACGTGCCGTCGGACGTGCTCGCCCAGCTCGGCAACCGGGTGCAGCACGCGCTGCGCGCCTTCACGCCCGACGACGCGAAGGCCCTGAAGGCGACGGTCAGGACCTTCCCCCGCTCCGCGTACGACCTGGAGGAGCTGCTCACCCAACTGGGCACCGGCGAGGCGGTCGTCACCGTGCTGAGCGAGAACGGCGCCCCGACCCCGGTCGCGGCGACCCGGCTGCGCGCCCCGCAGTCGCTGATGGGACCGCTCGGGGCGGCCGCGCTGGACCGGGCCGTGAAGTCCTCGCCGCTCTACCCGCGGTACGCGGAGCCGGTCGACCGCGAGTCGGCGTACGAGAAGATCAGCGCCGAGCAGGCCGCCGCCGAGGCGCGGGCGGAGGCGGCCGCGGCGGCCGCCGAAGCCGAGAAGAGGGCCGGGGAGGCGGAGAAGGCGGAGAAGGCGGCGGAGAAGGCGGCGGAGAAGGAGGCCGCGAGGGGGGCGCGCAGCGCGCCGAAGCCGGATCCCTCGCTGGCCGAACAGGTGGTGGGGAGCGGGCTGTTCCGCTCGCTGGCCCGGTCGGTCGGGTCGCAGCTGGGCCGCGAGATCTCGCGCTCGATCTTCGGTACGGCCCGCCGGCGCAGATGACAGCGGCCCGGCGCGGAGCGGCCGGGAGTGGCTGCGAGTGGCCGGGGAGTGACGGGGAGCGGCCTGCGGGCCCGGAGGCCGGCTCGGGAGCGGGCCCGGGAGCGCTGTTCGAGGCGGAATCGAGCGCACCGGGTGCCCGGAACGGGGTGTGCGCTGACAGACTCGTTCCATGCGGACCGAACTGACCGACACCACGTCCAGCAAGATCAACCGGGCCCTGCTCGACGCCCGCCGGGCCATCGGCAGCCCCACCACCGGACTGGTGCTGACCCTGGTGGTCGTCACCGACGAGGAGAACGCCTACGACGCCGTACGCGCGGCCTCCGAGGCCTCGCACGAACACCCGTGCCGCATCATCGCGGTGATCAAGCGGACCTCCCGGGGCCCGCACAAGCTCCGCGCGACCCGGCTCGACGCCGAGCTGCGCATCGGCTCGGACGCCGGCACCGGGGAGACCCTGGTGCTGCGCCTGCACGGGGACCTGACCGGGCAGGCCGGCTCGGTCGTCCTGCCGCTGCTGGTGCCGGACGCGCCCGTGGTGGCGTGGTGGCCCGCCGACGCCCCCGCCGACCTGGCCAACGACTGCCTGGGCGCGCTCGCCCAGCGCAGGATCACGGACGCGGCCGAGGCCGCCGACCCGGTCGGCGTGCTCGACGACCGGGCCGCCGCCTACCAGCCCGGCGACACCGACCTGGCCTGGACCCGGCTGACGCCGTGGCGGGCGCTGCTGGCCGCCGCCCTGGACCAGAAGCCGCTGCCGGTGACCGGCGCGACGGTGGAGAGCGAGCCCGACAACGCGAGCGCCGAGCTGCTGGCGCGCTGGCTGGAGGACCGGCTCGGCACGAGCGTGGCCCGGGTGGCGAGCGACGGCCCGGTGATCACCCGCGTGGCATTGCAGACCACGGGCGGCGAGATCCGGATCGACCGGCCCGCCGGCGCGCTGGCCACCCTGATGCTGCCGGGGAGTCCCGACCGCAGGGTGGCCCTGAAGATCCGCAGTGGCGCCGAGCTGATCTCGGAGGAGCTGCGGCGCCTCGACGCGGACGTGACCTACGGCTCCGCGCTGCGGCGGCGGCCGCTCCAGGCGGCACTCTCCGCGTAGTGGTTGTCGTACGTCGGGGAACTGTCCTTGATGTCCTGCACGGTGGCCTCGCCCGCGTTCACCCGGCCGAGGAGGCGGTAGTAGTCGAAGCGCCCCATGCCGGGGGTGAAGCCGACGAAGACGCTGGCCGTGTGGCCGGCCGCGGGGGCGAAGGCGTGCTTGACGCCCGGCGGGATCGCGATGAAGTCGCCGGCTTCGAGGGTCTGTACCTCGTCGTCGACCAGGATGTCGAGCCGGCCGGCGGTCACGTGGAAGAACTCGGTGGCCTTGGTGTGGAAGTGGACCGGGGCCCCCGCCGCGCCCTCGTCGAAGGTAGCCGTGTTGCAGGTGAGTTCGGCGGTGTCCGTCAGCAGCGTGATGAGGCTGCCGGGGGCGTCGTAGATGGCTTCGGCGGTGGCGGCGCGGGTCGGCGCGATCTCTGTCATGTCCCCAGCTTCGCCGCCCCGGACCGACCGGTGCCACGGGTGTCCCGGAGTCTGTCAGGTCGGCCGGGCCTGCGCGCCGGGGCCGGATCAGGAGGCGCCGGAGGCCTTCGCGGCCTTGGCCGCGGCCTTCATCTCCTGCTTGTGCGCCCGGACCTTGGCCAGGGACTCGGGCCCCGTGATGTCGGCCGCCGAGCGGTACACGTTGGCCTGTCCGTAGCCCCCCGCGGCCTCCCGCCACCCCTTCGGGCGCACGCCGAACCGCTTGCCCAGCAGGGCGAGGAAGATCTGCGCCTTCTGCTCGCCGAAGCCCGGCAGTTCCCTGAGGCGCCCGAACAGTTCCGCCCCGGTCGACGCGTCGGCCCAGACGGCCGCGGCGTCCCCGTCGTAGTGCTCCACCAGGTACGCGCACAACTGCTGGATCCGCTTCGCCATCGACCCCGGGTACCGGTGGACGGCGGGCTTCTGCGACAGCAGCGCGGCGAAGGCCTCCGGGTCGTACGCGGCGATGGCGTGCGCGTCCAGGTCGTCGGAGCCGAGCCGCTGGGCGACCGTCCAGGGCCCCGAGAACGCCCACTCCATCGGCACCTGCTGGTCCAGCAGCATCCCGATGAGCGCGGCGAGCGGGCTCCGGGCGAGCAGCGCGTCGGCCTCCGGCTGCTGGGCCAGCCGGATGGTGATGTCCTTGTCCATGGGTCCAGCCTGCCGCGCGGACGCGCTCCCCGCGCGGCCGCCGCACCGCACGCCTAGCGTGGGGACGACGCAGGCCGGACGACAGGTACGAGTCGAGGAGTCGATCGATCATGGTTGAGTTCACCGAGGGCGCGCCGTGCTGGGCAGACGCGATGTTCTCCGACGTGGAGGGCGCGCAGACCTTCTACGGCGACGTGCTGGGCTGGACCTTCGGCGAGGCGAGCAGCGAGTACGGCAACTACACGCAGGCGTATTCCGGCGGCAAGGCGGTCGCCGCCCTGGTGCCGCCGATGCCCGGCGCGGAGGCCCCCTCGCAGTGGTGCCTGTACTTCGCCTCGCCCGACGCGGCGGCCACGGCCGAGAAGATCAAGTCGGCGGGCGGCGAAGTGGTGATGGAGCCGATGCGGGTCGGCGACTTCGGCACGATGCTGATCGCGAAGGAGCCGAGCGGCGCGGTCTTCGGCGTCTGGCAGCCGGGCGGGCACAAGGGCTTCGAGAAGATGGGCGAGGCGGGCGCGTACGCCTGGGCGGAGGTCTTCACCCGGGAACCGGCCGAGCCGGACGCGTTCTTCACGAAGGTCTTCCCGTACGACGCGCAGCGGATGGACGCGGGTGACGACCCGGAGGCGGCCGGGATGGACTTCAAGGTCTTCAGCGTCGGCGGCCCCGGGAATCCGGTGCTGGGCCGGATGAAGATGGGCGACGAGTTCCCGCCGGAGATTCCGTCCTACATCCAGGTCTACTTCGGTGTCCCCGACTGCGACGAGGCGGTGGCGAAGACGAAGAAGCACGGCGGGAAGCTGCACTTCGGCCCGATGGACAGCCCGTTCGGCCGCTTCGCGGCGGTCACGGACCCGCAGGGCGCGGCCTTCGCCGTGATCGACATGTCGACGACGGTCGGGGAGATGCCGAAGTTCGGATGAGGCCGTGCCAGCCGGGCGGGTGGTTCTTCGTCGTGGCCGCGAGGGCCCGACGCCCGTCCGTGCGGACGACCCTACGGTTGGGGCATGAGCCTCAGCATCCGCAATCAGATCGCAGGTACCGTCACCGCCGTCACCGCGGGTGAGGCCATGGCGGCGGTCAAGGTCCGGCTGGACGGCGGTCAGGAGATCACCGCCGCCGTCACCGCCGACGCCGTCAAGGACCTCGGCATCGCGGCGGGCTCCCCGGTCACGGCGCTGGTCAAGGCCACGGACGTGGCCCTGGCCACCGGCCCGGTCGAGGGCCTGTCCATCCGCAACCAGATCCCCGGCACCGTCGCCGACGTCGTCGCCGGCCCCGCCATGGCCTCCGTAAAGGTCAACGTCAGTGGTGGCGGGCTGACCGCGGCGATCACCGCGGACGCCGTCGGGGCGCTCGGCCTGGCGGCGGGCTCCTCCGTCGTCGCGCTGATCAAGGCGACCGAGATCTCGCTGCGGACCGCCTGATCGGCGGGTCGGACCGCGGCGGGGCAAGATCCCCGGGCGCGGCGGCGGCAGGGCGCCGCACCACACGCGCGTGACCGCGCCGACGCAGTCGGACACCCTCGCGGAACCGCCGGCGGGGTGCGGGCGTCGGGGCGCGGAAGTTTTTTTCGCGAGCCGGTCACACTCGCGTGACGCGGCGGGTCAGAGGAGTGAGACGCACACAAGGGAATCCACCAGAGGAGCAGATCCCATGTCCACCACCGCTGTCGTCGTCACCCTCGTCGCCGCCTTCATGACCGGTTTCTCGGCGGTCTCGGTCTTCACCGGCGCCAAGTGGGTCGTCGAGCCCCTCGCCGCCTACGGCGTCCCGCGCACCTGGTGGACCTGGCTCGGCGCGGCCAAGGCCGCCGGAGCCGCCGGCCTCGTCGCGGGCCTCTTCGTCCCCGCCCTCGGCATCGCCGCCGCCATCGGCCTCGCGCTCTACTACACCGGGGCCGTCATCACCGTCGTCCGGGCCCGCTCGTACGCACACATCCCCTTCCCCCTCCTCTACGCCGCCCCGGCCGTCGCCGCCCTGGCCCTCGGCTTCTGACCGGTCCCAGCCCCCGACGCGCCCACGCTCCGACCGCTCCCGCACCTTCCGGGGGTGGGTACAGGGCCGGCGGGCTTCGTCCCTCCCGATGCCGGCGGCTTCGAGTCGGGAGGGGACCCGGCCCCGGCGCTGCTCGGTGGTCCTGCCGTCACATGCCCCGGCCGGCGTCGTCGCAGTGGCGCGGGGGGCCGTGGAAGACCTGGCTGGTGTGCCAGGAGCGGTGGGCCGCCGCGACAGGGCGGACGCCCGCCTGTGGGCCTGTGAGCGGACGGCCGGCGAGAGCGATGACGTGCTCCCGGGCGGCGGGGCTGTGGCCGACGAAGCGCTGCGAGACGAGGATGCGGTGGCCGTCGCCGACGCCGAGGACGCCCTTGTCGAAGAGCCTGTGGTGCAGCGAGCACAGACACAGCCCGTTGTCGACGTCGTCGGGGCCCCCGAACGCCCACCAGCGCACGTGCGCGGCCTCCAGTCCGACCGGCACCGCGCCGATCCTCCCGTCGTAGCCGCAGAAGGCGCACCGGTACTCGTACGCCGTCAGCACCAGCTCCCGCATGCGCCGGTCGCGCTGCCTCGGCACCGTCGGGAGCCGCTCGGTCGCCGTCGGCTCCAGTTCCAGGCCGACGACGTCGCACAGTTCGCCATGGAGCGAGGGCGGGAAGTTCAGGTCGAGCAGGATGCGCGCCATCCGGCCGAGCAGTGACGGCTCTCTGCGGAGTGCCGCCCGCAATTCCGGTGCCAGCCGCCCCGCGGCTCCCGACGCCCGCAGTTCCCGCACTCCGCTGCCCGGGCTGCCGAGCCCGTGATCGGTGCGCACTTCCCACACCGCGTCGCTCGCCAGGTGGTGGAACGGGTAGGCCGGGGTGGTCCTGTTGGCCGGCCCGTACTCGGCCAGCAGCCGCTTCAGGTCTTCCTCCACCACGCTGTACCGCAGCTCGCCGTCGGCATCCCGCTGGAAACGGCCGAGGGCGTAGAGGAACAACAACGGCTTGTGCGGGGCGCGCGTCCCGCTCCTCGTCCACTGCCTCAGCTTCGCGGTGCGCTCCAGCCAGTCCATGACCGGCGATCGTAGTAGCGCCTCGCCGAACGCTGATCCGGACAGGCGGCGGGCATGTGCGTGACGCGTGCGTGACGCCGCGCACGGACATCGTGATCGTCAGCGGATGTCCGAGGCGCATGTGACTCGAACGGGGGTGCGGAACGCAGAAGGCCCCGGCCGGTTTCCCGGTCGGGGCCTTCAAGTGCCCGGTGAGGCACTGGCGGAGGATACGAGATTCGAACTCGTGAGGGGTTGCCCCCAACACGCTTTCCAAGCGTGCGCCCTAGGCCACTAGGCGAATCCTCCGCCGCAAACAATACAAGACGTTGAGGGGTGCTCGCGAACGTGATCGTCCGCGGGAGGGCAGGTCGGGGCCGGACTCGATTCCAGGGGCGTCCATCCGCTAGGGTGGGCTCAGCCCCTCACGTGGCGCTATCTCACCCAACTCCCCCAGGGCCGGAAGGCAGCAAGGGTAAGTGGGCTCTGGCGGGTGCGTGGGGGGCGCTTTGCGTTCCGGGAGGCCTTGGTGGCGCCGGCGGGCCGCCGTTGTCGGCGGGCCCGGATAACCTCGTAGACGTGTCGTCCCTTGCGCTGTACCGCCGCTATCGCCCCGAGTCGTTCGCCGAGGTCATCGGGCAGGAGCATGTCACTGCCCCGCTGATGCAGGCCCTGCGGAACAACCGGGTCAATCACGCGTACCTGTTCAGCGGGCCGCGCGGGTGTGGAAAGACGACCAGCGCGCGCATCCTGGCCCGCTGCCTGAACTGTGAGCAGGGTCCCACCCCGACCCCGTGCGGGGAGTGCCAGTCCTGCCGGGACCTGGCCAGGAACGGGCCGGGTTCCATCGACGTCATCGAGATCGACGCCGCCTCCCACGGTGGTGTGGACGACGCCCGTGACCTGCGGGAGAAGGCCTTCTTCGGGCCCGCCTCCAGCCGCTACAAGATCTACATCATCGACGAGGCCCACATGGTCACCTCGGCGGGCTTCAACGCCCTGCTGAAGGTGGTCGAGGAGCCGCCGGAGCACCTCAAGTTCATCTTCGCCACCACGGAGCCGGAGAAGGTGATCGGGACCATCCGGTCCAGGACGCACCACTACCCCTTCCGGCTCGTCCCGCCCGGCACCCTGCGGGAGTACCTGGGCGAGGTCTGCGGGCGCGAGGGCGCCAAGGTCGAGGACGGCGTGCTGCCGCTCGTCGTGCGCGCCGGCGCCGGTTCCGTGCGTGACTCGATGTCCGTGATGGACCAGCTGCTCGCCGGCGCCGCCGACGACGGTGTGACATACGCCATGGCGACCTCGCTGCTCGGGTACACCGAGGGGTCGCTGCTCGACTCCGTCGTCGACGCCTTCGCCGCCGGTGACGGGGCCGCCGCCTTCGAGGTCGTCGACCGGGTCGTCGAGGGCGGGAACGACCCGCGCCGGTTCGTCGCCGACCTGCTGGAGCGGCTGCGCGACCTGGTGATCCTGGCCGCCGTGCCCGACGCCGCGGAGAAGGGGCTGATCGACGCCCCCGCCGACGTCGTGGAGCGGATGCAGGCCCAGGCGTCCGTGTTCGGGGCCGCCGAGCTGTCACGGGCCGCCGATCTCGTCAACAGCGGCCTCACCGAGATGCGCGGCGCGACCTCGCCGCGGCTGCAGCTGGAGCTCATCTGCGCCCGCGTGCTGCTGCCCGCCGCCTTCGACGACGAGCGGTCCTTCCAGGCCCGGCTCGACCGGCTGGAGCGCGGCGCGGCCGCCTCCTTCGCCGCGCCGCCCGCCATGGGCTACGTACCGGGGCCCGAGGCGCACGCGATGGCGCCCGCCGGCCCCGGCGGGGGCGTCGCCGCCGCGCGCGCCGCCGTACAGGCCCCCGCGCCGGTTCCGGCCGCCGCGCCGGCCGCCGCCCCCGAGCCGGTACGGGCTCCCGCGCGGCCGGAGGCGCCGGTTCAGGCCGCTCCCGCCGAGGCCCCCGCCCCCGCCGCTCCTGCCCAGGCCCCCGCCGCCCCCGCGCCCGGTGCCTGGCCCGGGGCCGCTCAGCCCGGCAGCGGCGCCCCCGGTGCCTGGCCGGGAGCCGCCGCCCCGGCCGCCCCGGCTCAGGCCGCCCCTGCGGCCCCGGCCCCCGCCGCCGGTGCCTGGCCGAGCGCGGCCGCCCCCGGCCAGGGAGCCCCGGCCGCGCCCGCCCCCGCCCAGCAGGCCCCGGCCGCCGCGGCTCCCGCCGCCGCGCCCTCCCCCGGCATGGCCGCCGGAGCCGGACAGATCCAGGCGATGTGGCCCGGCGTGCTGGAGGCCGTCAAGAACCGCCGCCGCTTCACCTGGATCCTGCTCAGCCAGAACGCGCAGGTCACCGGCTTCGACGGAACCACCCTCCAGCTCGGCTTCCCCAACGCCGGCGCCCGCGACAACTTCGCGAGCAGCGGCAGCGAGGACGTGCTCAAGGCGGTCCTGGCCGAGCAGTTCCAGGTCAACTGGAAGATCGACGCGGTGGTCGGCGGCGGCTCGCCCGCCCCGCTCCAGACGTCCTCGTACGCCGCCCCGCCGCCGCCCGCCCCGGCCTACAGCCCGCCGCCCCAGGCGCCGTCCGCCCCCGCGCAGCAGCAGCCGCAGTACCAGCAGCAGCCGCCCCAGTCGGCCTCCGCCCCGCAGCCCCCCGTGCAGCAGGCGCCCCCGCCGGTCGCCCCCGAGGACGACTTCGCGGAGGAGGACGATCCCGACCTCGTCGAGAGCGCCCTGACCGGTCACGACCTCATCGTGCGCGAGCTCGGAGCGACCGTTGTGGAGGAATACACGAATGAGTAGTCCCTCCTGATTGGGGTGGCCGCACGAAACCGGCCGCGCCGTCCGGGCTAGTCTGAGCAGCGTGAAGGTCCTCGTCATCGGCGGCGGCGCCCGCGAACACGCCCTGTGCCGCTCTCTGTCCCTCGACCCCGACGTCTCCGCGCTGTACTGCGCTCCCGGCAACGCCGGCATCGCCGAGGTGGCGGAGCTGCGCCCGGTCGACGCCCTCGACGGCGACGCCGTCACCGCTCTCGCCACCGAACTCGGCGCCGACCTGGTCGTCGTCGGCCCGGAGGCCCCGCTGGTCGCCGGGGTCGGCGACGCCGTGCGCGCCGCCGGCATCCCCGTCTTCGGCCCGTCCGGCGAGGCGGCCCAGCTGGAGGGCTCCAAGGCCTTCGCCAAGGACGTGATGGCCGCGGCCGGGGTCCCGACCGCGCGCAGCTACGTGTGCACCACCCCGGAAGAGGTGGACGAGGCCCTCGACGCCTTCGGCGCCCCGTACGTCGTCAAGGACGACGGCCTCGCGGCCGGCAAGGGCGTCGTGGTGACCGAGGACCGCGCCGCGGCCCGTGCCCACGCCCTCGCCTGCGACCGGGTGGTCATCGAGGAGTACCTCGACGGCCCCGAGGTCTCGCTCTTCGCCATCACCGACGGCGTCACCGTCGTCCCGCTCCAGCCCGCGCAGGACTTCAAGAGGGCCCTGGACGGCGACGAGGGCCCCAACACCGGCGGCATGGGCGCGTACTCCCCGCTGCCCTGGGCCGACCCGAAGCTGGTCGACGAGGTCATGGAGCTGGTCCTCCAGCCGACCGTGGACGAGCTGCGCCGCCGCGGCACCCCCTTCTCCGGGCTGCTCTACGCGGGCCTCGCCATCACCAGTCGCGGCACCCGGGTGATCGAGTTCAACGCCCGCTTCGGCGACCCCGAGACCCAGGTGGTCCTGGCCCGGCTGCGCACCCCGCTCGCGAGCGTGCTGCTGAACGCCGCCAACGGCACCCTGGACGCCGAGCCGCCGCTGAGCTGGCGCGAGGACGCGGCGGTCACGGTGGTCATCGCCTCGTACAACTACCCCGAGACCCCGCGCACCGGCGACGTGATCGAGGGCCTGGCCGACGTGGCCGCCGAGGACGGACCCGACGCGTACGTGCTGCACGCCGGGACCCGGCGCGAGGGCGACGCGGTGGTCAGCGCGGGCGGCCGCGTGCTGTCGGTGACGGCGACCGGTTCCGACCTGGCGCAGGCCCGGGACAAGGCGTACAAGGCGGTGTCGCGGATCCGGCTCGACGGCTCGCAGCACCGTACGGACATCGCCGCCAAGGCGGCCGAGGGACGCTGACCAGCGGCTCCCCCGACCCGCGGGCCCGGTGCGCCCGAGGTGCGCCCGGGCCCGCGGGCGTGTCCGGGCGCGAGTGCATTCGACCTCGTTCGAACGCACCCAGCTTTACCCAAAGCCATTCCATCGGGTGATCGTCACCCGGTCCGCCTGACGGCCGGGCGTACCCCAACTAGGGTGCGTTGCCAAGCATTCCGGCACTTGGCCCACCGGCATTGCGATGTCAGTGGCGGGTGTCACAGTGGGGGAGTGAGCAAAGCCGCCGCAGGGCAGAGGGGGTGAGGTCCGGCCGTGTCCGGAACCGGTTCGATCATGGAAGTGGGCGTGCCGTCCGCGCGGTCCCGCGCCCTGGCCGTGCTGCGCGTGCGCAGCAGGGCCCTGGCCTTGGGGCTGCTGCCCGCCGCCCTCGCGGTGGTGCTGGTGACCGCCCGGATGACCGGGCGGCTGGCCGGCGACCCCTGGCCCGCGGTGACCCTCGCCGTGTGCGCGGTCGCCGCGCTGGTGCTGCTGGCCGGCGGGATCTTCGCGGCCGTGGTGCTGCGGGCGAGCCCCGCCGTGACGCCGACGGTGCCGGTGCCGGAGGCCGCCGCGCCCGATCTCTACCGGCTGGTGCGGGACCTGGCCGACCGGATGGACGTACCACCGCCCTCCGCGATAGCCCTGACGCCGGACTGCGACAGCTGGCTGGAGGACCGCACCCACGCGGCCCACCGCCGCGGCGGCGCGCGCACATCCGCCGGCATAGCCGGAACTGCCGGCCCGGAGTCCGAGCCCGGCGCGGCTCCTGTGCTGGTGATCGGCTCGCCCTTCCTGTGGTGGATGCGGGTCGCCGAGCTGCGGGCCGTCCTCGCACCGGTCGTCGCGGGCACCGGACCCTCCGCGCATCCCGACATAGCCGACGCGCGCGGCTTCGTGCGCGGCCTGGACGCTGCCGTGGACGTGGGCGGCAGGCCCGGCCTCGGCTGGATCGCCGGGCCCGCCCGGCTGCTGCTGCGGCTGTGCCGGGTGGATGCCGCCGAGATGGAGCGCGGGGTGGCCGCTGCCGCCTCGGAGCGTGCACAGGGTGTGGACTACGGGCTGCGCATCGTCGCCCAGGAGCAGGTCGGCCTGGCCTACGCGGGCTGGGACCGGCTGCTGACCCGGGTCGCCCTGCCCGCCTGGCGGATGGGCCGCTGGCCGGCGCATCTCGACGCAGGGGTGGTCTCCGCGCTGACGGAGCTGTCGCGGCGGGACCGGCTGGCCGAGGGCTTCACCTCGCGGCTCGGCGAGCGCCCCGCCTGTGACCTGCTGGAACAGCCCGGGATGGTCGACGAGGCAGCCTCGCTGCTGGCCGCGCGGCTCTTCCACGGCGGTCCGGCCGAGGCCGGGCCGGACTGGTCCCCGGTGGACTGGGCGGCGTATCCGGAAGAGGTCGTGGACCGCAAGTGGCGTACGGAGGCGGCCCGGCTGCACGCGGCGCTGGACTCCCTGGCCGCCCCGGCAGGACTGCCGGTCGGCGCCGCCGGTCCGTCCGCCGGGGCCGGACCCACGCTGGAGCGGGTGCTGGGCTACCTCACCGACCGGGCCGGCGACGGAGCCGCCGGGGAGGCGCTGGCGGGACGCCTCAGCGGCGACCTGGCCCGCGAGGAGCGGGCCGCCGGTCCGTCCGCCGGGGCCGCGAAGGCGCGCGGCGCGGACGCCGTACCGCTGTTCCCGCTCCAGCCGCCGCGCAGCGGCCGGGACCTGCTGGCCGACCACGTCACGGCGATGGTGTGCTGCGCCGCCGTCGACTCGGCCGGAGCCGCGCCCGGCCTGGACTGGCTCGACGGCCCGATCCTGCTGATCGGCGGCGACCGCCGCTCCGACCTGGCGCCGCGCGTGCTCTGCCTGGTCGAGGACGGGGACCCGGAGCCCCTGCGCGACTGGCTCGCCGACCTCGGCGTCCGCCCGGAGAAGCCCGTCCGCCTGGTGTGACGGCCCTCGCCCCGGCGGGCTACTGATCGCACACGTGGCCGGTTCTCCATGTTCCGGTCACGTCAATTCGCGACGAACGGTGACGGACTGCATGCGTTATGTGATGTGCTGGGGTCGATGCACGCCCGTTCGGGGGAGCGAGGGAGGGGAGCGGTCATGGGAGCGGACCAGATCCGGCGTTGGGAGTCAGGTGCGCTCGCGCACGCGGTGACGGACCCCTTCGGGCAGGGCCCCCTGCCCTGGTTCCGCGGCAGCGAGCTCTACTTCGACGACACCGGCCAGGTCGTGCCCTGGTACGTGGACCCGGCCGCCGCGGCCGCCGGCACCGGCCAGATCCCCCGCGCCCGCGGCACCGGCGGCCCCCGTACGGCCGATGACGTCCACCGCCAGATCAAGGGCTTCTCCTCCACCGGAGCCGTGACCCCCGGCGAGGCCATCGACTTCCACATCACCGTCGATCCGCCCCAGCAGTTCTCCGTCGACGTCTACCGCATCGGCCACTACGGCGGCGACGGCGCCTCCAAGATCACCACCAGTCCCCGCCTGTCCGGCATCGTGCAGCCGCCCCCCCTGGCCGCCGACCGCACCGTCTCCTGTCACCACTGGTGGCTGTCCTGGCGCCTCCAGGTCCCGTCGTACTGGAGCGTCGGCGCGTACGTCGCCGTCCTCACCACCGTCGACGGCTACCGCTCCCACATCCCCTTCACGGTCCGCGACGACCACCCGGCGGACCTCCTGCTCCTGCTTCCCGACATCACCTGGCAGGCGTACAACCTCTACCCGGAGGACGGCCGCACCGGCGCCAGCCTCTACCACGCCTGGGACGAGGAGGGGCGGCTGCTCGGCGAGCAGGACGCGGCCATCACGGTCTCCTTCGACCGCCCCTACGCGGGCGCGGGCCTGCCCCTGCACGTGGGCCACGCATACGACTTCATCCGCTGGGCCGAGCGCTACGGCTACGACCTCGCCTACGCCGACACCCGCGACCTGCACGCCGGCCGTGTCGACCCGACCCGTTACCGCGGCCTGGTCTTCCCCGGCCACGACGAGTACTGGTCCGCCCCCATGCGCCGCACCGTCGAGCGTGCCCGCGACCACGGCACCTCCCTCGTCTTCCTCTCGGCCAACACCATGTACTGGCAGGTCGAGCTCGGCCCCTCGGCCTCAGGGGTCGACGACCGGCTCCTCACCTGCCGAAAACGCCGCGGCCCCGGCCGCCCCAGCCTGTGGCGCGAGGTCGACCGCCCGGAACAGCAGCTCCTCGGCATCCAGTACGCCGGGCGGGTACCGGAACCCGCGCCCCTGATCGTCCGCAACGCCACGCACTGGCTCTGGGACTCCACCGGCGCCGCCGAGAACGATGAGCTGCCCGGCCTGGTCGCCGGCGAGGCCGACCGGTACTTCCCCCGCACCCAGCTCCCCGAGCACCAGGACCGGATCCTGCTCGCGCACTCCCCGTACCTCGACGGCGAGAACCACCGCCGCCACCAGGAGACCTCGCTCTACCGGGCACCCAGCGGCGCGCTGGTCTTCGCGTCCGGCACCTTCGCCTGGTCCCCGGCGCTCGACCGCCCCGGCCACGTCGACGAGCGGGTCCAGCGGGCCACCGCCAACCTGCTCGACCGGATCTGCAAGAGGGACTGACCGCCGCCGGGGAGGTACACCCCCTGGACGGGGCGGACGGGCCGGTACGGGAGAATGGGTTTGCGCTCGTACAGACCCACAGGGAGACCCCGTGTCCGGATTCGTCGAAAAGCCCGAGCCGGTTGAGGTTCCCGGCCTCGTCCACCTCCACACCGGCAAGGTGCGCGACCTCTACCGCGACGAGGACGACCGCCTCGTCATGGTCGCCAGCGACCGGATGTCCGCCTTCGACTGGGTGCTGCCCACCGAGATCCCGGACAAGGGCCGCGTCCTCACCCAGCTCTCGCTCTGGTGGTTCGACCAGCTGGCCGACCTCGTCCCGAACCACGTCATCTCCACCGACCTGCCCGAAGGCGCGCCCGCCGACTGGGCCGGCCGCACGCTCGTCTGCCGCAACCTCGACATGGTTCCGGTCGAGTGCGTGGCCCGCGGCTACCTGACCGGCTCCGGCCTCGCCGAGTACAAGCAGACCCGCACCGTCTGCGGGCTCGCCCTCCCCGAGGGCCTCGTGGACGGCTCCGAGCTGCCCGCGCCGATCTTCACCCCGGCCGCCAAGGCCGAGGTCGGCGAGCACGACGAGAACGTCTCCTACGAGGAGGTCGTGCGCACCGAGGGCGCCGAGACGGCGGCCCTGCTGCGCCGGACCACCCTCGCCGTCTACGGCCGCGCCCGGGACATCGCCCGCGAGCGGGGGATCATCCTGGCGGACACCAAGTTCGAGTTCGGCTTCGACCCGAAGGACGGCACGCTGGTCGCCGCCGACGAGGTGCTGACCCCGGACTCCTCCCGCTTCTGGCCGGCCGACCTGTGGGAGCCGGGCCGTACCCAGCCCTCCTTCGACAAGCAGTTCGTCCGCAACTGGCTTTCCTCCCCGGCCTCCGGCTGGGACCCGAAGGGCGAACTCCCGCCGCCGGCCCTCCCGCAGGAGGTCGTCGAGCAGACCCGCGCCAAGTACGTCGAGGCCTACGAGCGGCTCACCGGTCTGACCTGGACGGCGACGACCGGGATCACCCCGGCCTGAGACACGAAGAAGCCCCCGGTCGAGGACCGGGGGCTTCTTCCCTGCAGAGCGGACAACGCGACTCGAACGCGCGACATCCACCTTGGCAAGGTGGTGCTCTACCAACTGAGCTATGTCCGCAAGCGCCGTAAGGCGAGACCTACTATACCCAACCTCGCTGCCGTGCGAGACGCACTGCCGTGTGCCGGTTCTCGGCCCCGAGCTTCGACGCCGCCGAGGAGAGGTAGTTCCGTACGGTCCCCTGCGACAGCGAGGCCCGCTCGGCGATCTCCGCGACGGGCGCCCCGTCCGCCGCGAGCTCCAGTACCTCCGCCTCCCGCGCGGTCAGCGGCGAGTCCCCCGCGCTGATCGCGTCGGCCGCCAACTCCGGGTCCACGTAACGCCCTCCGGCGTGCACGGTCCGGATCAGCTCGGCCAGCCGCTGCGCCGAGACGGTCTTCGGCGCGAAGGCCCGCACGCCCGCCGCCAGGGCCCGCTTCAGGTGCCCGGGACGGCCGTGACTCGTCACGATCATGGTCTTGCAGTCGGGGAGTTCGGCCCGGAGGGATGTGGCCACACTCACACCGTCGGCGCCCGGCATCTGCAGGTCCAGCACCGCCACGTCCGGCCGGTGCGCCCGCGCCATGGCGAGGGCCTCGGGCCCGGAGGCCGCCTGGGCCACGACCAGCAGGTCGTCCTCCAGGGCCAACAGGGCGGCCAGCGCCCCGCGGATCAGGTGCTCGTCGTCGGCGAGCAGTACGCGTACGGGGCTCACGCCCGCACCTCCAGTCGTTGCACGTGTCCGCCGGGTATCTCGGCGCACAGCCGGAAGCGGCCGCCGGCCGCCGGTCCCGCCCGCAGGGTTCCGTCCACCACCGCGAGCCGCTCCCGCAGCCCGGCCAGCCCCGAGCCGGGCGGCCCGGCGGGCGTATCGGGAGCTCCGTCGTTCTCCACCACCAGGGTCACCGGCCCCTCCTGGGGCGCCGTCAGCCGGATCACGCAGTTGTGCGCGTCCCCGTGCCGCAGGACGTTCGTGGTCGCCTCGCGCACCACCCAGCCGAGCGCCGACTGGACCTCGGGCGGCAGTTCGTGCCCGGCCGCCTCGAAGTCGACCCTGCAGGCCATTCCGGCCGCCCGCAGCACGCCCCGCGCGCCCTCCAGCTCCACGGCGAGGTCCGCCTCCCGGTAGCCGCGCACGACGTCGCGCACCTCCCGCTGGGACTCCTGGGCGATCCGCTGCACCTCGATCATCTGGTCCACGGCCTCGGGCCGTTCGCGCCGCGCCAGCTGGACCGCCAGCTCGCTCTTGAGCGCGATCACCGCCAGGTTCCGGCCCATCACGTCGTGCAGGTCCCGGCCGAAGCGCAGCCGCTCCTCGGCGACTGCGAGGCGCGCCTGGATCTCGCGGGACCGGTCCAGTTCGTAGACCGTCTTCAGCAGCCAGGCCGAGAATCCACAGGTGGCGCTGAAGAGCAGGTTGCCGATCAGCGCACCCACCGCGTAGCCCAGCGCCTCCCCCGGCGGCAGGCCCATCGCGAGCACGGCCACGGCCGTACCGGCGGCCACGGCCGGACCGACGCACCACATGAGTCTCACCGACCGCAAGGACAGGACCAGTGATCCGGTGGCGAAGCAGGTGAGCCCCGAGACCAGCGGCGGCGCCACGGCCGGGTCGAGTGTCCCGGTGGCGCGCAGCGCGAGGACGCCGAGCGCGGCCGCACCCGTCGCGAGGGCCGTGGCCACCGCGAGCCGGGTGGGGCGTTCGCGCCGGCCCACCACCCAGTGCAGGGCCCTGGAGGAGTGCACTCCGCACAGCACCGCGTGGGCGCACGCCATCAGGCCGAGCGAGACCGGCACCAGCGGCGGGGTGTTCCCGACGGCGCCGGCCAGCGGCGCCAGCCCGACCCCCAGGAGCTCCATGACCACGAAGAAGTGGAACGACCAGCGCGTGTACAGCTCGACCTTCCCGGCGGTGCTCCGGTTGCGCCACCACCCCTTCAGCTTCGGCATGCTTCCCGTCCCCCGGATCTTTCCTTCTTCTGCCGGCCGCGCGGTTCCCGGCGGAACCGCCGCAGATCAGCAAACACGGTGATCACGATCCGGGCCAGTGCGGAGGACGTTCCTGCCGTGCACCGGCAGGCCGGGCCCGGCTCGCCCGTGCGCGCGAGCCACTCCCGGAAGGCCTCCTCCAGGGGGCCGGACCGGACGTCGAGCCCCGCCAGTTCCACGCCGGAGTCGTTCGCCCAGCGCAGCAGCTCGGTCAGCGCCACCTGGAGCCGTCCGGTACGGATCTCCACGAACTGCCCGTACGCCGCCGCGCGCAGCGTCAGCGGGAGCCTCGCCGCGGGCACCCCGGCGGGCAGCGTGAAGCGGATCCGGGCGGGCCGGTCGGCGGCGGCTTCGGTCATGGCCCAAGCCTCGCGTCGTCCGGACGGGTCCGGCAGTGCGAGCCGTCACGATCCGCGATGACATTTGTCAGGGAAGGTCCGGAGCGGCAAAGGCGAGGGAGCACCAGGAGGAACACGAAGAAGGCCCCGGTCGTAATGACCGGGGCCTTCTCCTGTGGAGCGGACGACGCGACTCGAACGCGCGACATCCACCTTGGCAAGGTGGTGCTCTACCAACTGAGCTACGTCCGCATGTACTGCGTGCACTGCCTCGGCAATGCGTGCATCACTCTACCTGATCCACGGTGGTGGTCGGTAAACCGATGCAGAGCGGGTGACAGGGATCGCACACTGCGCCTTCCCCCTGGAAGGGGGACGTTCTACTACTGAACTACACCCGCACGACCTTCGGGGTTCTGACCTGCGGCCTCGCCCCTCGGCGTGATCCACACATTAGCCGACGCAGGGGGGTGGATGGCAAATCGGCCCTCAGTGAGCCGCGTTGTAGGCCTCGTAGATCTTCTTGGGGATGCGGCCGCGGGGCGGGACCTCGTACTGGTTGGACCGGGCCCAGGCCCGGACGACCGCCGGGTCCGGTGCGATGGACGTGTGCTTGAAGGCCTTCCCCGAACGCGACTGGCGGCGGCCGGCGGCCACGAAGGGCTCCAGCCCCTTCCGCAGTTTCATTGCGTTGGCCGCATTGAGGTCGATCTCGTACGACTTACCGTCCAGAGCGAACACGACCGTTTCCGTCGCTTCTCCGCCATCGATGTCGTCGGAGAGCGTGACTACTACGCGCTGCGCCACGGATATCGGTCCCTTCGTGCGACGCCGCCACCTGCTGGCGTGGGGCGATGTCGCCTGTGTGGATGTTTCGGAGCAATGCATCTTTCCGTCCCCGTTGTGAAGCGGTGAAATCCCACCTCGCGGGGTGATTCCTTTGTACCCCGATTCCCATTGCATTGCGAAGCCCAGTTAATTCTCTCCGCGTGTCCCGCCGCAATCCCGGACGCGTGTTTTTCCTGGTGATTTTGCGAAGCGTTGGTGAAGCCAAACCGGCCGGTGATCACGTCCGGAGGATATCTACCCGCGTAGAAATTTCGGCCGGGTACGCTGAGGGAACCGCCTTCGCACCAACCACACACGGGAGTGCCCGATGGCACGCGTCGTAGTCGACGTCATGCTCAAGCCGGAGATCCTCGACCCCCAGGGCCAGGCGGTGCAGCGTGCACTGCCGCGCCTGGGCTTCGACGGGATCGCCGACGTCCGTCAGGGGAAGCGCTTCGAACTGGAAGTGGAGGGACCGGTCGACGAGGCCGCCCTCGACCGCATCCACAAGATGGCCGAAACGTTCCTCGCCAACACCGTCATCGAAGACTTCACCGTGAAGGTCGAGGCCTGACGGTGACCACTCGCATCGGTGTCGTCACGTTCCCCGGAACGCTCGACGACCGTGACTCGCTGCGCGCCGTCCGCCTCGCCGGGGCCGAGCCGGTTTCGCTCTGGCACCGCGACAAGGACCTGCACCAGGTCGACGCGGTCGTCCTCGCGGGCGGCTTCTCCTACGGGGACTACCTGCGCGCCGGGGCCATCTCCCGCTTCTCGCCGGTGATGGAGACCATCATCGAGCAGGCCAAGGCGGGCATGCCCGTCCTCGGCATCTGCAACGGCTTCCAGATCCTCACCGAGGCCCACCTGCTGCCGGGGGCGATGCTCCGCAACAACCACCTGCACTTCATTTGCCGCGACCAGAAGCTGCGGGTGGAGAACGCGGAGACCGCGTGGACCGGCGACTACACCGCCGGCCAGGAGATCTCCGTCCCGCTCAAGAACATGGACGGCCGCTACGTCGCCGACGAGCACACGCTCGACGAACTCGAGGCCGAAGGCCGTGTGGCCTTCCGGTACCTCGACGTGAACCCGAACGGTTCGCTGCGCGACATCGCCGGCATCACCAACGCCGCTGGCAACGTCGTCGGCCTCATGCCCCACCCCGAGCACGCGGTCGAGCCGCTGATCGGGACGGGCCGCACCGACGGCCTCCCGTTCTTCACGTCGGTACTGAAGAAGCTGGTCAACGCATGAGCCTGGACACCGTCAAGCACGCCACGGACACCCCGGACGCCGCGCAGCCCTGGAAGGAGCTCGGCCTCAAGGAGGACGAGTACGCGCGCATCCGGGAGATCCTCGGCCGCCGCCCCACGGGCGCCGAGCTCGCCATGTACTCGGTCATGTGGTCCGAGCACTGCTCGTACAAGAGCAGCAAGGTCCACCTGAAGCAGTTCGGCGAGAAGGTCCCGCAGAACGACGCCATGCTCGTCGGTATCGGCGAGAACGCCGGCGTCGTCGACGTCGGCCAGGGTTACGCGGTCACCTTCAAGGTCGAGTCGCACAACCACCCCTCATACATCGAGCCCTACCAGGGTGCGGCCACCGGCATCGGCGGCATCGTCCGCGACATCCTGGCCATGGGCGCCCGCCCGGTCGCCGTCGTGGACCCGCTGCGCTTCGGCGCCGCCGACCACCCCGACACCAAGCGCGTCCTGCCGGGCGTGGTCGCGGGCATCGGCGGGTACGGCAACTGCCTCGGCCTGCCGAACATCGGCGGCGAGGTCGTCTTCGACGCCTGTTACCAGGGCAACCCGCTCGTCAACGCCGGCTGCATCGGCGTGATGAAGCACGAGGACATCCACCTCGCCAAGGCGTCCGGCCCCGGCAACAAGGTCATCCTCTACGGCGCCCGCACGGGCGGCGACGGCATCGGCGGCGTCTCGGTCCTCGCGTCCGAGACCTTCGACGACACCAAGCCCACCAAGCGCCCCGCCGTCCAGGTCGGCGACCCGTTCCAGGAGAAGCTCCTGATCGAGTGCACCCTGGAGATCTTCAAGGAGAAGCTGGTCGCGGGCATCCAGGACCTCGGCGGCGCCGGGCTCTCCTGCGCCACGTCCGAGCTGGCCTCCGCCGGCACCGGCGGCATGCGCGTCGAGCTGGACACCGTCCCGCTGCGCGACGCGACGCTCTCGCCCGAGGAAATCCTCATGAGCGAGTCGCAGGAGCGCATGTGCGCGATCGTCGAGCCGCAGCACGTCGACCGCTTCATGGAGATCTGCGAGAAGTGGGACGTCATCGCCACCGTCATCGGTGAGGTGACCGACGGCGACCACCTGGAGATCTTCTGGCACGGCGAGCTCATCGTGGACGTGCCCCCGGGCACCGTCGCCCACGAGGGCCCGACCTACCACCGCCCCTACGCGCGCCCCTCCTGGCAGGACGCGCTCCAGGCGGACGACGCGGGCAAGCTGCCGCGCCCGGCGACCCCGGCCGAGCTGCGCGCCCAGGTCCTCGCGCTGGTCTCCTCCCCGAACCAGGCCTCGAAGTCCTGGGTCACCGACCAGTACGACCGCTTCGTGCAGGGCAACACCGTCCTGTCGCAGCCCGAGGACGCGGGCATGGTCCGCATCGACGAGGAGTCCAACCTCGGCGTCGCCATGGCCACCGACGGCAACGGCCGCTTCGCCAAGCTCGACCCGTACACGGGCGCGCAGCTGGCGCTGGCCGAGGCCTACCGCAACGTCGCCGCGACCGGCGCCAAGCCGCTGGCCATCTCCGACTGCCTCAACTTCGGCTCCCCCGAGGACCCGGACGTCATGTGGCAGTTCGCCGAGGCCACGCGCGGTCTGGCGGACGGCTGCCTGGAGCTGGGCACCCCGGTGACCGGTGGCAACGTCTCGCTCTACAACCAGACGGGCGACACCGCCATCCACCCGACCCCGGTCGTGGCGGTCCTCGGTGTGATCGACGACGTCAACCGCCGTACGCCGATGGCGTTCGCCGAGACCGGCCAGCTGCTGTACCTGCTGGGCGACACGGCCGAGGAGTTCGGCGGCTCGGCCTGGTCCCAGGTCGTCCACGACCACCTCGGCGGCATGCCGCCCAAGGTGGACCTGGGCCGCGAGAAGCTGCTCGGCGAGATCCTGATCTCCGCCTCGCGCGACGGCATGATCGACGCCGCGCACGACCTGTCCGACGGCGGCGTGATCCAGGCGCTCACCGAGTCCTGCCTGCGCGGCGGCAACGGTGCGCGGATCGTGGTGCCCGAGGGTCTGGACGCGTTCACCTTCCTGTTCTCCGAGTCCGCGGGCCGCGCCATCGTGTCCGTCCCGCGCAGCGAGGAGCTCCGCTTCACCGACATGTGCGGCGCGCGGGGCCTGCCCGCCACCCGCATCGGCGTGGTGGACGGCGAGGAGATCGAGGTCCAGGGCGAGTTCACGATTCCGCTCGCGGAACTGCGTACCGCTCACGAGGCGACGATCCCGGCGCTGCTCGCCTGATCCCGCCTTTCGCGTACGAGGCCCCGTCCACGCCGTGGGCGGGGCCTCGGCGTTGCCCGCGGCGGGTTCCCGCGGTCTCCCGGTGCCCACGCCGCCGCGCGGCGTGGACGCACCGAGCCGACGCCGCCCGGATAGGGTCGCCGCATGCCGCCCGGGAAGAAGAAGCAGCGTAGGTACGACCCCGCGAAGATCCGCGCGGCCGTCACCGCGCAGTTCGCACATGTCGCCGACGCCGTACACGAGTTGACGCCCGAGCAGCTGGCGCGGCCCAGCGGGCTCGGGGACTGGAGCGTCGCCGACCTCGCCGGGCACATCGCGTGGATCGCGGACTCGCTCGCGAGCGGCCTCGCCCGGCCGCCCGCCGGCGTCGCCGAGATCTCGGCCGTGGAGTGGCCGTTCGCCACCGCGTCGCTCGCCGGGAAGATCTCCGAGGCGGCCAGGGAAACCGTGGACGGGGCCCCGCTGCCCGAGCTGTTCGACCGGGCGGCCGCCCGGCTGGCCGAGGCGCTGGCGGCGAACCCGGGCGGCGACCGGGTGCTGACCCTGTGGATCGGCGACATGACCCTGGCCGACTTCCTGGTCACGCGGACCGTGGAGCTGGCGGTCCACACCGACGACCTGAACCGGGCCGCCGGACTGGACATCCCCGTCGAGCGGCAGGTCCTGGCCGCCTGCACCCGGCTGCTCGCCGACGCCCTCGCCCTCAAGGCGCCCGGTGGCGCGGTCGAGGTACGGATCCCGCCCTTCGCCGTGGTCCAGTGCGTCGAGGGCCCCCGGCACACCCGCGGCACCCCGCCCAACGTCGTGGAGACGGACCCGCTGACCTGGATGCGGCTCGCCACGGGCCGTACCGGATGGGCCGAGGCCCTCGACGCGGCGCAGGTCAGCGCCAGCGGCGAGCGGGCCGACCTGGCGGCGCTGCTCCCGCTGATGAGCTGAGCGGAACCGGCCGGGGGCCGTCTCCGTCCCAGGAACATGCGTACTCTTCGGAACCTTCCGGCCGGCCTGGCGCTCGTCCTCGCGCTCGCCGCGTGCGGCCAGTCCGGGGACGGCGGCGCCCGCAGGCTCCCCGAGCCCGTCGGCTCCTGGGCCGTGGAGTCCCTGACCACCGGCGGCCGCACCCTGCACGCGCCGGACGCCGCCCGTCTCGACATCGGGCGGGACGAGGCCAAGGGCAACTACGGCTGCAACGGGTTCACGGCGGCGGTGGTCCTCGAAGGAACCTCCGCCCTGACCGTCACCCCCGGCGCGACGACCGCCATGGCCTGCGCGGACCAGGCCTTCGAGACGGAGTTCGCCAGGCTGTTCACGGGTCGGCTGACCATCGACCGGGGCCCCGACCGGCTCACCCTGAAGACCGCCGACGGGAGCACCATCGCCATGACGTCGAAGCCCCCGGCCGCGGACGCGCCGCTCACCGCGACCGAGTGGTCCGTCGACTCCCTGACCGGTGGCGGGACCGCGTCCTCCGTGCCCGCCGAGGCCGCCGGCGCGGCACGGTTCACGATCGCGACCGACGGCTCGGCGAGCGGCAGTCTCGGCTGCAACCGGTTCAGCGCCAAGGCCACCGTCGCCGGGCCCACGGTCACCTTCGGTCCGCTCACCACCACCCGCATGGCCTGCGAGGGCCCGGCGGGCGAGGTCGAGCGGGCGCTGACGGAGCTGTTCGGCAGCGGTCCGCTCACCTGGAAGATCCAGGACCGGATCCTGACGCTCACCGCCGCCGACGGCAAGGGCCTGACCGCCGCGGGGGCCTCAGCCGCCGAGTGACGTCACCCGTGCGCGCCGACTCGGCCCGCACCTCGTCGGGCAGCGGCGACAGGTCCCCTACGCCCAGGAAGCCCGGCCCGGCAGGGGGGCCGGCGGGGGAGGAGTCGCGCGTTCACCGACTTCCGGGCCGCCCGCGGCTCCGCCGGCCGGGCCGGTTCCGCCACGGCGCGCACGCCGCCCGTGCGCCGTCCGGAAGGCGCGTTCGCCGGATCCTGCGCGCCCGTCCCCGGCGGTCTCGGCAGCCGCCGCCGGGCCCGCTCCCGGCCCCGCCGCAGCGGCGGCGGTCACTGCGACGGCGCCGCCGAGGGCACGTCGGGGGCACGCCGGGGCAGCTCCCTCTCGTACGAAGACACAAGTATTTCAAGCCGCGGCCCGCCCGTCGGCTGCCGGCGGCTCCCGGCGGGGCGCGGGATGGCGCGCGGCGCGGCAGGGCGGGGCCGGTCGGAGCCGAAATGAGGAAGGGCGAGGAGGAGTTGTGGCTGCGCGCGGCGGCGACGGATGACGCTCACGGCACGGGCCAGGTGCCTGCGTGGCGGCGCCCGAGGAGGGTGACGGAACGGTCACCGAGGGGCTGCGCGGGGCGAGAATGTGTGCGCATGCTCTTGTAGCAATCGACAAGGGCATCCGAATACCGAGACGAGGGCATCCCGTCACCCTCTGTGCTGTGACATTTCCCGGCCGTCCCCAATTCGGACCAGTGGTCGATCTCGCCTACACTCGGGAGCGTGCCTCGTGGTGATGGACGACTCAACCACGACCTGCTCCCCGGAGAGAAAGGCCCCCAGGACGCTTGCGGCGTCTTCGGTGTCTGGGCTCCGGGTGAAGAGGTCGCCAAGCTCACCTACTTCGGACTGTATGCACTGCAGCACCGCGGACAAGAGTCCGCGGGAATCGCTGTGAGCAACGGTTCCCAGATCCTCGTCTTCAAAGACATGGGCCTCGTATCCCAAGTCTTCGACGAAACCTCTCTCGGCTCGCTCCAGGGTCATATCGCGGTCGGTCACGCCCGCTACTCGACCACCGGAGCCTCCGTCTGGGAGAACGCTCAGCCCACTTTCCGTGCGACCGCCCACGGCTCCATTGCCCTGGGTCACAACGGCAACCTGGTGAACACCGCCGAGCTCGCCGAAATGGTCGCCGACCTCCCCCGTCAGGACGGCCGCGCCACCCAGGTGGCCGCCACCAACGACACCGACCTGGTCACCGCCCTGCTCGCCGGCCAGACCGACGACGAGGGCAGGCCCCTGACCATCGAGGAGTCGGCCGCCAAGGTCCTCCCGCAGGTCAAGGGTGCCTTCTCGCTGGTCTTCATGGACGAGGGGACCCTCTACACCGCCCGTGACCCGCAGGGCATCCGCCCGCTGGTCCTCGGCCGCCTGGAGCGCGGCTGGGTGGTCGCGAGTGAGACCGCCGCCCTCGACATCTGCGGCGCCAGCTTCGTCCGCGAGGTCGAGCCGGGTGAGCTCATCGCGATCGACGAGAACGGTCTGCGGACCTCCCGATTCGCGGAAGCGAAGCCCAAGGGCTGTGTCTTCGAGTACGTCTACCTGGCGCGCCCGGACACCGACATCGCCGGCCGGAACGTCTATCTCTCGCGTGTCGAGATGGGCCGGCGCCTGGCCAAGGAAGCCCCGGTCGACGCCGATCTGGTGATAGCGACGCCGGAGTCCGGCACGCCCGCCGCCGTCGGATACGCCGAGGCCAGCGGAATTCCGTACGGCTCCGGCCTGGTCAAGAACGCCTACGTCGGCCGGACCTTCATCCAGCCCTCGCAGACGATCCGCCAGCTCGGCATCCGCCTGAAGCTCAATCCCCTCAAGGAAGTCATCCGGGGCAAGCGCCTGGTGGTCGTCGACGACTCGATCGTCCGCGGCAACACCCAGCGCGCCCTGGTCAAGATGCTCCGCGAGGCCGGCGCGGCCGAGGTCCACATCCGGATCTCCTCGCCGCCGGTGAAGTGGCCGTGCTTCTTCGGCATCGACTTCGCCACCCGGGCGGAGCTCATCGCCAACGGCATGACGGTCGACGAGATCGCCACGTCGCTCGGCGCGGACTCGCTCTCGTACATCTCGCTCGACGCGATGATCGAGGCGACCACCATCCAGAAGCCCAACCTCTGCCGTGCCTGCTTCGACGGCGAGTACCCCATGGAGCTGCCCGACCCGCAGCTCCTGGGCAAGCAGCTGCTGGAGACCGAGCTGGCCGGCGGCACGGACGCCGCCGACGCGCTCCGCCGCCCGTAGGCGCGTTCGTTCGCCGGCTCAACCTGCGCTGGGCCCTCTCTTCGAGGCTTCTCCGGGGGGCCCAGCACCACCCGCAGTAACGACACGAAAGCTCTCTCCTGTCATGACAGAGAAGACCACCGGTGCCAGCTACGCAGCCGCAGGCGTGGACATCGAAGCGGGAGACCGCGCCGTCGAGCTGATGAAGGAGTGGGTGAAGAAGACGCAGCGCCCCGAGGTCCTCGGCGGCCTCGGCGGCTTCGCCGGCCTCTTCGACGCCTCCGCCCTCAAGCGCTACGAGCGCCCGCTGCTCGCCTCCGCCACCGACGGGGTCGGCACCAAGGTGGACATCGCCCGCCAGCTGGGCGTGTACGACACCATCGGCCACGACCTGGTCGCCATGGTCATGGACGACATCGTCGTCTGCGGCGCCGAGCCGCTCTTCATGACCGACTACATCTGCGTCGGCAAGGTTCACCCCGAGCGTGTCGCCGCCATCGTCAAGGGCATCGCCGAGGGCTGTGTCCTCGCCGGCTGCGCTCTGGTGGGCGGCGAGACCGCCGAGCACCCGGGCCTGCTGGGCCCGGACGACTTCGACGTGGCGGGCGCCGGCACCGGTGTCGTCGAGTACGACCGGCTGCTCGGCGCGGATCGCATCCGTACGGGTGACGCCGTCATCGCGATGGCTTCGTCCGGCCTTCACTCGAACGGGTACTCGCTGGTCCGGCACGTCCTCTTCGACCGGGCCGGGATGGCCCTGGAGCAGGAGATCGCGGAGCTCGGCCGCACCCTGGGCGAGGAGCTCCTGGAGCCCACCAAGATCTACTCGCTGGACTGCATGGCACTCACCCGTACGGCCGAGGTGCACGCGTACTCGCACATCACCGGCGGCGGCCTCGCGGCGAACCTGGCCCGGGTCATTCCGGACCACCTGCACGCCACGGTCGACCGTTCGACCTGGACGCCGGGCGCGATTTTCGACCTGGTCGGCAAGGCCGGGCAGGTGGAGCAGCTGGAGCTGGAGAAGACCCTGAACATGGGCGTCGGCATGATGGCCGTGGTCCCGCAGGAGTCGGTGGACGTGGCCCTGACCGCGCTCGCCGACCGGGGTGTGGACGCCTGGGTCGCGGGAGAGATCCTGGACCGCGGCGACCGTACCGAGGGTGCGACCCTCACCGGTTCCTACGCGAGCTGAGCAGCACTGAAACCCGGCCCGGGGCGATGCCCCGGGCCGGGTTTCAGTCTTTTGACCTGTCGTGCAGACGCCTCAGGGCGTCAAGCGCCGCGACGCTGTGCCGACGGACCGGACTCCTCGTCCTCGTCGTCGTCATCGCTGTTGTACAGATCCGCGTACTTGGCGTACGGGTCGTCGTCGTCCAGATCGTCATCGACTTCGACCGGCTCGCTGACAGGCAGCGGATCCGTCGGCGATGCGCCCAGCTCATTGGCCAGACGCGAGAGGTCAGTCCCGCCGCTGTTGTACTTCAGCTGGCGGGCGACCTTTGTCTGCTTGGCCTTGGCCCGGCCGCGCCCCATGGCTCGACCCCCTCGGTGACGGGGCTCGACGGCCCCAGAGTCTGACACGCGTTCATGGTTCGGAGCGGGCTCTCCGTGGAGAGACCGTCCGTAGGGGTTTAACGGTACCTGCTTCCGCGGCCATACGGTACGCCGCCCGCATGACGCGCCCCGGTGCAGAACCAACAAGGCGCCCCGTCCTCGCTGGTCACCGCGATTTTAACGCTTTCCTGGCCCGCGACCCGCCGAAGTGCAGTGAGTTCCGTCTCGCCGCACCCCGGCGGGCGCTTCCGGGAGCCCCGGCGGATGCCTAGACGGCGCGCGCGGCGCGGGCGTCCGCCATCCGCTGCTCGGCGATCCGGTCGGCCGCGGCGGCCGGCGGAATGCCATCCGCCTTCGCGCGAGCAAAGATCTCCAGAGTGGTGTCGAAGATCTTCGTGGCCTTGGCCTTGCAGCGGTCGAAGTCGAAACCGACCAGCTCGTCGGCGACCTGGATCACGCCGCCCGCGTTGACCACGTAGTCCGGGGCGTAGAGGATCCCGCGGTCCGAGAGGTCCTTCTCGATGCCGGGGTGGGCGAGCTGGTTGTTCGCCGCGCCGCAGACGATCTTGGCGGTCAGGGCCGGGACCGAGTCGTCGTTCAGGGCGCCGCCCAGCGCGCAGGGGGCGTAGATGTCCAGGCCCTCGACGCGGATCAGTGCGTCCGTGTCGGCGACCGCGGTGACCTTGCCCGGGTGCTTGTCGAGGATCCGGCGCACGGATTCCTCGCGCACGTCCGTGATCACGACCTCGGCGCCGTCCTCCAGCAGGTGCTCGACCAGGTAGTGGCCGACCTTGCCGACGCCGGCCACGCCGACCTTGCGACCGCGCAGGGTCGGGTCGCCCCACAGGTGCTGCGCGCTGGCGCGCATGCCCTGGAAGACACCGAAGGCGGTGAGCACCGAGGAGTCGCCCGCGCCGCCGTTCTCGGGGGAGCGGCCGGTCGCCCAGCGGGTCTCGCGGGCCACGACGTCCATGTCGGCGACGTAGGTGCCGACGTCGCAGGCGGTCACGTAGCGGCCGCCGAGGGACTCCACGAACCGGCCGTAGGCCAGCAGCAGTTCCTCGCTCTTGAGGACGTCCGGGTCACCGATGATCACGGCCTTGCCGCCGCCGAGGTCGAGACCGGCGAGGGCGTTCTTGTACGACATGCCGCGCGAGAGGTTCAGCGCGTCGAGGACGGCCTCCTCGTCGGAGGCGTACGCGTGGAACCGCGTACCGCCGAGGGCGGGGCCCAGGGCGGTGGAGTGGATCGCGATGACGGCTTTCAGGCCGGTGGCTCGGTCCTGGCACAGCACGACTTGCTCGTGGCCGCCCTGTTCCGTGCGGAACAGGGTGTGCAGGACGCCGTCGGTCATTTCGGTCACGGTGGTGACTCCCATGGAAGAGATGCGGCGGAATGACGCCCGCCCTGCGGGTGGGGGGAGGGCGTGCTGGGAGCAGCGTAAGACCTCCGGGGCGCGCGTAGTCGTCCTGTCCGAGGATCGGAATCCTCCCGTGCTGCGACGGCCCCCCGGAGTACGTCCGGGCGGCGCGGGGGAAGAGGAGGGCGTGAGCGAAACCCCGGATCCCCTGCTGCCCTCCGCGCGCTCGGCGCCGACCGTCCCGTACGCCTCCTACCTGCGTGTCTACGAGCCCCTGGCGGCCTTTCCCGAGGAGGAGCGCACGCACTGGGCCGACTACGCCCGGCGCGGGACGGCCCCGACCGCCCAGGACGAACTGCGCAGATCGCTCACGGACTTGGTCCGGGTGCCCCGGGTGGGGGTGCCGGCGCAGGAGAGCGCGGACGCCTTCACGGCGGAGGTCGACGGGGTGCTGCTCGTCTGCCCGTGGCGCACCCGGCTCCGTGGCTGGCTGGCGCTCCAGGAGCTGGTCGAGTGGTTCCCGCCCACGGTGCTGGACGCGGCGCTCCCCCCGCTCATGCGCAGGCGGGCGGCCGAGGAGTACGAGCGCTGGCGCGAGCGGAACCCGGACGCGCGCCCCTGGATCCGTACGGGCGTGTGGCAGGTGCCCCTGCGCTGGTTCGTGCTGGTGGCCGACGAGGAGCGGGAGTACGTGGCGGGTGAGCGGCTGCGCTACCGGACGCCGATGGTGCAGGCGCGGCGACGTCTCGCGCGGGCCCTGCGGACCCTGCGCGAGGCGGAGGGGTACGGGGCGCTCGCCGACGGCCTGGTCGAGGTCGGGAGCTGGCTGGAGGAGTTCCACCCGCGGTCGATGGTCGAACTGGACTATGGCGGGCTGCTGCACGCGCTGCCGGCGGACCGGCTCGCGGCGGACCGGTCGGCGGGTGAGCTGGCGGCGGGGATCGCGGCCTTGCGGGCGGGGGACGAGGAGGGGGCGGCCGAGGCTTACGGGGAGCTGGCGGACCGGTGGAGGGCGGTCCGGGAGAGACTGTTCGCGAATTAGTTCCCGGGGGCCGAAACCGGCCCCGGCAGGTCTCGCGGCACCCGTACGGACCACCGCGTATCGTCCGAACGGTCATAAATGGCTGATCAGGGCCTTGATCATGGCATTCAGGACTAAGCTCCAGGACCTACGTCCCGATACGGGCCATTGGCCCAAGCGTGACGGACCGCACTAACCACACCCTTGCGCCCTTCCCCTACCCTCGTGCCAAAATAGGACAAGGAGTCCGGGGAGGGTTCCTTCCGCCCAACTAAGGGCGGAATGCTCGGCATTGCGCTCTACGGGGGGTCTGACGGCTCCTGATCGCTTCCTGATCACTCTGTGACTGATCGTCACAGTGGGGTGACTGTCCGTTATGGGACGGTCCATCGGCTTCCGCCGCTGATGAACACCTCGGAGGGCAATTCCGTCGGTTTGGCCCTTAGGGCTGGACGGATGGTGTAGTTGTAGTGCCGAGGACAAGCCGTTCGTCCTATAACCGACTCGGCCCGCGTGTGTCCATTTCGGGCAACGCGGGCCAAGGTGCAGAATTTAGAGGAAAGAACCGAGATGGTTCGGTTCTCCCGAGGAGGCCGCTCATGACCGCTCGCACCCCTGATGCCGAGCCGCTGCTGACCCCGGCTGAGGTTGCCACGATGTTCCGCGTGGACCCGAAGACGGTCACTCGCTGGGCCAAGGCTGGCAAGCTCACGTCCATCCGCACCCTGGGTGGACACCGCCGTTACCGCGAGGCTGAGGTTCGCGCCCTGCTCGCGGGAATTCCGCAGCAGCGCAGCGAGGCCTGAGGTCGCGCAAACACCCCGCTTTAACGGGTCTATATCGGGTCCCCCAATCCGATGAAACCCACATAGCTTCATACGGCCGGACCTGCCCCAACAGGACCTCAGTCGTCGATCGCGCTGGACTCCGCCGGGTCCAGCGCGATCTTTTTTATGCCCAGGTCAAGGCGGTGTCGAGTGGACGCGGCGGAGCCTTCGGGTAGGTGCCATTGCACATATTAAATTGAGCGGGTGTATGGGTGCGATAAAAGCACATGTCCCAAAAACCCGTGCGGTGACTCCCGTCACAGATGATCACTCTTGTATTACCGGCCGTGTTCCCCGTAAGGAGGCGCGCCTCCTGCGGCGCATCATGCGAACGGGGGAATCTCGACCTCAGGGCGGTGCAGGGCGGACCGGTGCGACGGCGGGGCGGTGCGACGGGCGGCAGCCGGCCGCTGCGTGCGCCCCGGCGGGGCCGCCACGAGCCGCTGTGGCCGCCGGGCGGGGCGCGGGAGGTCGCGGAGCGGGGGCGGACGTGTCCGGGGCCGTGCGGGCCGCGCAGGACCTCGGGACCGCCGGGGGTGCCGAAGGTGCCGAGAACGCCGAAGGCGCCGAGGCCGGCCGGAAGTTTTGCCGCCAACGCGTCAGGGCCCGCATCCCCTGGGGGATACGGGCCCTGACGTTTCTGCGAACCTGACGGGACTTGAACCCGCGACCTCCACCTTGACAGGGTGGCGAGCTAACCAACTGCTCCACAGGTCCTCGATTTGCGGCCGCTGGGCGGCTGCGAATCAGACTGTACCGCAGCTCAGGGGGTGCAGTCGAACCGGATCACGGGGCCGCCGCATCCACGGCCTTCACGATCCGCTTGTCGGAGACCGGATACGCCGTCCCGAGCGCGTGCGCGAAGTAGCTGACCCGCAGTTCCTCGATCATCCAGCGGATGTCGGTGACCGCCGTGGGCACCGGCCGCCCCTTCGGCAACTGCTCCAGCAGCCAGGCGTACTCGTCCTGCATCTCGTGGACCTTCTCCATGCGCGTGGTGTCGCGCTGGACGCCCGTGGGCATCTGCTGGAGCCGCCGGTCCACCGCCACCAGGTAGCGCATGAGGTCCGGCAGCCGGCGCAGCCCGGTGAGCGTCACGAAGCCGGCCGGCATGAGGGCCGCCAGCTGCGTCTTGACGTCCTGCAGGTTCGCCACCAGCGCGAGGCTGCCGGTGGCCTTCAGCCGGCGCTCACAGGCCTGCCAGGCGGCCAGTACCTGCTGCACCTGGCCGACCGTACGCACCGTCGTGTCCACGAGGTCGGCGCGGACGGCCTCGTAGAGCTTGCGGAAGCCCGCCTCGTCCCACGCGGGGCCACCGTGGTCCGCGATCAGCTTGTCGGTCGCCGCGGTGGCGCAGTCGTCGAACAGCGCCTGGATGGAGCCGTGCGGGTTCCTGGAGAGGGCGAGCTTCTGCTGGTTGGTCAGGTGGTCCGAGGCGAACTTCGCCGGATTCACGGGGATGTTCAGCAGGATGAGCCTGCGCGTCCCCAGCCACATCGCCTGCTGCTGCTCGGCCTCGGTGTCGAAGAGCCGTACCGACACGCTCGTGCCCTCGTCCACCAGCGCCGGGTACGCCTTCACCGGCTGGCCCGCCCGACGGGTCTCGAAGACCTTGGTCAGCGTGCCGATCGTCCAGCCGGTGAGCCCGGTGCGCTCCACCGACTCCCCGCCCGCCCGCTCGGCCGTGGCCGCGGCGGCCTTGGACAGGGCCTGGCGGGCCTTGGGCTTCAGACGCAGCCGCAGTGCCTCCAGGTCCTTGTCCTCGGCGAGGTTCCTGCGACGCTCGTCGACGATCCGGAAGGTGATCTTCAGATGGTCCGGGATCCGGGTGAGGTCGAAGTCCTCGGCGGACACCGGGACCCCGACCATCCGCTGGAGCTCGCGCGCCAGCGTCACGGGCAGCGGCTCCTGCAGGGGAACCGCCGTGTCCAGGAAGCGGGTCGCGAAGTTCGGCGCGGGCACGTAGTGCCGGCGGATCGGCTTCGGCAGCGAGCGGATCAGCTCGGTGACGACCTCCTCGCGCAGACCCGGGATCTGCCAGTCGAAGCCCTCGTCGGTGACCTGGTTGAGCACCTGGAGCGGGATGTGCACGGTCACGCCGTCGGCGTCCGCGCCCGGCTCGAACTGGTAGGTCACCCGGAACTTCAGCTGCCCCTGCCGCCAGGAGTCCGGATAGTCGGCCTTGGTGACCCCGGCGGCCTTCTCGGTGAGGAGCATCTCCCGCTCGAAGTCGAGCAGTTCCGGCTCGTCCCGCTTCTTGTGCTTCCACCACGAGTCGAAGTGCGCCCCCGACACCACGTGCTCGGGGATCCTCTGGTCGTAGAAGTCGAAGAGGGTCTCGTCGTCCACGACGATGTCGCGGCGCCGCGCCCGGTTCTCCAGCTCCTCCACCTCGGTGAGGAGCTTGCGGTTGTCGGCGTAGAACTTGTGGTGGGTCCGCCAGTCGCCCTCGACCAGCGCGTTGCGGATGAACAGCTCGCGCGAGACCTCGGCGTCGATCCGGCCGTAGTTGATCTTCCGCTGGGCCACGATCGGCACGCCGTACAGCGTGACCTTCTCGTACGCCATCACGGCCGCCTGGTCCTTCTCCCAGTGCGGCTCGCTGTACGTGCGCTTGATCAGGTGCTGCGCGAGGGGCTCCACCCACTCGGGCTCCACCTTGGCGTTGACCCTCGCCCACAGCCGCGAGGTCTCCACCAGCTCGGCGGACATCACGAACTTCGGCTGCTTCTTGAAGAGCGACGAGCCCGGGAAGATGGCGAACTTGGCGCTGCGGGCGCCGAGGTACTCGTTCTTCTCGGTGTCCTTCAGGCCGATGTGCGAGAGCAGACCCGCCAGCAGGGAGATGTGGACGTGCTGCTCGGGGGCGTCGGCCTCGTTCACGTGGATGCCCATGGTCTTGGCGACCGTACGCAGCTGCGAGTAGATGTCCTGCCACTCCCGGATCCGCAGGAAGTTCAGGTACTCCTGCTTGCACATCCGGCGGAAGGAGGACGAGCCGCGCTCCTTCTGCTGCTCGCGCACGTAGCGCCACATGTTCAGGAACGACAGGAAGTCGCTGGTCTCGTCCTTGAACCGGGCGTGGTTCTGGTCGGCCTGCGTCTGCTTGTCCGAGGGGCGCTCGCGCGGGTCCTGGATGGACAGGGCCGCCGCGATGACCATGACCTCGCGCACGCAGTTGTTCTTGTCGGCCTCGACGACCATGCGGGCCAGGCGCGGGTCCACCGGGAGCTGGGAGAGCTGGCGGCCCATCGGCGTGAGCCGCTTCTTCGGATCCTTCTCGGAGGGATCCAGCGCGCCGAGCTCCTGGAGCAGCTGCACGCCGTCGCGGATGTTGCGGTGGTCCGGCGGGTCGATGAAGGGGAACTTCTCGATCTCGCCGAGGCCGGCCGCGGTCATCTGGAGGATGACGGAGGCCAGGTTGGTGCGCAGGATCTCGGCGTCCGTGAACTCGGGACGGGCGTCGAAGTCGTCCTCGGAGTAGAGCCGGATGCAGATGCCGTCACTGGTGCGGCCGCAGCGGCCCTTGCGCTGGTTGGCGCTGGCCTGCGAGATCCGTTCGATGGGCAGGCGCTGCACCTTGGTGCGATGGCTGTAGCGGGAGATCCGGGCGGTGCCCGGGTCGATCACGTACTTGATGCCCGGGACGGTGAGGGAGGTCTCGGCGACGTTGGTCGCGAGGACGATCCTCCTGCCGGTGTGCTGCTGGAAGACGCGGTGCTGCTCGGCGTGCGAGAGGCGCGCGTAGAGCGGCAGCACCTCCGTGAAGCGCAGACTCCGCTTGTTGAGGGCGTCCGCCGTGTCACGGATCTCGCGCTCGCCGGACAGGAAGACCAGGATGTCGCCCGGCCCCTCGGACTGGAGCTCGTCCACGGCCTCGCAGATCGCGGTGATCTGGTCGCGGTCGCTGTCGTCCCCCTCTTCTTCGAGCAGGGGCCGGTAGCGGACCTCGACCGGGTACGTCCGCCCGCTGACCTCGACGATCGGCGCGTCCCCGAAGTGCCGGGAGAACCGCTGCGGGTCGATGGTCGCGGAGGTGATGATCACCTTGAGGTCGGGGCGCTTGGGCAGCAGCGTGGCGAGGTAGCCGAGCAGGAAGTCGATGTTCAGCGACCGCTCGTGGGCCTCGTCGATGATGATCGTGTCGTACGCGCGCAGCTCGCGGTCCGTCTGGATCTCGGCGAGCAGGATGCCGTCGGTCATCAGCTTCACGAAGGTCGCGTCCTGGTCCACCTGGTCGGTGAACCGGACCTTCCAGCCGACCGTCCGGCCGATCTCGGACTTCAGCTCCTCGGCGATGCGCTCCGCGACCGTGCGGGCGGCGATCCGGCGGGGCTGGGTGTGCCCGATCATGCCCCGGACGCCGCGGCCCAGCTCCATGCAGATCTTGGGGATCTGCGTGGTCTTGCCGGAGCCGGTCTCGCCCGCGACGATCACGACCTGGTGGTCGCGTATCGCCTCGGCGATCTCGTCCTTCTTCTGGCTGACGGGCAGGTTCTCGGGATACGTGACCTCCGGCATCCGCGAGGCACGGCCGGCCAGTCGCGCGGCGGCCTTCTCGGCCTCCGCGGCGATCTCGTCGAGCACGGCCTGCTTGGCCTCGGGCTTGCGGATGCGGCGGGCGCCCTCGAGGCGGCGGCCGAGGCGGTGCGCGTCGCGGAGGGAGATCTCACCGAGAAGCGTCTGCAGGGCGGCGAAGGAAGTAGACATACCTGGTCGAGGATCTCACCCGGGGCCGCCGGGTGGCGAACGCATTTGTGAGGAGGACCCGTACCATTTCGGGACGACTGCGCCAGTTTCCACGCCGTACGCGAATGAGAGGCCGCCCACCATGTCCCGCCCCCGCCGCCTCCGGTGCCGATGGGACCGCGCCGCTCTGGCAGTCGTGGCCTGCCTGGCCGCGGTGATCTGCGCGGTGCTCCCGGCCGTGGCGGGCTCCGCCACGGCCGGCCCGGCCGCCGGGTGGACGGTCGCGGCGCAGCCGTCGGCGAACGTGGCCCGGGGCCTGATCGCGGCCACGGCCGGGCCGGGCCCGGTGACGGCCCCGGACGCCGCGCGGCGCCACGTCACCGCGGCCGCCGACGACCGCGGGCCCTCGTGCGCCCCCGGAGCCCCGGACCACGGCGGCCTCCCCGCCGTACCGCCGCGCACCGGGTCCGACCACGCCCAGCTCCCGCCTGCGCGGCTGTGCCCCGAGGCGGCCCGGCCGTACGCGGCGGCGCCCGTACGGATCCTCGTCCGCGGACCCGACGGGCCGGCCCCCGGACCGGTGGAGCTCTCCGTGATGCGGATCTAGGGGGACCGGTCGTGCCGGTCCCCTGTCATCCGTACCTCTGGAGTACCCCTGTGTCTTCTTCCGCCCGCAAGCCCCTCCTTCTCTCCGCCGCGATCGCGGTCGCGGCGATCACCCTCGGCCTCGTCTCCTGGCAGGCCACCGCCCCCGCCGAGGAGCCCACCGGCGGTCCCGCGGCCTCCGCCGCGCCCCGTACCGACCCCGCCGCCGGGCTGAAGGCGCTGGCCCGCCGCGAGGCCGGCGACAAACTCGCCGTCGGCAGGCCGGACGCGCCCGTCGTGCTGATCGAGTACTCCGACTTCAAGTGCGGCTACTGCGGCAAGTTCGCCCGGGACACCGAGCCCGAGCTGATCGAGCGGTACGTGCACGACGGCATCCTGCGCATCGAGTGGCGCAACTTCCCGATCTTCGGCGCCGACTCCGAGGCCGCCGCCAAGGCCGCCTGGGCGGCCGGGCAGCAGGACCGGTTCCGGCAGTTCCACGAAGCCGCGTACGCCGACGGGGCCAAGGAGAAGGGCTTCGGCGAGGACCGCCTCCTGGAGCTGGCCCGGCAGGCAGGCGTCCCCGATCTGGAGCGCTTCAAGCGGGACATGGCCGGGGAGCAGGCCGCCGCCGCCCTGGCGAAGGACCGGGAGGAGGGCTACGCCATCGGCGTCACCTCCACCCCGTCCTTCCTGGTCAACGGGCAGCCGATCGCGGGCGCCCAGCCGATCGGCGCCTTCACCGCGGCCATCACCCGGGCCAGGACGGCGGCGGGCGAGTGACCGGCATCGGATACCTGGCCGCCCTTCTCGGCGGCCTCCTCGCGCTGCTCAGCCCGTGCAGCGCCCTGCTGCTGCCCGCCTTCTTCGCGTACTCGATCGACTCGGCGTCCCGGCTGCTGGCGCGGACCGGAATCTTCTACGCGGGCCTCGCGAGCACCCTCGTACCGCTGGGGGCGGCCGGCTCGTACGCGGGGCGGTTCTTCCACGGCAACCGTGACGCGCTGGTCCTCGCCGGCGGCTGGCTCATCATCGCGCTGGGACTCGCCCAGATCCTCGGCCTCGGCTTCGCCTCGAAGCGCGCCTCGGAGCTGTCGGGCAGGATCCGGCCGACGACCGCCCTGTCGGTGTACGCCCTCGGCGCGGTCTACGGCCTGGCCGGCTTCTGCGCCGGCCCGATCCTGGGCAGCGTCCTGACGGTCGCGGCGGTCAGCGGCAGCCCGGTCTACGGCGGCCTGCTGCTCGCCGTCTACGCGCTGGGGATGGCCGTACCGCTGTTCGTGCTGGCCCTGCTGTGGGAGCGCTTCGAGCTGGGCAGGCGGCGCTGGCTGCGCGGCAGGGCCTTGCGGGCGGGCCGCTTCGAGCTGCACACCACCTCGCTGCTGTCCGGGCTGTTCTTCATCGCGCTGGGCGCGATGTTCCTGGCCTTCGACGGGGCGAGCGCGCTGCCGGGGCTGCTGGACGTGGACGACTCGTTCGCGGTGGAGCAGCGGGTCCGGACCCTGGCTGCCGCGGTCCCGGACGCGGCGCTGCTCGGACTGGTCGCGGCGGGGGCGGCGGCCGTCGGGCTGGTGCAGTGGCGCCGCAAGGTTCGGGCGGTCACCGAAGGGGAGTAACCACAGAAGGCCCCGTCCGATGGACGGGGCCTTCTTGATGGTGGCTGGGGCCGGGGTCGAACCGGCGACCTATCGCTTTTCAGGCGATCGCTCGTACCAACTGAGCTACCCAGCCACGAAACCGTTTCCGGCTTCAGCGATCCTGACGGGACTTGAACCCGCGACCTCCACCTTGACAGGGTGGCGAGCTAACCAACTGCTCCACAGGACCTTGCAGTGTGCGAGACCAAGTCTTGCACACGGTAATGCGTACCCCCAACGGGATTCGAACCCGTGCTACCGCCTTGAAAGGGCGGCGTCCTGGGCCACTAGACGATGAGGGCTAAAGGCCCGCCGGGCACTTTCCAGCGCGTCGGGGACGTGAGAAGCATATGGGATCCGGGGAGCTATCGCCAAAACGGTTTCCCCCCGGCAAGCGGGAGGCGCCGCTGCCGGAGGGAGAATGGCCCGGTGCTGGAGATGACGCGCGAGGAGTTCGAAGAGCTCGTCGCAGAGGCCTTGGACCGGATCCCGCCGGAGCTGACGCGGCTGATGGACAACGTGGCGGTGTTCGTCGAGGACGAGCCGCCCGCCGACGACCCCGAGCTGCTCGGTCTGTACGAGGGGACCCCGCTGACGGACCGCGGCGAGTGGTACGCCGGGGTGCTGCCGGACCGGATCACGATCTACCGGAACCCCACCTTGCGGATGTGCGAGGACCGGGAGAGCGTGGTCGCGGAGACGGAGGTCACCGTGGTGCACGAGATCGCCCACCACTTCGGGATCGACGACGACCGGCTGCACGCCCTGGGCTACGGGTGACCCGGCCGGTCCCCGGCGGGGAGGCGATCGACCCGGACGTCGACCTGCACGTTCCCGCGCAAGCCGCCGAGCCCCGGGGCCGGGTGCTCGCGGCGGTGGCGGCGGGCGGGGCGCTCGGGTCGTCGGCGCGCTACGGGGTGTCCCTGCTGTGGCCGGCCGGGCCCGCGGCGTTCCCGTGGGCGACCCTGTGGATCAACACGGCCGGCTGCGCGCTGATCGGCGTACTGATGGTGCTGATCAGTGAGGGCGGCCGGTCGGCGCCGCATCCGCTGGTGCGGCCCTTCGTCGGGGTCGGGATCCTCGGCGGCTTCACCACCTTCTCGACCTACGCGGTGGACTTCTCGCGGCTCCTGGACGAGGGGGAGGCGGGCACCGCTCTGGCCTATGCCGGGCTGACGGTGGCCGCGGCGCTCGGCGCGGTGTGGGCGGCCGCCTCGGTGACCCGGTGGGCGTGGCGGTGGCGGGGGCGCCGGTGAACTGGCTGCTCGTGGTCGCGGGCGCGGTCCTGGGCGCGCCCCTGCGGTACCTGACGGACCGTGCGGTGCAGGCGCGGCACGACTCGGTGTTCCCCTGGGGGACCTTCGTGGCCAACGCGGCCGCCTGCCTGGTGCTGGGGGTGCTGACCGGTGCGCTGCTGGCCGGGGCCGCCTCCTCGCGGCTGCACCTGCTGCTGGGGACGGGCCTGTGCGGGGCGCTGAGCACCTACTCGACGTTCTCGTACGAGACGCTGCGGCTGGCCGAGCGCGGCTGGCGGTTCCTCGCGGCGGCGAACGTGGTCGCTTCGGTGCTGGTCGGGCTGGGCTCCGTACACCTCGGGTCGCAGGTGGCGCAGCAGCTGTTCGGCTGAGGGCGTGTCCCTTACGGGGCAATGGGAGTTGGGCACATTGACCCGCTCATGCGGACCCGCTCACCCTCAGGCTCCGGAGGTGCCCCGTGCGCCAGTTGTCCGCTTCCCTCCGACTGGCCGTCACCGCGCTCGCGGTCGCGGCGACGGCCGGCTGCATGAGCGTCGGCGACGACGCCGCGAAGCCCGGTGCCTCCTCCCCGGCGGACCGCAAGGGCGCCGACGCGCGGGGCGGGTCCACGACCGGGAAGGGCTCGGGGATCCACGGCAACGGGCACGGCACGAAGGACGCTGCGGGGAGCCAGGACGGCAGGCCCAAGGAGGACGGCAAGGCGTCCGGCGCGACCGGGGCCTCGCCGAGCCCGGGGGCGACGGGCGCGAAGCCGGGAGTGCCCACGCCGTCGGCGGGACCGGGCGGCGGGGCGGGCGGGCAGGGTCCGCAGCAGCCCCCCGGGGGCGGGGCGGGCGGCTCGGGCGGGTCGGGCGGTTCCGGGGGCGCCGGCGGATCGGCCGGGGCCGGCGGCTCGGGCGGTTCGGGCGGTTCGGGCGGCGGTCAGCCGCCGGCCAGTCCGGTCCCGGACCCGCCGGCCACGACACCTCCTGTGACGGAACCCACTCCGCTGCCGACGAATCCGCAGCCCGACCCGAGCACCCAGCCGGGGCCGCAGTCTTAGGGTCGGTGCCCGCCCCGCCCGGCCCCGCCCGGCCGCGCCTGGCCGTCGGCCCGGCTCGTTCTTGCAGGTCAGGGGCATCGTGGCAGGAGGGATTTGCCAGACCCGGGGGAGGGTGCGTATGGTTATAGATCGTTTGATCCCATTGCCCGGCGCCGAATCCGAAGAGCGCCGTGTGGCGCGTACTCTCCCTAGCCGTGGCTGACCGCATTGAGGCGGTCGATTTGCGATTCACGGAGTTTGGGCGCGTGCCGAGACTCCGGAAGGTTTCGCATTTCGCATGTCCATTTCCAGTTCTGACCGTGCCGTCATGCCCGAGAACGACTCCAACGAGATCGTCGACGCCGTAGAGACCCTCGTGGTCGACGAGGCGATCGAGGCTCTTGAGGCTGATGTGACGGCCGACGAGTCCCACGAGTCCGACGAGTTCAACGACTCCGTCGAGGACTCCACCGACGACTTCGACGGCGACGACGACGCCGAGCCCACGATCACCTTCGGCGACCTCGGTCTGCCGGACGGCATCGTGCGCAAGCTCGCGCAGAACGGCGTCACCGCCCCCTTCCCGATCCAGGCCGCGACCATCCCGGACGCCCTGGCCGGCAAGGACATCCTCGGCCGTGGCCGCACCGGCTCCGGCAAGACCCTCTCCTTCGGTCTGCCGACCCTGGCCTCGCTGGCCGGCGGCCACACCGAGAAGAAGAAGCCCCGCGCCATCATCCTCACGCCGACGCGTGAGCTCGCGATGCAGGTCGCGGACGCCCTCCAGCCCTACGGTGACGTCCTCGGCCTGAAGATGAAGGTCGTCTGCGGCGGCACCTCCATGAGCAACCAGATCTACGCCCTGGAGCGCGGTGTCGACGTCCTCGTCGCCACCCCGGGCCGTCTGCGCGACATCATCAACCGCGGCGCCTGCTCCCTGGAGAACGTCCAGGTCGCGGTCCTCGACGAGGCCGACCAGATGGCCGACCTGGGCTTCCTGCCCGAGGTCACCGAGCTGCTCGACCAGATCCCCGGCGGCGGCCAGCGCATGCTCTTCTCCGCCACCATGGAGAACGAGATCGGCACCCTGGTCAAGCGCTACCTGTCCAACCCCGTCACGCACGAGGTCGACAGCGCCCAGGGCAACGTCACGACCATGACGCACCACGTCCTCGTCGTGAAGCCGAAGGACAAGGCGCCGGTCACGGCCGCCATCGCCGCCCGCAAGGGCCGCACCATCATCTTCGTCCGCACCCAGCTGGGCGCCGACCGCATCGCCGAGCAGCTCGTCGAGGCCGGTGTGAAGGCCGACGCGCTGCACGGCGGCATGACGCAGGGCGCCCGTACCCGCGTCCTCGCGGACTTCAAGGACGGTTACGTCAACGCGCTCGTCGCCACCGACGTCGCCGCCCGCGGCATCCACGTCGACGGCATCGACCTGGTCCTGAACGTGGACCCGGCCGGCGACCACAAGGACTACCTGCACCGCTCGGGCCGTACCGCCCGTGCCGGCAAGTCCGGTGTCGTCGTCTCCCTGGCCCTGCCGCACCAGCGCCGCCAGATCTTCCGCCTGATGGAGGACGCGGGCGTCGACGCCTCGCGTCACATCGTCCAGGGCGCCGGCGCCTTCGAGCCGGAGGTCGCCGAGATCACCGGTGCGCGTTCGCTGACCGAGGTCCAGGCCGACTCCGCGAACAACGCCGCCAAGCAGGCCGAGCGCGAGGTCGCCGAGCTCACCAAGCAGCTGGAGCGCCTGTCGCGCCGTGCCGTGGAGCTCCGCGAGGAGGCCGACCGTCTGGTCGCCCGTTCCGCGCGTGAGCGCGGCGAGGACCCGGAGGCCGCTGTCGCCGAGGTGGCGGAGGCCGCCGAGGCCGAGGTCGCGGCCGCTGCCGCCGCCGCTGCCGCCGAGCTGGCCGCGCAGGAGCGCCGCGAGGAGCAGCGCGCCCAGCGCGACGACCGCGGCAACTTCGAGCGCCGTGACAACCGCGGTGGCGACCGTGGTGGCGACCGCGGCAACTTCCGCCGTGACGACCGCCGTGACGACCGCGGTGGCGACCGTGGCGGCTTCCGCCGTGACGACCGCGGTGGTGACCGTGGCGGCTTCCGTCGCGACGACCGTCCGTCGGGTGGCTTCCGTTCGGGTGGCGACCGTCCGTCCGGTGGTGGCTTCCGTCGTGACGACCGTCCGTCGGGTGGCTTCAACCGTGACGACCGCGGTGGCGACCGTGGCGGTGACCGTGGCGGCTTCCGTCGCGACGACCGTCCGTCGGGTGGCTTCCGTTCGGGTGGCGACCGTCCGTCCGGTGGTGGCTTCCGCCGTGACGACCGTCCCTCGGGTGGCTTCAACCGTGACGACCGCGGTGGCGACCGTGGCGGTGACCGTGGCGGCTTCCGCCGTGACGACCGTCCGTCGGGTGGCTTCAACCGCGACGACCGCCCCTCCGGCGGCTTCCGCTCCGGTGGCGGCGACCGCCCGTTCAACCGCGACCGTCGTGACGACCGTCCGTCCGGTGGCTTCCGCTCCGGCGGCGCCGGCGACCGCCCGTACGGCCGTCGTGACGACCACCGCCCGTCCGGCTCCGGTTCCACCGGCTCCTTCGGCGGCCGCCGCGACGACAAGCCGCGCTGGAAGCGCAACGGCTGATCCCGGCTGAGCTGAACCCCTGACAGGGCCCCCACGACACGGTCGTGGGGGCCCTGTCGCTCTTCCAAGGGGGCGGGGACGCTCCATGAGGCCGATCCGTGTGCCGGGCGCCGCGGCGCCCACACCGGCCACGGCCACCGGCGCGCCGACCGCCGCGCCGGCGATGCCTGCCGCGAAGTGCCGCTCGCGGACTGCCCGTCGGGGCCGTCCGGCCCGTGGACGAGCCTCGGCGACCATCGGCTGCGCTACCGCACCCCGGCCACGACGGCGGGGCCGCTCGCCCTCCACGACCGGGCCACGGGCCGCAGCGAGACCCTCACCGTCCCGGCGGCTCACGACCGCCTGTCCGCCCGCTCTCGAAGGCTTTCCGTCCCGGGCGGCAGGGCCCGGGCGCTGCGGCCGACAGGCCGGTCTCCGATACCCGATCGGCTGACGGGCGCTGTCCGGCTATGCTCTGGGGTGAGCACCTGGAGGGCCATTAGCTCAATTGGCAGAGCAGCGGACTTTTAATCCGTTGGTTGTCGGTTCGAGTCCGACATGGCCTACCGCTCACAGGTCGGGGCGATGCCTCTGACCTGGCGCTGAGCGCCCCACCTGGTTTCGGCCGGTGGGGCGCTCCGTCGTTTCCGGATCCTCGTGCGGTGCGCACTCTGGGCAGGAGGCGTTATCTGACCTTTAATCAGGATCAGGCGGGCCCCGGGGAGGGGGCTTCGGCGGAGGAGGTGCCGTGGAAGAGCTGGAACCGGGGGATCCAAGGCAGTTGGGCCGCTACCGCATCGTCGCGCGTCTCGGCTCGGGCGGTATGGGCCGCGTCTACCTGGCGCGCTCGGTGAGCGGACGGGCGTTGGCGGTCAAGGTCGTACGGGCGGAACTCGCCGAGGACGCGGAGTTCCGGCGGCGGTTCGCACGAGAGGTCGAGGCCGCGCGGCGGGTGACGGGATTCTTCACCGCCGCGGTCGTCGACGCCGACCCGGAGGGGACGCCGGCCTGGCTCGCCACGGCCTACGTCGAGGGGATGTCGCTCCAGGAGGCCGTACAGGCCCACGGCGCGTGGCCGCAGCGGTCGGTGCTCGCCCTGGGGACGGGACTGGGCGAGGCGTTGGAGGCCATCCACCGGGCCGGGCTGGTGCACAGGGACCTGAAGCCGTCGAACATCCTGCTGGCCGCCGACGGTCCGAGAGTGATCGACTTCGGCATCTCCGTCGGATCCGATCTGAGCGCGGTCACCCAGACGGCCGCGGCGATCGGCACGCCCGGCTTCATGTCGCCGGAGCAGGTCAGGGGCGAGCCGGTCGGGCCGGCCGCGGACGTCTTCGCGCTGGGCGGCGTACTCGCGTACGCGGCCACCGGGTCCGGCCCGTTCGGGACCGGATCGGCCCACTCGGTGAACTTCCGCGCGGTCTACGAGGAGCCCGATCTCACGGGGCTGCCGCCCGGCCTGGAGGTGATCGGCCGGTGTCTGGTCAAGGAACCCGGGCTGAGGCCGGCGGTGTCCGAGGTGGTGTCGGAACTCGCCCAGGCGCTCGGGACGGGTGACAGCGAAGTGACCCCGACCGTGACCGCGACCGCCATCCTGACCGAGAGGCAATGGCTTCCCGAGGCCGTGGCCGTCGCCCTGCCCACTGCCGTGACCGAGCAGCAGCTCCGGCCTGCGGCTCTGACCGGGCAACAGCCGCTACCCACTGCTGTGACCGAGCAGCAGCCCCGGCCTGCGGCTGTGGCCGGGCAACAGCCCCTGCCCATGGGCGGGGACGAGCCCGGCGCCGCCGCCACCGTGCCGTCGGCCGGTACGCGGGACGCCTCGGCGCCGAGCCCGACCGAGGTCTGGCTCACCCCGGGGGCCACGGCCTTCCTCGACCAGCTCCAGGCCACCCGGGACGCCGGCGGATCGGTGCAGGACTTCCTGCTGACCGGTGGAGCGGTCCTGCCGGTCGCCGATTTCCCGGCGTTGGTGTCCCACCTGCGCTCCCAGGGCCTGGACGAGGATGCCCGCACGCTCCTCGTCGGAGGCGCGCAGCGGCGGAGCGCGGCCGACGTCGCGATGCTGGTCCACACCCTGAGAGGGGCGGGGGCCATGGCCCACGTATCCGCCGCGAGTGACTCGGCGGCGGTGATCCGGTTCTGTGCGCAGCGCATGACCAGCGACCTGATCGGGATCCTCGGCGACCTGGACGGGCTGGGGATGGGGCCTTTGAAGGGTGAGGTGATCCGGGCCGCGGCGCGCCACCGTTTCCCCGGGAGGCTGGATCTGCTGGTCACCGAACTGAGGGAGGTCGGGCGCCGCCGCGACGCCGACGAGGTGCAGCGGCAGCGCCGGCAGCCGAAGGGCGGTTAGCCGAAGGGCCGGTAAGAGAATCACGCGCAGCAGGAGCACGCGCAGCAGGAGCACGCGCAGCAGAAGCGCCGGGAACAGAAGCGCCGGGAACAGAAGCGCCCCACCCGAAGTCATCGGGTGGGGCGCTTCGTCGTACGGGGTGCCGGTCAGGCCGAGAGGCCGCGGCGGCGGCGGGCGCCGAGCCAGGCGACGGCCGCGCCGAGGGTGACCAGGGCGGCCGCGAGGCCGGCGTACAGGCCCGTGCCCGAGCCCGCGCCGGTGTGGGCGAGGGAGCCGGTGGCCGAACCCGTGGTGGTCGTGTCGGTGTTGCCCGCGGCGACGACGGCGGCCGAGGAGGTGGCCGCGGCCGGCTGCACCGTGGTGGTGGGCGGGGTCTTGCCGGTCGTGGTGGAGGGGGTCGGGGTCGGGGTGGGCTCCGTCTCCACGATCGGGGCGAGCGGGAACTTCACGGAGGCGGAGTTGAAGGGCCAGGTGTTGCCCTTGGCCAGCGAGACCTCGACGGACATCGTGATGGTGGTCTTCTTCTTGAGCTTCGTGTCCTTGCCGAGGCTGACCCGCAGCGGCAGGGTGCGGCTGCCGGACGCGGCGCCGAAGCCCTTGGGGATCCGGGGCAGCGTGTACCGGCTGTCCTTGGCCTTCAGGTCCTGCCAGCGGCCGTCGATCACGGCCTGCAGCCGGAAGTCGGCCTTCTCCTCGCCGGGGTGCGTCAGGCTCAGGGTGCTCGCGAGGGCGGAGTCGAAGGAGCCGTCGCCGGTGGCCTCGTAGGTCAGGTCCAGGTACGCGCGCTGCTCCTGGCCGTCCATGCCGGAGCTGATCTGCTTGAACGAGGTCTTCAGGGCGCCCGTCTTGATCTGCGGGTCGACCTTGAACACGTGGGAGTCCTTGGCGGAGGGGTCCACCGAGTTGTTGTAGCTGTCGGCCGTGAAGGTGAAGTCGCCGTCGTTGGTCGGGTAGTTCGCGCCCAGACCGAGGGTGACCTTCCAGGTCATCTTGCCGTTCGCGGGGATGTCGAAGCCGTGCGCGCCGTTCGGCCCGGAGCCCGCCGGGTAGAACAGGCCCTGCCGCTCGCCGTCCTGCTGGCCGAACGAGGACGTGGTCGCCGGGGCGTCCACCGCGTCGACCTTGAAGACGACGGCGTCGTGCTGCAGCGGGCTCGGGCCGGTCGGGTGCAGGAGCATCCACGGCTTGTACGTGACGGGCTTGCCGGTCGGGTTCTTCACCGTGAGGTCGAAGGTCTCGGTGGCGCCGCCGCGGGTCAGCGGACCGCTGGGGACGGGAGTGCCCATTTCCGTACGCAGCAGGGCGTGGTCGCCGACGGTCGGCGCGGCGGACGCGGCGGTGGCCGAGAGCGGCAGCAGAGTGGTGACAACGCCGGCGACGACTGCGACGGCGGCAGCGGTGCGAACGGACATGGTGGACTCCCCCCGGGAATCACAGGGGCATCGGCAGAGCGCCGAGCCGTTGGTGTGGTTGGTGTCGCCCGGCCGGTCCGTGTTCCCCCTGGCCCTGGCGACAGGTGAATGTTCGCCCGGATCCGATCGCGGAACCATCCCCGGAGCGTCACCGGCGCGCAACAGAGATGATCTTCGATTGAACTCCCCCCGTGCCGGCCTGATCCCGGCCCGGCCGCGGCCCGGTCCAGCCCTGCGGAAGCCGGGTTTCGAGGCTCTGACCTGCGGCGATGAGGGTCCTGAGGGGGCGGCGGCCGTTAATTGGCGGAGCCCTCCCCCCGGATGGCGTAGAGTTGTGTTTACCGACGCGGGGTGGAGCAGCTCGGTAGCTCGCTGGGCTCATAACCCAGAGGTCGTAGGTTCAAATCCTGCCCCCGCTACTCAGTACGAAGGCCCGGTTCCCTTGGGAACCGGGCCTTCGTCGTGCTCCGTCCGCCGCCACCGTCACCCCCGTCGCCGGGTAACGGTGCGTAGTCGAAAGGGCGCGCTCCGCAAGCAAGTTGATGGTTCGTCACTTCCCCTGCGTGGCTGAAGGGGTGGCGGAGTTCCCTGATTTTTGCCCTGATTGCTCCGGTTTTGGAGCGATAAGGTATGGCCAAGAGTCGTCGGTGAGTGGCCGATTGGTACGAACGATCAATCGCAACAGCTTGGAATCACTCCCCCACGTCTATTACCTTTCGATAACGCAGCGCGGTCGTCCCAGCCGTCGCAAGAGACGGCGCCGTGCGCGTGCGTGTCAATGAGGAGTGTGCCCCGGTGGCCTCCAACTTGCCTGCCCCTGAAGGCACCGAGATCCAGGAGCCGCCCACCGCGGGTGCCTGGGGCGAGTGGAATCCCACCGAGGATTCGGTCCGTCCGGTCCGCGGCAAGCACCGGGTGGCCAAGCCGCGCGGGGGACTCGCGCGCAGCTCCACCGTGCTGGGCGTCGGTGTCATCGCGGCGGTCGGCGCGGGCGGCATCGCCACCGCTCAGGACCGCCCCCAAGTCGCCATATCCCTGCCATCGTTGCCCGACCTGATGCCCGGCGGCTCCGGCGAGGGGATCACCGGGGACGCCGTCCGGGACGCGGAGGACGGTTCCGGGCAGGCGGCCGGGGCGGACGCGCGGACCGGGATCATTCCGCAGCAGTCCGACCGGCACACGGATGCCGGGGAGGTGCTGCGCAACCGCATCCTCCAGCAGGCCGACTCCCAGCACGCCGCCGCGGCGGCGCAGGCCCAGGCGGAGGCCGAGCGGGTCGCCCGCGAGACCGCCGCCCAGGAGGCCAAGGCCAAGGTGGAGGCCGCGCGCAAGGCGGCCGAGGAAGCGGCGGCGCAGGCCGAGGCGAAGGCCGCGCAGGAGGCCGAGGAGGCCCGGAAGGCCGCCGAGGCCAAGGCCGAGCAGGAGCGCGTCGCCAAACTGGCCGGGAGCTACTCCCTGCCCACCTCCGCCTACACCCTCACCTCGCACTACGGCGACCCCGGCTCCATGTGGTCCTCGGGTTACCACACAGGCCTCGACTTCGCCGCTCCCACCGGCACCCCGGCCAAGGCCGTGGCCGCCGGGAAGATCACCTCGGCCGGCTGGTCCGGTGCGTACGGTTACCGGATCGTGCTGCAGCTGGAGGACGGTACGGAGGTCTGGTACTGCCACCTCTCCTCGATGTCGGTGACCTCCGGCACGGTCGCGCCCGGCGAGACCATCGGCCGGGTCGGCGCCACCGGCAACGTCACCGGACCCCATCTCCACCTGGAAGTCCGCAAGGGCGGTTCGACGATCGACCCGCTGGCGTGGCTGACGTCCAAGGGTCTGGACGTCTAGGCGAAGGAACCGGCCGGGGAGCCGGTACGCCGGCCAGGGCGTCGGCGGGCACCTCGACGGGCACCTCGGCGGGCGCGACGCCCGGTGCGGCGCCGCGGCCCGGCCTGCAGTCCGGCCTGCAGTTCGGCCTGCGGTCCAGGGGGTCGAACCAGGGCGGAAGCAGCTCCTCCATGACGGCGGCCCGGGCCAGCGCGGGGCCCGCCGTCGCCCGGCGCTGCCAGAGGCTGCGCAGCAGCTCCCGCTCCCGGCCGGCGAAGTCCGGCTCGCGCACCGGGCCGCCCCGGCGCGCCCGGTTCCGCAGCAGCGCCAGGGCCACCGCGTCCGCCTCGTACAGGGCGACCGCCCGCCCGGCGGCCCGGCCCCCGCTGCGCCGGGCCAGGCTGCGGGCCAGTGACCGGGCCGGCATCGAAGCCAGGGCCGGGACCTCGGCCGGGCCGAGCCAGCCGGCGGCCGCGTACACCGCGAGCTCCCCGGCGACGGCCCGCAGTCGGCGTCGCCTTATCCGGACCGCCAGCCACAGCAGCACCCCGAACGCCGGGACCATCACGCAGCCGTAGACCGTGTAGAAACCGGACTCCCCGAACTGGGAGGCGCTGTTCCACAGGGCGTGCATGGTCATGGCGAGCGCCAGGCCGAGCAGCGGCAAACCGATCCTGCGCACCCGGCGGGCACTGACCGCGGCCGCGCCGAACCCGAGCCCGGTGAGCACGGTGAACAGCGGATGCGCGAACGGCGACATCACTATCCGTACGAAGAAGGTCGCCGCCGTCACCGAGTCCAGGACGCCGGTGCCTTCCGCCACGTCCTCACCGAAGGCGTTGCCCAGGTAGAGGATGTTCTCGGTGAAGGCGAAGCCGGTGGCGGTGAAGCCGGCCACCACGAAACCGTCGGCGGGGCCGGTGAAGTGCCTTCTGCGGAAGACGAAGACGAGGAGCAGAGCCGCCGCCTTGGCGATCTCCTCCACCACCGGGGCGATCGCCACCGAGCCGAGGGTGTCGGCGTCGGCGGCATCCGCCGTGGCCGCGGCTATCCACTGGGTGGCGAAGCTGTTGGCCAGTATGGCGATCAGCGCTGCCGTGCAGGCGCCCCAGCCGAAGCAGAACAGCAGCTGGAGCCAGGGCGCGGGCGCGGCCCGGCCGAGCCACCGGAAGGCCGCCATGAGGGGCGCCACCGGCAGCAGGGCCAGGCCGAGGCCTACGAAGAAGCCCGGGGTGCCGGTCTGTTGCCGTACGAGTTCGAGGATCGCGATCCCCGTACCGGCGAGCAGGACGACGAGCACGCACATGCGGACCGTGCCCGACGGGCGTGCGAGCCGGGCGAGCTGAGGGCGGAGCGCTCGGAACACATGATGACCCTACCGAGCCGGTCCGACACGTGGAGTGACGTTGTCAGTTCTCGATGCGACGGAAGAGCAAGTCGTGTACGACGTGGCCCTTGTCGAGGCCCTGGCCCTCGAAGCGGGTGAGCGGGCGGAAGTCGGGCCGCGGGGAGTAGCCGCCGTCCGCCTGCGTGTTCTCGAAGTCCGGGTGCGCGGTGAGGACTTCGAGCATCTGCTCGGCGTACGGCTCCCAGTCGGTCGCGCAGTGCAGCACGGCCCCGGGGGCCATGCGGGTCGCGGCCAGGGTGAGGAACTCGGGCTGGATCAGCCGGCGCTTGTGGTGGCGGGCCTTGGGCCACGGGTCCGGGAAGTACACGCGGATCCCGGCCAGCGAGTCGGGCGGCAGCATCTCGCGCAGCAGGATGATCGCGTCACCGTTGGCGACGCGGACGTTGGTCATGCCGCCGCGCTCCGCGAGGGCGAGCAGGTTGCCCTGGCCGGGGGTGTGCACGTCGGCGGCGAGGATGCCGGTGGCGGGGTCGGCGGCGGCCATCTGGGCGGTGGCCTCGCCCATGCCGAAGCCGATCTCCAGGACGACGGGGAGGCCGTCGAAGAGGGCCTCCAGGTCGATGACCTCGTGGCCGTCGATGTCCAGGCCCCAGGTGCCCCACAGGCGCTTCAGGGCTTCGCCCTGGCCGGTGGTGACCCGGCTGCGCCGGGGCTGGAAGCTCCGGATGCGCCGCTCGTGGTGCGAGCCGGCCGGGTCCGGCGAGGGCCCGTCGGGGAACCGGGGCTCGGTCCGCCACTTGGGGGGCACGTACGAGGTCGCCTCCGGAGCGGCGTCCGGGAGGCTGGGCGGCTGGGGGTTTCGGGACTCAGACACAATGCGCTGATTCTACGACGGGGGCCGGGGCGTTGGCCCGGCTGCACCGGGCCACCCCCGCCGCGCGGCGGCGACCGGTCAGGACGCGCGCAGGGTCCGCAGGGCGCGGGCGGCGATCTCGCGGCCGATCGGGAGCGAGGCGGTCGCGGCCGGCGACGGGGCGTTGAGGACGTGCACCGTCCGCGGGGCGTCCCGGATCAGGAAGTCGTCCACCAGGGTCCCGTCCCGCAGGACGGCCTGCGCGCGGACCCCGGCCGGGGCGGGGCGCAGGTCGGCGGGGGTGACGGCCGGCAGCAGGCGGCGTACCGCCCGGGTGAAGGCCTGCTTCGACAGCGAGCGGTGGATCTCGCCCGCCCCGTACCGCCAGTGCCGCGCGGCCATCCGCCAGGATCCCGGCCAGGACAGCTCGGAGCCGACGTCGCGCGGCCGGACCGTGGACCAGGCGTAGCCCTCGCGGGCCAGGGCGGGCACGGCGTTGGGGCCGACATGGACGCCGCCGCCGATGCCCCGGGTCAGGTGGACCCCGAGGAAGGGGAAGGCCGGATCGGGGACCGGGTAGACCAGCCCGCGGACCAGCTCGGGGCGGGCCAGGTCGTAGTACTCGCCGCGGAAGGGGATGATCCGCATCCCGGGGTCGTCCCCGGCCAGGCGGGCGATCCGGTCGCACTGGAGGCCGGCGCAGTTCACCAGGACGCGGCCCCGGACCACCAGGCCGGAGGTGGTGCGGACCGCCACGGCGGAGGGGCGGCGGGAGATCAGGTCCACCGCGCCGCCGTAGACGATCTCCGCTCCCGAGGACTCCGCGAGCCGGGCGGTCACCTCGCCGTAGTCCGCGATGCCGGTGCTCGCCACGTGGATCGCGGCCAGGCCCCGCACCTGCGGTTCGTACTCCGTGATCTGGGCCGGGCCGAGCTCGCGCACCGGAATGCCGTTCTCCCGGCCCCGCTGGACCAGGGCGTGCAGCCGCGGCAGCTCCTCTCGCCCGGTGGCGACGATCAGCTTGCCCGTCACCTCGTGCGCGATCCCGTGTTCCGCGCAGAACTTGACCATCTCGGCGGCGCCGCGCACCGCGAAGCGCGCCTTGAGCGAACCGGGGCGGTAGTAGATCCCGCTGTGGATCACCCCGCTGTTGCGGCCCGTCTGGTGCCGGGCCGGACCGGTCTCCTTCTCCAGGACCACCACCCGGGTTCCCGGAGCCAGGCGCGACAGGGCATGCGCCGTCGACAGGCCGACGATTCCGCCGCCGATCACCAGCACATCGCAGTCCACGCCACCGCCCACGCCACCGCCCACGCCGACACCTCCCACCCCTGCATACTGCACCCCGCCACCGACAACGCGGTCGGACGGGTCCTACACCGGCGCCACCAGCAGCGGCCGGGCCCGCTCGCGCAGCTCCGCGACGCGCGGCTCGTCCCCGTACGGTTCCAGGCGGTGCAGCAGGTCCCGTACGTATTCGGTCGTCCGCGCCGAGGAGATCCGGCCCGCCACCTCGACCGCCCGGGTGCCCGCCGCGCAGGCCGCGTCGAGGTTGCCCGACTCCAGCTCGGCGACCGCGCTCACCACCAGGCGCAGTCCGTGCGACCGGACGTACTCCTCGGTTGGCCGGGACAGGGCCTGCTCGGTGAAGCGCCGGACCTGCCGGGGGAGTTTGAGGTCCCGGTAGCATTCCGCCGCATCCGCCGCGAAGCGGTCGTACGAGTAGAAACCCAGCCAGGTCGGGTCCGGATCGCCGTCCCGGGCGCGTTCGAGCCAGCCCTCCGCCGCCCGCAGCGCGGCGTTCGCGGCCGCCGAGTCGCCCGCCTTCGCGTGCGCCCGCGCCTCGACGAGGCGGAAGAAGCTCATGGTGCGGGCGGTGGCCAGGCCCCGGTTGCGCTCGACGGCCGCCTGCGCGAGGTCCACGCCCTCGTCCGGGAAGTCCCGGTAGGTCGCCTGCAGGGACATCGAGGCCAGTACGTAACCGCCGAGGGGTACGTCCGCGGCGGCGCGGGAGAGGCGCAGCGCCTGGATGTAGTAGCGCTGGGCCGCCTCCTGCTGGCCGGTGTCGAAGGCCATCCACCCGGCGAGCCGGGTCAGTTCGGCGGTCGCGCCGAACAGCGCGCGGCCCACCTCGTCGGTGTAGGAGCCGAGCAGCAGGGGCGTCGCGTCGACCCGCAGGCACTCGGGCACCATCGACGAACGCCAGTCGCCCCCGCCGTACTTGGAGTCCCAGCGGCGGGCGTCCTCGGCGGCCTCCCGCAGCTTCGTCACGTCGCTGTGGCCCACGCGCTGGCCGTGGTCCCGCTGCGTTTCGGGGCCGGGCTGGGCGGGCACAACGGTGGACGGCGGGGCGGGCAGGCTGCCCGCCGCCCCCGTCATGGGGCCTGTCGTCGGGCCGGTCGCGGGGCCGACCGCCGGTGTGTCGTGCTGCGGCGCGTCTTGAGCCGTGGGTGCCAGAGCCGTGGGCGCCTGAGCCGAGGGGGTCTGGAGCGATGTTCCGGGGACCTTCGGCTCGCGTGCCACCGAACCGTCGGCGGGAGATATCAGCCAGCGCGAGGCGGGCGTCGCGTACGCCGCCACCGAGAACGAACCGGCGAGCGACTGCCAGATCCCGCCACCGCCGCGCCGGCCGGCCAGGTCGAGCCGGTAGAGGTCGGTGGCCGACCGCACCGCCGCGCCCACGTCGCGCGGGAAGGCCAGGCCGACCTCGGGCGCGGGGTCCGCGTCCGCCAGCCCGATCTCGTGCAGGGGCACCGGCCGCCCCAGCTTCGCGCCGATGGCGGCCGCGATCAGATGCGGGGCGGCGCCCTGCGGCACCATCCCCTTCGACACCCACCGGGCCACCGACGTCTTGTCGTACCGAAGCGTCAGGCCGCGCTGCGCGCCGAGGTCGTTGACCCTCCGGGCCAGCCCGGCGTTGCTGATGCCCGCGAGGGCGAGGACGGCGCCGAGCTTCTCATTGGGCTCGCGGAGCTCCCTGGACATGCGCCACCCCTCGTCACACGCGGAACGCATACGCCGCCGGGGCATAGGCGCCCGGCATTTCGTAAACCCAGCGTAGTTCCCCGCCTCCCAAGCGTTAAGGCCTCGACTTCCGTATGGCGGGATTGTTGTCCGTTTGCACAGCCCGGTCCGGACCGGAATCGGGGCGCACGTGTCATCGCGTGCTCCGTCCGTGTGGCCGTGCGCCCGTCCGTGCGCTCTGGCCCGGCAGGAGGCCCGGCGATTCGATGTGCGGTGCGTGGGTCGGCCCGCCGCGCGGACCGGGCGGGCCGGGGGATGCCGCTGCCTCAATCCCCGCGGGCGGCGGAACGGTCCGGGGGGTGGCAACCGCCTCCCGTACCGCGCCCGCGCGCCGGGGGCCGGGGGCCTCCAGCGGCTCTCAGTGCGGCCGAAGAATGGCCGAAAGTGATCTATCGGGCGAGTGGAACGGAACGCCAAATACCGCGTGGCGGGGGCGTGTTCGTTCGCATGCGCGCCCCCTTTGCCCCTCCCGCACGCCTGTCCCGTGGCAGCATGGACCCGAGCCACCCGGGGTCCCGCCGGCCGCGCCCTCAGCGCCGACCGTGCTGCCCGTGCCCCGGTCATGTGCCCACAGGCTGGGGAGGCGGCGGTGCGCTGGTTGGTGGGTTGGAGCAGTATCGCCGCGAGCTTCGGCACGGCCGGCCGCGTCTCCGGCCGGGGCGGTAACAGCCAGGGCGTCAACGGCCGGGGCGATTATGGCCAGGGCGGCTACGGCGAGAACGGCGCGCCCCTGCACGGCGGCATCGCGGACGCCGCCCACCCGGGCGACCCGGGCGTGGACGCCGAGCGCACCGTCCACCCCGTGGGCGCCCAACTGCTCTGGGGCGACCCCGACCCCCTCTGGGCCGTCGGCGACTGGCGCCCCGACGAGATCCGCACCCTCACCGCCGACCCGGCCGACCCCTTCACCCGGCTCGCGGTCCTCGGCTGCTGCGGCGCGACCGACGCCGAACTGCGCCGCGCGCTCTACGCCGCCCGTGGCGGGGCCCTGCGCCACCTCACCCAGTGGCCCGGCAGCTACACCGCCGTCGTCCAGACCGGCCGCCGGATCACCGTCGTCGGCGACCTCGCGGGCGCACGGCCCGTTTTCTACACCCCCTGGGCGAGCGGCACGGCGTACGCCACCGCCGCCCTCCCGCTCGCCGACCTCATCGAGGCCCAGCTCGACATCGGCCATCTCGCCGCCCTGCTGGCCTGCCCCGACAGCCCGGAGGCACTGGGCGACGGCACACCGTACGCCGGTGTCCGCCGCATCCCGCCCGGGCACGCCCTCATCCTGCGCGAGGGCTCCCGCGAGATCACCGGCTACGAGGCGGTCGCCTCGCTCGCCGTGGCCGCGCCCGAGTCCGATCCCGACCGGGCGGTGGAGGGCGTACGGGAAGCTTTGGTGGATGCCGTGCGCGCCCGGCTCACGGCCCCCCGCCATGCCCCCGACACGCTGCCGCCGTACGATCCCGGCCCCGTGCCCGGCATGGGCCCCGCAGACCGGCGTGCGGCGCGCGGCGCCCCGGCGCCGGGCGTGGGCGCCGACCTCTCCGGCGGCAGCGCCTCCGCGACCCTGGCCCTGCTCGCGGCCGGCCTGCCCGGAGCCCCGGGCAGCCTGGCCAGCCCCAGCGGGGCCCGGCTGCTGGCGGTCACCTTCAACGACCTGGCCACCCCGCAGGGCCGCGAGCCGGAACTGGAGCGGGCCCGGGCCATCGCGGCCGACCCGCGCCTGCACCACGTCGTGGTGGCCGCCGCCGAGGAAGCCCTCCCGTACGCCGAACTCGACGGCCCGCTCACGGACGAACCCGGTCCCTCCCTGGTCTTCGCCGGCCGCGAGCGGCGCCGGCTGGCCGCCGGCTCGGCCGACCACTTCACCGGCCACGGCGCCCGCCAGGTCCTCGACGCGCATCCGGCCCGCATGGCCGACCTCCTGATGGACCGCCGCCGACGCCACCTGCTGCGCCCGGTGGCGGCCCTGGCCCGGTCGGCCTCCGCCTCCGGAGCTTCCGGGGAGTCCCTGCTGGTACCGCTGACCGTGTACGCCGCGGCCCGCCGACTCGCCCGTACGTCGTACCGCGCGGGTATGGAAGCCGCCGCGGCCAGGCTCCGCGAGGGCGGGGCCACCGAGTGCGTCTCCGGTCCGGTGGACGCCTCCCTCGCGGCCCTGACCTGGTCCCGGCCGGGCCCGGCGGCGGGCTGGCTGACGGGCGAGGCACTGGCGGAAGTATCGATCCGGCTCACGGCCGCCGCAGGCCGCCCTCCGCTGTCGCTGCGGCCGGGGGAGGCCCGCGCCCGCGCGCTGCTCGCCCGCCACGCCGCGGACCACCGGGTCTTCGAACAGGCCGTGGAGGTCCGCAGCCAGCGCCTGCACGCCCCGTTCCTGGACAACCAGGTCGTACGGGCCGCCCGCGCCCTCCCCGAATCCCTGCGCGTCCAGCCCGGGGCCCGGGCCGCGATCCTGCGCAGCGTCCTGTCCTCGGCCGGCGTACGGGAACTACCGCCGGGCTGGGGCGTCACGGCCCATACCCCGAACGAGACGGCCACCCGGCTGGGACTGCGGGCCGCCCTGACCGAGCTGCTGTCACTGTTCGCCTCGCCCCTGCTGGCGGACGCCGGGCTGATCGACGCCCGCGTCGTCCAACAGGCCCTGCTCGACGCCGCGGACGGCCGCCCGGTCCCGCTGGACGGACTGGCGGAACTCGTCTCCATGGAGCTGTGGCTGCACCGCCTGCTGGCCCGCCGCGGCACCTGCTGGACCGGGACCTCCACGCCCCGCCGCCGCGCGGTCCCGGCTCCTCCCCTCGACGCGCCGCTCGCGCGGCTCGGCCCCGGAGGCTCTCCCCGCCCGCTGCGCAGCGGCTCGTGACACCGTGCGCCGCCGCGCCACCGCGCAGGCCCCCGCCCGGCGGATGACGCCCGGGCCGTAGGGGGTCGTGGGCCGTCCCCGTGCGGTCCGGTTCGGTGGGGCCTCGGCGGGGCCGCCTGGGCCCGGGAGCGGGACGGTCCGAGCCGGGACCGGACGGTCTGCCGGCCGCAGGTCGGGCGCGGCCTGCCACCGGCGGCCGCGGGCCGTGCGCACCGCTCGGGAGCCCGACGGGACGGTCCGGTCCGCGGCCGGTCCCCGTGGTCCGCGGGCCCCGGACCGGCCACGAATTCGCTGCCGCCCGCCGCGGGGACCAGGCAGAATTGCCCGGTGCGGTATCTCATCCTTGGCGCCACCGAGGCGCGCGACGAGACCGGAGCCCCCCTTCCCATCGGCGGCGCCCGGCTGCGCGCGCTCCTCACCGCCCTCGCCCTGCGCGCCGGCGCCCGGGTCTCCGTACCCGACCTCGTCGACGAGGTCTGGGGCGACGACCCGCCCCACGACGCCCCCGCCGCCCTGCAGGCGCTCGTCGCGCGGCTCCGCCGCGCCCTCGGCGGCCGGGACTCCGTCCACGCCGACCCCGCGGGCGGCTACCGCCTCGCCGCCGCCCGCGAGGACATCGACCTGCACCGGTTCACGCGGCTCGCCGTCCAAGGCGGCCGGCAGCTCGCCACCGACCCCGCCGGCGCCGCCGACACCCTGCGCACCGCCCTGGCCCTGTGGCGCGGACCCGCCCTCGCCGACCTGCCCGAGTCCGCCCGCTCCGCCCACGCGGCCGCCCCCGAGGCCCGCCGCCGCGCCGCGCTGCGCGACCGCATCGAGGCCGACCTGCGCGGCAGCGTCACCGCCCCGGCCGAACTCCTGCCGGAGATCGAGGCGCTGATCCACGAGAACCCGTACGACGAACCGCTGCGCGTCCAGCAGTTCCGCGCGCTCCGCGCCGCGGGCCGACCCGCCGACGCCCTCGCCGCGTACGAGCACACCCGCCGCACCCTCGCCGACCGCCTCGGCACCGACCCCGGCCCCGAACTCACCGCCCTGCACGCGGAGCTGCTCCGGCCCGCGCCTTCGCCCGCGCCTTCGCCCTGGTCGGCGCCTTCGCCCGCGCCTTCGCCTTGGTCGCCGCCCGCGCCCCCGCTGCCCGCTGGCAACCTCCGCCCCCGCCTCACCTCCTTCGTCGGCCGCGAGCCCGAACTCGCCTCCCTGCACACCGACCTGGCCCGCTTCCGCCTCGTCACCCTCACCGGACCCGGCGGTTCCGGAAAGACCCGGCTCGCCGAGCACGCGGCCGCCGCCCACCCGGAACCCGGATGGCTCGTCGAACTCGCCCGCCTCGACCACCCCGGGGCCGTCCCCGGCGCCGTCCTCAGCGCCCTCGGCCTGCGTGAGAACACCCTGGTCGGCCGCGAGAAGACCACCGCCGACGACCCCACCGCCCAGCTCGTCGAGCACTGCGCGCAGCGCCGCCTGCTTCTCGTCCTCGACAACTGCGAACACGTCATCGGGGCCGCCGCCGAGCTGGCCCAGGAGCTGCTCACCCACTGCCCCGGCGTGCGGATCCTGGCCACCAGCCGCGAACTTCTCGGCGTGCCCGGCGAAACGGTCCGCCCCGTCGACCCGCTCCCGCCCGACCCCGCGCACCGCCTCTTCGCCGACCGCGCCGCCGCCGTCCGCCTCGGCTTCAGCCCCGACGCGGACCCGGAGACGGTCGCCGAGATCTGCGCCCGCCTCGACGGCCTCCCGCTCGCGATCGAGCTGGCCGCGGCCCGGCTGCGGCTGCTCACCCCGCGCCAGATCGCGGACCGCCTCGACGACCGCTTCCGGCTCCTGACCAGCGGCGCCCGTACCGTCCTGCCGCGCCAGCAGACCCTGCGCGCCGTCATCGACTGGTCCTGGGACCTGCTCGACGAGCCCGAGCGGGCGGTGCTGCGCCACCTGTCCGTTTTCGCCGGCGGCTGCGACCTGCCGGCCGCCGAGGCCGTCTGCACGGCCGCCGACGCCGACGCCGACGCCGACGGCCGGGGCCCGGACGTCGCCCACGTCCTGGGCTCCCTCGTCGACAAGTCCCTCGTCCTGGCCGAGCCGGGCCCCGAGCCGGGCGACGGAATGCGCTACCGGATGCTGGAGACCATCCACGAGTACGCTGCCGAGCGCGCGGCCGCGCACCCCGCCGACCGGGCCGCCGCCGCCCACCGACACGCCGCGCACTACCTGTCCCTCGCCGAGGAGGCGGAACCCCTCGTGCGGTCCGCCGCCCAGCTCCCCTGGATCCGCCGCATCGAGACCGAGCTCGACAACCTGCGCGCAGCGCTCCTCCACACCACCGCCGGGACCGCAGGGACTTCAGGGACCGCCGGGACCATCGAGTGCGCCCAGCGCCTCGCGCTCGCCCTCGGCTGGTTCTGGTGGCTTCGCAACTACCGTACCGAGGGCGCCGACTGGGCAGGGCGCGTCCTGGCCGTCACCCCCGCCGAGGCGCCCGAGGGCACGCCCGCGTACTGGCGTTTCATGCGCCTGCGGATCCTGCACCTCGTCCTGCTCGGCGACGGCCGTTCGCCCGAGGAGTTCAGCACCCCGCAGAACGTCGCGCTCGCCGCCGACATCCAGCGGGTGTTCGCGAGCGGCGGCCCCGAGGCTGCCCGGTTCCCCGGCATGCTCTGGCCGATGACGACCTTCCTGACCGGCGGCACCATCGACTTCCGCGCCGGGCTCGACGAGTCCGTCGCCAACTGCCGCCGCCACGGGGGCGACTGGGAACTGGGGGTCACCCTCATGCTCCGCACCCATGTGGCCATCGACATCACCGGCGGCCTGTCCACCGTCGACGCCGACCTGGCCGAACTGCACGAGATCGCCCGCCGGGTCGGCGACCGCTGGACCCGCGGCCAGGTCGCCAGCGCCGCCGGCGAGGTGGCGCTCTCCCGCGGCCGCTACGACCGGGCCCGCGCCGAGTACGAGGAGTGCCTGCGCCTGGCCCGCGAGGTCGGCGCCCACATCGAGGCGCCCTTCGCCATCGCCCGGCTCGCGGAGACCGCCTTCTGCGCCGGGGACTTCGTCGAGTCCGAACGCCTGGTGGCGCAGGCCCACGACGAAGCCGAACAGTACGCGCACGGTGGCATCTACGACATCCAGGCCTACGGCGGCCTCCTCACCGCGCTGCTCGCCCTCGTGCGCGGGGACCAGGACCGGGCCCGCGCCGCCTGTGAAACCGCCCGGACCGCGGCCGGCAAGATCACGGTTCCCCCACAGCTCACCGCCGGGCTCGACGACATCGACGCGGTCCTCGCCTTCCGCGAACACGGCCCGGAGGCCGGCCTCGCCAAGCTCGGGCCGGCCCTGGCCGCCGCCGTTGCCGCGCACTGCGCCGAGCGCGTCCTGGCCTCGCTCACCGACACCGCGGCCCTGCTGCTGGACGCCGCCGACCGCGCCGCGGAGGCCGTACGGCTGCTCGCGGCTGCCACCGCCTGGCGTGCGGGCCACCCGCGCTCGGCCCCGGAACGGGCCGCCGTCGGCGGACTCCCGGACCGCACCCGCGCCGTGCTGGGCCCCGACCGCTACGAGGAGGAGGCGGCGGCGGGCGCCGCACTCTCCCCGGCCGAGGTCGTCACCCTCCTCACCGGCAGCTGATCACGGCGTCGGCCCAGCTCGCCAGGGTCGGGAGCCTGCCCTGCCCCGCCTTCTCCACCACCAGCCGCAGCGTCCCGCGCCCGGCGAGGGGGACGTCCACGGCCGCCGGGGCGTCCCCGTACCCGAGGGCGGCGGACTGCCACAGCCGCTTCCCGTCGGCGTAGACGGAGAACCGCACCGAGCCGTCGGTGTACGGGGAGAGGCCGTCCACCCCGGCCCGCGCCGAGAAGGCCGTGCACGGCCGGTTGAGGGCGATCTCCACGGAGGAACGGGGGTTCACGGTGATCCCCTGTCCAAACCGCCGGTCGCCCACCTCCAGGCCCCAGCGCTGCCACACCCAGCTGCTGCGCCAGGTCTGGAGCTCCGGGCCGCTGTGGTCCCCGTACGCCGAGTGGCCGAGCCGGGCCAGCTGGAACCCCTGTGCCGGCTTCGGCGCAGGCACCGGTGTGGGGGTGGGCCTCGGTGAGGTCCGGCTCGGAGCCGGCATCGGCGAGGGCTGCTCCGGGCCGGGAGAGGGAGACGGCGATGGCGATGACGACGGCGAGGGGCCAGGGGGAGCGGCCACGGCAGGCGTGGCAGGTGCCGGGCTGCGCGGAGGTACGGAGACCCGCGCGGGCGGCGGTTCCGCCCCCGGCGGGCTCGGCTCCGGCGGGCTCGGCTCCGGCGGGCTCGGCTCCGGCGCGGGCGGCTCCGGCAGGGCGGGCGCGGCCGGCACCGCCGGAGCCACCGCTCCGGGCACGGGCTTCGCCCGGGCCTGAGGCTCGGTGTCGTCCCCGGCCAGCGCGAACACCACCCCGGCGGCCGCCGCGACGGCGATCCCGGCGGCGATGGCGGCCTTGACCGGCAGCCCCAGCGCCTCGGACACCACGGCCCCCCCGACCCCGGCCCCGGCACCGGACCCACCGGCAGCCCCCGCACCGGCAGCCCCACCAGCGGCCCCCGCGCTTGCGGCCCCCGTGCCCGCGGCCCCGGCCCCGGCGGCAGCTGCTCCCGCGGTCGACCCGCCGACGGCGGCCACGGCGAACCCGGCTCCGCCCGCGGCGACGGCACCACCGGCCACCACCCCGGCCGCCTTGGCCGCGTACCCGGCGGCGAACCAGCCGATGACGGCGACCGGAAGCAGTGCGGGGATACCCGCGTTGACGTCCTTGAGCTCCCCGGCGGCCAGCCGGCACCGCGCACACTCCTCCAGGTGCCCCCGGAGCCCCCGCTCCGCCCGCATCCGCAGGCCGCCGCGCGCGTACGCCCCCAGCCGGTCCGAGTACCGCGCGCAGTCGCCCCCCGCAGTCAGCGCCGAACTCACATGGGCCTGCAGGTACGCCTGCTTGAGCCCCTCGCGGGCGCGACTGGCCAGCACCGCCGTCGCGTTGGCGCTCAGCCCGAACAGCGGCGCGATCGCGCTCGGCGAGGCCTCTTCCACGGTGGTGTGCCACAGCACGGCCTGCCACCGCTCGGGCAGACTCCGGAAGGCCTGCATGGCGAGGGACTGCTCGGCCTCGTGCATCGCCCGGACGTCCGCGCCCAGTTCGAGGGTGTCGTCCCCGGACAGCCCGGACAGCCCGGCCCCGCCCGCCGAACCCGTGGCCGCCTGCTCGGCGAAGACGGCGAAGTCCTCGACGAGATGCTCCCGCCTCGCGGTCTTCGTCCAGGCCGCGGCGACCCTGCGCACGGTGGTCAGCAGATAGGCCCGCACCGACTGGTCCGGGCCGGCCCCGCCCCGTACCGCCTGCAGGGTCCGCGCGAACACCTCGGCGGTCAGGTCGTCGGCGGTGTGCGCGTCCCGGCAGCAGGACCGCGCGTAGCGGCGTACGGAATCGGCGTGCCGACGGAACAGCTCCTCGTACGCACCGTCGTCCCCGCCCCGCAGCCGGGCGATCAAGTCGCCGTCGGAAGGGGGCAGTTCGGTTCCGATGCCGATGCCCGCCGAAGCGGCGTGCCGGCCTCCCGGTTCGCGCTGGGCGGGTACCTGGCGGGCGGGCGGGCTGCCCGCCTCGACCTCGCCACCGGTGCCACCGAGTGGCCCTTCCCGCCCGTCAACGCTCATCGCGGAAGCCCCCGCACGACACACTCAACCGGTACACCGATCAAGCGTGTCACACGGGTGCCACGCGTCGAACCCGTTTGCACACCATCCACCCATCCGGGGACAGTCCGGCGAAATACCGCACTGTCACCCGGAATCACACCGTGCGGGACCGCAGCCCTTCGAGCAGGATGTCGAGCAGCCGCGCCGAAGCCGCCGCCTGCTGCGCCGGGTCGGGCAGCGCGGGCGCCGCCGTGGCGATCACGAGCAGCACATCGGCCACCGTGACGTCGGTCCGCAGCTCACCGGCCTCACGGGCACGGTCCACCAGGCGGCCGACGACCTCCAGCAGCGCACCGGCACCCGAGTCGTCCGACGGCTCGTCCTCGATCGCGGGCCGGGCGCCCACGACGCGCAGTCCGGGAGCCCCGCCGGCCTCGACGGCCTGGCGCTGGTGCGGAACCCGCGCCGCCTCGGACTCCTCGACGCCGTCCTCGCCCGTCGAGCCCACCCGGAGCACCTGCGGCGGCAGCAGCCGCCCGGCGCCCGAGGCCACGGAGGTGCGCAGGAAGCGCGACAGCGCCTGCCACGGCTCCTCCTCCTGGCCCAGCGCGGTCCTGGCCTGGTCGGTCAGCCGGGCGGTCTCCTCCTCGGCTATTCGCCGGACCAGGACGTCCTTGCTCGGGAAGCGCCGGTACACCGTGCCGACACCGACGCGCGCGCGCCGCGCCACGTCCTCCATCGGAGCCCCGTAGCCCAGTTCGCCGAAGACCTCGCGGGCGGCGCGCAGGACGTGTTCCAGATTGCGCTGGGCGTCGACGCGCAGCGGCGTGGACCGCCCCACGCCGTGTGTGGTGCCGCCCGCGATGCCGCGACCCTCGCTCTCGACCGAGAGAGCGGTCGCAGAACCATGGAAATCGGAAATGTTCATATGTTTCCCCCGGTAATCATTTGTCTCCCCCCGGAGACGCTCCCCGCCTTCATGTCGAGGGGGCCACGGTCAGGTGGGCCCGGTCTTACTCCTCGACGAGATACGAACATAGTTGAGCCAGAGTCAATTCAGAAGAGGCAGCCCCCGACGGAGCACCGCCCGATCGGAGCATTCACCCCCACTTTTCCGTTCCACCCTCTCGGAATCACCCCTTCCGCACCCTCTGACCTGCGAATCTGCACCCCCCTCCAAGGTCCGCTTCAGCCCCGTCCCAGCACTACCTCCGGTCACACAATCTGTCGGGGCTGTGGACAAACTCCCGGCCACGTTGCGTCATGGGATGGTGAAGGCTGCTAACTCCCGGGGCACGGACCCCGGTACCCCGCCCCGCACCCGCATCCTGGTCGTCGGCGGCGGCTACGTCGGCATGTACACAGCGCTCAGGCTCCAGAGAAGGCTGAGAGCCGGCGAAGCCGAGGTCACGGTGGTCACCCCCGAGCCCTACATGACCTACCAGCCCTTCCTCCCCGAAGCAGCCGCGGGCTCGATCTCCCCCCGCCACGTCGTCGTCCCGCTCCGCCGGGTCCTCGGCACGTGCCGCATCGTCATCGGCGAGGCCCGGCGCATCGACCACGCCAAGCGCACGGCGACCGTCACCACCCTCGCCACCGAGGAGGAGGGCACCGGCGCGGTCGAGATCGAGTACGACGAACTCGTCCTCGCCCCCGGCTCCGTCTCCCGCACCCTCCCCGTCCCGGGACTCGCCGACTACGGCATCGGGTTCAAAACGGTCGAAGAGGCGATCGGCCTGCGCAACCACGTCATCGAACAGATGGACATCGCCTCCTCCACCCGCGATCCCGCCATCCGTGACGCCGCCCTCACCTTCGTCTTCGTGGGCGGCGGCTACGCGGGCGTCGAAGCCCTCGGGGAACTGGAGGACATGGCCCGCTACGCCGCGCGGTACTACCACAACGTCAAGGCCGAGGACATGAAGTGGGTCCTGGTCGAGGCCAGCGACCGGATCCTCCCCGAGGTCGGCCCCGAGATGGGCGTCTACACGGTCCGCGAACTGCGCCGCCGGGGCATCGACGTCCGCCTGGAGACCCGTCTCGAATCCTGCGAGAACCGCGTCGCCGTCCTCAGCGACGGCGCCCGATTCCCCACCCGCACCGTCGTGTGGACCGCGGGAGTCAGACCGCACCCGATCCTGGCCGCCTGCGACCTGCCGAAGAACGAGCGCGGCCGGCTGGCCTGCACCTCCTTCCTCACGGTCGAGGGCGTCGAACACGCCTGGGCCGCCGGCGACGCCGCCGCCGTCCCCGACATCACCGCCGCGCAGCCGGGCCGCGAATGCGCCCCCAACGCCCAGCACGCGGTCCGCCAGGCCAGGGTCCTCGCCGACAACCTCATCGCCGCCCTGCGCGGCGAAGTCCTCACCGAGTACGCCCACAAGTACGTCGGCTCCGTCGCCTCCCTCGGCTTCCACCAGGGCGTCGCGCACATCTACGGCCGCAAGATCAAGGGCTACCCCGCCTGGTTCATGCACCGCGCATACCACCTCAGCCGCGTCCCCACGTTCAACCGCAAGATGCGCGTCCTCGCGGAATGGACCCTCTCCGGTCTTTTCAAGCGGGAGATCGTCTCCCTAGGCTCACTCGAACACCCCAGGGCAGAATTCGAACTCGCCGCCGGCGGCGGCCCCAAGGAACCCCCGCCGAACCCCGCCCCCAACCCCCCGCAGGACAGCCAGGGCTGACGTTGTCAGTGCGGTCGGACACACTGGACGTGTGACCATAGGTGGGCTCACACCTGCACAGAGTGACAACGTCCCGTCCGTGACCGATCACCAGCGACACAGCGACCACTTGCGACACCACGAGGCTTGAACGCAGTGAACTTCACGCGCTGGAGCGCCCGGTTTCCCGGAACGCAGCGCCGCGCCGCCGCCCGGACCGAACACGCCGCCGCCCAGGCCAAGCGGGGCGAAGGCTCCGTCCCGGCAGCCCGCGGCGGCCGCGCCGACCCCGGAACCGAGCGGTCCGCGCCCGCCGCGGACGGCCGCCCCGCGGACCCCACGGTCTGCGGCACCGGCAGCGGATCCGGCACCACCCCGGCCGTCGCCCCCGTGCCGCGCACGGGCGTCACCGCCGCGGTGCCCACCCCCGAAGAGCTCTCCGTGCGCGAGGTCCTCGGCCGGCTTCCGGCCCTGGTCGCCCTCGTCCACGGCCCCGAGCACCGCGTCGCCTACGTCAACGACGCCTACACCGCCGGCTTCGGCGCCCGCACCCCCGGCGCCCCCGCCCACGAGGCACTCCCCGAGCTCGGCGAGCTCGGCCTGCTCCCCCTCCTCGACCAGGTCCAGCGCAGCGGCAAGCCCCGTACCGCCAAGAACCGCACGGCACCGGGCGGCACCAGCTCGTACACCGTCACCTGCTCGCCGGTGGAGTTCCCCCGGTCCGCCCCCGGGCGCGACCCCGAACCGGACCCCGGCCACACCGGGATCCTGATCCACCTCGCCGACGTCACCGACCACGCCGAGGCCGTCGAACGCCTGCGCGCGAGCGAGCGCCGCCAGCGCGAGGCCGCCGTCACCCTCCAGCGCTCCCTCCTCCCGCAGGAACTCGAACAGCCCGACGACCTGCGCATCGCCGCCACCTACCAGCCCGGCGGCACCGAGGCGGCCGTCGGCGGCGACTGGTACGACGTCATCACCCTCGGCGCCGGCCGCACCGCGCTGGTCATCGGCGACGTCATGGGCCGAGGGGTCCGCGCCGCCGCCGTCATGGGCCAGCTCCGTACGGCCGTCCGCGCGTACGCCCGCCTCGACCTGCCCCCGCACGAGGTGCTCCAGCTCCTCGACGGCCTCGCCGCCGAGATCGACGCCAGCCAGATCGCCACCTGTGTCTACGCCGTCCACGACCCCAACGAGGGGCTGCTCGCGTACGCCTCCGCCGGCCACCTCCCGATCCTGGTGCGCGACGAGGACGGCACCGTCCGCAGGGCCGCCGACCCCACCGGCCCGCCGCTGGGCACCGGCGGCTGGCTCCACACCTCGGGCACCATCGCCCTGGGCCCCGGCTCCACCGCCGTCCTCTACACCGACGGCCTCGTCGAACGCCGCGGCGAGGACATCGACGAAGGCGTCGCCGCCCTGGAACGGGCCCTGTCCGGCGCCCAGGGCACCCCGGCCGTCATCTGCGACCGCCTGATGCGCGCCCTCGGCGTGGATGCCGATCACGACGACGACGTCGCCGTGATGGTCCTCCAGCAGCCCGCCCGCACCGGCGCCGACGCCGAGCTGTTCCACAACGCCGCCCTGGAACTCCTCGGCGGCATCGAGGCCGCCCCGCGCGCCCGCGCCTTCGCGCAGGGAGTCCTCGCCTCCTGGCGCTTCCCGGTCGAACTGTGCGATCTCGGCGTACTGGCCGCGAGCGAGCTCGTCGCGAACTCCCTCCAGCACGGCACGCCGCCCATGCGCCTTCGGCTGCGCCGCACCGACCGCCGCCTGATCATCGAGGTCACCGACGGGGACGACCACCTCCCGCGCCGCCGCCGCGCCGAACCGGCCGACGAGACCGGCCGCGGCATCTCCATCGTCGCGACGATCGCCTCGTCCTGGGGCTGCCGCCGCACTCCGGGCGGAGGCAAGGCCGTCTGGTGCGAGTTCGCCCTGCCGGAGAAGTAGCCGCAAGCGCGGAAGGGCCCCCGGCGGTGGGCCGGGGGCCTCCCCGTGTTGAGGGGCGTGGACACGGCCCCCCGCGC
>NZ_JBHJTK010000006.1:0-24310 GCF_042267665.1 Streptomyces sp. NPDC056224
TGCGTGCCGGGCCCCTCCGTGCGTGCCGGGCCCCTCCGTGCGTGCCGGGCCCCTCCGTGCGTGCCGGGCCCCTCCGTGCGTGCCGGGCCCCTCCGTGCGTGCCGGGCCCCTCCGTGCGTGCCGGGCCCCTCCGCGCGTTCCGGCCGCCCCTCCGCGCGTTCCGGGCGCGCGGAGCACCGTACGGACGGGGGCGGCGGCGAAGGGCCTCAGGGGCCCGTCTGCGCCGCCAACTCCCTTGCTGCCTCGGTCAGGTCCTTCGCCGTGTCGATCGCCCGCCAGTAGGCCCCCTGGGGCAGCGGGAAGCCCGCCAGGCGGCGCTCGCGCGCCAGCCGCGGGAACGTGGTCCGCTCGTGGTCCCCCAAGTCGGGGAGCAGCGCGGCGAATTCGGGCCCGAAGACGTACACGCCGGCATTGACCGGATAGGGCGACGGCGGAGCCTCGATGAAGTCCAGGACCTGCCCGAACTCGTTCGTCTCCACCACCCCCCACGGAATCCGCGGCCGGGCCAGCGCGAGCGTCGCCACCGCGCCGCGCTCCGCGTGGAACGCGGCCATCTCGCGCAGCGAGAAACGGGTCCAGATGTCCCCGTTCGTCGCGTACCAGGCCCCGTCCGGGTGCGGGAGGTGGCGCGCCGCATGCTTCAGGCCGCCGCCCCGCCCGAGCGGCTCCTCCTCCACCACCGTCGTCACGCGCAGCGGCAACACCGCCTCCGCCAGCCACTCCTGGAGCACACCGGCGAGATGCCCGCACGAGACCACGGCGTCCGTGACGCCCTCCGAGGCCAGCCAGGCCAGCTGGTGGCCGATGATCGGCAGCCCCGTCCCCGGGATCTCGACCATCGGCTTGGGGCGGTCGTCCGTATACGGCCGCAGCCGCGACCCCTGGCCGCCCGCCAGGACGACTGCCTGGGAGGGGGCTGCGGGGAACGCGGCTGCGGGAGGAGCGGATCGGGTGGAGCGGGCGGAGCGGGCGGAGCGGCTTGAGGGAGGCGCGGGTTCGGCGTCGGTCATGCCGGCCAGCGTAGGGACGCGGCGGCTCAGCCCATGGAGGCGACGCCGGTCGCGTACGCGGTGTCGCACACGGGCCGGGCGAAGGACTGGGCCTTCGTCGGACCGTACGCGTCCACGGCCGCCCGCCCCAGCGCCCGCGCGATGCCCACGCAATGGGCGGCCAGCGACGGCCGCTTGTCCACCTCCTGCTGGAGGTGGGTCAGGACGTCACCCGGCTCCTGCCCCTGCTGGATCTCGCCGACGAGCTTGTCGCGCAGCACGTCCTGCGCCGCGCGCGGCTTCGCGGGGACGGACACGTCCTCGGCGGAGGCGGTGAGGATCTGGGAGGGGGACGTGTCCGCCCAGGGGACCATGGTGACCGCGAGGGTCCCGGACAGGACCAGGACGACGGGCAGGACCAGGGCGAGGGAACGGCCGATACGGCGGGCAGTGTGGGTCACGAGGGCGAGAGTAGCGCTCGGTGAGGATCCAGCGACATTCGGTCACTCTGACGAGGGACGTTTCGACGTGGCTTTTCGAATTGCGGGTTGACGGGCGGGGCGCAACGGCCGGTCTGCCGGGGTTGCGCACGGCGGCGGCACGACACGGAGAAGGGGCGCCCGACGGGACGCCCCTTCTCACCGTTTCACCGTCCGGGCGGTGTCAGCCGGAGAGCCGCTCGCCGGAGGAGGTCGAGAACACGTGGATCTCGCCGGCCCGCGGCACCACGTGCAGGGTCGAACCCTTCTCGGGCACCTGGCGGCCGCCCACGCGGACCACGAGGTCCTGCGAGCCCGCGGCCGAGGTCGCCGATCCGTACACGTACCCGTCGGCGCCGAGCTCCTCGACGACGTTCACGACGATCGTCAGACCGCCGGACTCGGCGATGTCGAAGTGCTCCGGGCGCACGCCCACCGTGACGGTACGGTCGCCCGCGTCGGCAGCGGCGGACAGCGCCTCGCGCGACACCGGGACCACGCTGTCGCCGAACTTCACGCCACCGTCGGTGATCGGGACCTCGACCAGGTTCATGGCCGGGGAGCCGATGAAGCCCGCGACGAACAGGTTCGCCGGGCGGTCGTACATGTTGCGCGGGGAGTCGACCTGCTGGAGCAGCCCGTCCTTGAGCACGGCCACGCGGTCGCCCATGGTCATGGCCTCGACCTGGTCGTGGGTGACGTAGACGGTGGTGATGCCCAGGTCGCGCTGGAGCGCCGCGATCTGCGTACGGGTGGAGACGCGGAGCTTGGCGTCGAGGTTCGACAGCGGCTCGTCCATGAGGAACACCTGCGGCTTGCGCACGATGGCGCGGCCCATGGCGACGCGCTGGCGCTGGCCGCCGGAGAGCGCCTTCGGCTTGCGGTCGAGGTACTGGGTGAGGTCCAGCATCTTCGCCGCGTCCTCCACCTTCTTGCGAATGGTGGCCTTGTCCTCACCGGCGATCTTGAGCGCGAAGCCCATGTTGTCGGCGACGGACATGTGCGGGTAGAGCGCGTAGTTCTGGAACACCATCGCGATGTCCCGGTCCTTGGGCGGCAGGTGCGTGACGTCGCGGTCGCCGATGCGGATGGCGCCGCCGTTGACGTCCTCCAGGCCGGCGAGCATGCGCAGCGAGGTGGACTTGCCGCAGCCGGACGGACCGACGAGGACGAGGAACTCGCCGTCCTCGATCTCCAGCTCCAACTGGTCGACGGCGGGCTTGTCGCCGCCGGGGTACAGCCGGGTCGCCTTGTCGAAAGTGACAGAAGCCATGGGTGATGAATCCCTTCTACCGGCAGGAACGTGCCGGACGATCCGAGTGGAAGGTCTAGTCCAGGTCACTGGACTCCGCCCGACGCTACCCGTCGCGGGGCCTCCTGTCAGCACCCCTGGCATCCCGATTGTGCAACCCGGCTGCTTCCGTGATCGCCGCCGGCACCTGCGGCACCTGCGGCACCTGCGGCACCTGCGGCACCTGCGGCACCTGCGGCACCTGTGGCGGCGCGGACGGCGCCGACGACCTCTTCGAGGTGTGGTGGCGGGGCGTTCCGGGGGCCCTCGGAGCGGCTCGGAGCGGCACACCCGTGCGTCCGGCGAACGTGCGCGCCAGGTGGTCAAGGGTGGCGGCTTCAATGCGATGGCTCGGGGAATCGGCCCCTGTGTAGAGTGATGGCGGCTCCGCTCGCGGTGGGTTCGCGGGTGGTGTTGTGCCTCCTTAGCTCAGTCCGGCCAGAGCAACGCACTTGTAATGCGTAGGTCGTCGGTTCGAATCCGACAGGGGGCTCCACTGCAGGAATGGGGAAGGCCCCGGGTGTTCACCCGGGGCCTTCCCCATGGGTCGGCGGCGGTGGGTCAGTGGCGGCCCGAGACGCGGTCGGCCAGGCGGGCCAGGGGGGTCGTCGTCGGTCGGTGGGTGAGGGTTTCGCGGCGGTCCGCCTCGCGGTAGGCGGCGTAGAGGGCCTGGACCCCGAGCCAGCGGAACGGTTCCGGCTCCCAGCGGCGGACGCGGTGCCCCACCCACGGGAGGGTGGTCAGGTCCGTGGAGTCGCCGAGGACCAGGTCGCGCAGGGTCCGGCCGGCGAGGTTGGTGGTGGCCACGCCCGAGCCGACGTAGCCGCCCGCCCAGCCCAGCCCCGTGGTGGCGTCCAGGGTGACGGTGGCGCACCAGTCGCGCGGGACGCCGAGGACGCCCGACCACGCGTGGGTGATCTCCGTGCCGGTGAGGGCCGGGAAGAAGGAGAAGAGGAGGTCGCGCAGGGAGTCGATGGTGGCCGGCTGGGTGCGGCCGTCATGGTCCGTGCGGGAGCCGAAGCGGTACGGGACCCCGCGGCCGCCGATCGCGATGCGGCCGTCGGCGGTGCGCTGGGCGTACATGTAGGCGTGGGCCATGTCGCCCAGGAGCGACGAGTCGGACCAGGCCAGCTGCTTCCAGGTCGACTCCGGGATCGGGGCCGTCACGATCATCGAGGAGTTCATCGGGAGCCACGCCCGCTTCTGGCCCTTGAGGCCGGCGGTGAACCCCTCCGTGCAGCGCAGGACGTACGGGGCGCGGACCGTCCCGTACGGGGTGACCGCCTTGCGGGGGGAGACGTCCGTGACCGGGGTGGATTCGTGGATCACCACGCCCAGGCGCTCGCAGGCCGCGGCCAGGCCCTTGGCCAGTTTCAGGGGGTGGATGCGGGCGCCGTGCGGGGTCCAGGTGGAGCCGACGGCGTCGGCCACGTCGATGCGGGCACGGGTGTCGGTGGCGTCGTAGAGCTCGCGGTCGGTCTCGCCGAAGGAGAGTTCGGCTGCGTGGAACGCCTTGAGGCGGGTGAGCTGGGCGGGGGTGCGGGCGACTTCGAGGACGCCGCCGCGGTGGATGTCGGCGTCGATGCCTTCCTTGGCGGCGGTGTCGATCACCTCGGTGACGGTGTCGTTCATGGCGCGCTGGAGGCGGAGGGCGGCCTGGTGGCCGTGGAGCGCGGCGTAGCGGTCGCGGCCGGCGATGCCGTTGTAGAGCCAGCCGCCGTTGCGGCCGGAGGCCCCGTAGCCGCAGAACTTCTGCTCCAGGACGGTGACGCGGAGGTCGGGCGCGGATGTCTTGAGGTAGTAGGCGGTCCACAGGCCGGTGTAGCCGCCGCCCACGATGACGACGTCGGCCGTGGCGTCGGCGGTGAGGGGTGCGCGGGGTGGGGTGGCCGGGGCGGTGTGGTCGGTCGCGTACCAGAAGGAGATGCCGCCGTTGATCGTCATGGGGGAGTTGCTACACCCCGTTTCGGACGGGTGTCCAGGGACTGGTTGTCGTGCTTCGGGGTGTGTTTCCAGGCCGGATGGCCGATGTGGGCGGGGCGGCGGGGGCCGTAGGGCGGTGGGGCGTTCTGGTGCGTTCCGGGTGAGAAGTCCGGTTCGTGGCGGGCGTACGCGGGGCAGGGCGCGCGGTGGCGGAACGCAGCGGGGGCGGGTGCGGCGGCCGTCGTAGCCTCGGGGATATGGCGGACGCGGTGGAGGTACCGGTGGCCCTGGCCGATGCGCAGGCCAGGTTCAACGGGGCGGCGGGGCGGGAGTTCGTCGCCGGGCTGCCCGCGCTGGCTGGCCGGCTCCTGGAGCGGTGGGAACTGAGGCGCACGGGGCCGGGGATGCACGGGGTGACGGCTCTGGTGCTGCCGGTGGAGCGTCCGGACGGCACGCCGGCCGTGCTGAAGCTGCAGCTGGTGGACGAGGAGAGCGCGGGCGAGCCGGTCGCGCTGCGCGCGTGGGACGGGGCGGGCGCCGTACGGCTGCTGGAGCACGACGGGGAGACGGGGGCGATGCTGCTGGAGCGGCTCGACGCGGGGCGGCCCCTGTCGGCGGTCGCGGAGCGGGACTCCCGTGAGGCGGTCCGCATCGTCGCGGACCTGCTGGCCCGGCTGACCGCGGTGCGGGCTCCGGCAGGGCTGCGCGGGCTCGGCGGGATGGCCGCCGGGATGCTCGATGCGGTGCCCGGGGCGCTGGCGCGGCTGGACGACGTACGGGACCGGCGGGTGGTGCGGGACTGCGCGGCGGCGGTGGCCGAGGTGGCGGGGGAGCCCGGGGACCGTTTGCTGCACTGGGACCTGCACTACGACAACGTGCTGGGCGTCGGCGACCGTGCCGGCGATGACGGCGATGACGGCGGCGATGACGGCGGCGGCGGGCGGGAGACGTGGCTGGCGATCGATCCGAAGCCGCTGGCCGGGGACCCGGGCTTCGACCTGCTGCCCGCCATCGGCAACAACTTCGCGGTGTCCGAGGTGCGGTGGCGGTTCGACCTGCTGACGGAGGCGCTGGGCCTGGACCGCGAGCGGGCGCGGGCGTGGACGCTGGGGCGGGTGCTGCAGAACTGCCTGTGGGACGTGGAGGACGGGGAGGGGCGGCTCCAGGAGGAGCAACTGGCTCTGGCCGAGGTGCTGCTGGGACGGCGTACGGCGGCCGGCTCTAGGGTGCGGGGATGATTCGAAGCGCTCAAGTCACCGATGTTCCCGTCATCCGCGCGATGATCCGTGAGCTCGCGGAGTACGAGAAGGTGCCCGACGAGGCACGGGCGACCGAGGAACAGCTGCGCGAGGCGCTGTTCGGGGAGCGGCCCGCGGCGTTCGCGCACATCGCGGAGTCGCCCGACGGGGAGGTCGTCGGATTCTCGTTGTGGTTCCTCAGCTTCTCGACGTGGCGCGGGGTGCACGGGATCTACCTGGAGGACCTGTACGTACGGCCGGGCGCGCGCGGAGGCGGTTACGGCAAGGCGCTGCTGAGGGAGTTGGCGCGGATCTGCGTGGAGCGCGGTTACGGGCGCCTGGAGTGGGCGGTGCTGAACTGGAACGCGCCGACGATCGCGTTCTACGAGGCCTTGGGCGCGCGGCCGCAGGACGAGTGGTCGGTGTACCGGTTGACGGACGGGCCGCTGGCGGAGCTGGGCTCGGACGGCGGGGAGGACCGGCGTCAGGGCGTGCTGCGGAAGTAGCGCCGGGAGCCCGAAGGGCGTGGTCCGCGGCGTCTGGTGCCGTGCCAGGCGTCGCGGCCCGGGCGGAACCTCGCAACACGCCCTCGCCGGCTATCCGCCGGCTAGCCGGCGAGCAGGGCCAGGACGCGGCGGACCGCCTCGGCCACGGGGGCGCCGACCTCGCCGACGAGCGCGGCGACGCCGGTGACGGCGCCGAGCGCTCGGCGGAAAGCGCCGGGCGCGGCGTTGCCGCCCTGGCGGATGGTTTCCAGGGACTCGTCGATGACCTGGCGGTCCTCGTCCGAGACCTGGCCGCGCAGCGTCTGGATCGCCCGGATCATGTCCTCGAAGACGGCCTGCGGGTCCTGCGCGCCCTGGTAGGTGTTCTGGATCCGGCCGATGCTGCCGGGGCCGGAGGCGTTGTAGGTGTCGCCGATCCGGCCGATCCGGCCGATGTGGCCGATGTGGACGGGCTCGTTGCCGTTCATCCGATCCTCCCGACGCCGCCGCTGCCGGAGGCGGTGTAGTTGTCACCGATCTGGCCGATGTTGTAGGTGTTCACCGGCCTGCTGAAGTCGGCCAGCGGGTCGTCGATGGCGTCCATGATGTCGAGGACGAGCTGCTGCACCTCCTGCTGGTCCCCGCTCGCGAGCAGGGTGCGGGGGGTTCCGGCGGTCTCGATGACCAGCGCGTAGTACGTCCGCGTGGTCAGGACGGAGACCAGTCGGTAGAGGAACAGCGCGGCGAGCGCCAGTGCGGCGAAGGTCACGCCGTTCTTCAACCCGTCGCTGGCCACGCCCTGGAACACGACGACCGCGATGGCCGTCACGATCCCCAGGGTCAGCATGGACTTGATGAAGCGGCCCACCGCCTGCCCGCGCGCGGGGTCGATCCGCCACGTCGTCGCGCGGGCGATGTTCTGCAGCGGGTACGCCTCGCCGCCTATCCAGAGCACTCTCTTGCTGACGCGCACCTGGATGACCTCACGCCTGGCCATTTAGTCTCCCCCTGAATGCCCGTCGTAGCGCACGCGATCCACGTCAATTGGGCTCTCAGCAAGCGCAATTGGCGAAGAGCCGGGGAATTTCCGGGGTGACCCTTAGGGGCTCCAGGAGGCCCTGCCGGCCGTGGCGCGCTCCTGGGCGCGGTGGGCGGCCGCGGCTTCGGCCGGGGGCGGTGCTGGACGGCGGGGCGCGCGCGGGCGGGCGGCGGCGGTGCTGCCGGCCCCGCCGGTGCCGCCGGTACCTGTCAGTGGTCTGCGTCACGATGGGCGCATGGCGCGCAAAGGGCAGCAGGAGACGGTGAAGGCGGCGCGGCGGCCGGAGGTGCGGCTGCCGGAGCTGGCGGTGTGGCAGGGGGGCGGGCTGGAGCCGGACGGGGACTACGACGGGCTGGAGTTCGCGGACCTGGACCTGACGGGGCAGGCGGGGGGCGGAGCCCGGTTCATGGACTGCGCGGTGCGCAGGTGCGCGCTGGACGAGGCGGGGCTGGTGAAGGCGCGGATCCTGGACTCGGTGCTGGAGGGGGTCCGGGGGGTGGGGACCGACCTGTCGGGGGCTTCGCTGCGGGACGTGGAGCTGGTGGACGCGCGGCTGGGCGGGGTGCAGGTGCACGGCGCGGTGCTGGAGCGTGTGGTGGTCCGGGGCGGCAAGATCGACTACCTGAACCTGCGGCAGGCGCGGCTGCGCGACGTGGTCTTCGAGGGGTGCGTGCTCGTGGAGCCGGACTTCGCGGGCGCGGTGCTGGAGCGGGTGGAGTTCCGGGACTGTGCGCTGCGGGGGGTGGATTTCAGCGGGGCGCGGATGACGGATGTGGATCTGCGGCCCGCGGCCGTGCTGGAGATCGCCCGGGGGGTGGAGGCGCTGGCCGGGGCCGTGATCAGCCCGGGGCAGCTGTTCGAGCTGGCCCCCGCCCTCGCCGCGCAGCTGGGGGTGCGGGTGATCGCGTAGCGGGGCCGGCGGATCCCTGCGGAGGCCCCCGGCAGCGGTGCCGCCCCCATCAATCCCGCCGGGCCCACCCGGGAGCCCGCCGGGCCCACCCGGGAGCGGCGCCGCGGCCCGCAGGGGTCAGGCCGGGACGCGGGGGAAGCGGGACTGGAGCATCCAGATGGCGGGGTTGTCGGCGAGGCCGTCGTGCATGTCGACGAGGTCGGCGATCAGGTCGTGCAGGAAGTCACGGGCCTCGCGGCGCAGCAGGCGGTGGCTGAAGGTCAGCGGCTCCTCGTCGCCCGGCATCCAGTCGGCCTCGACGTCGACCCAGCCGAAGCGGCGCTCGAAGAGCATCCGGTCGGTGGACTCGGTGAAGTCGAGTTCGGCGTACTGGCGGTTGGCCGAGCGGTTGCCGCGCGGGTCCTGGTCGAGCTGCTCGACGATGTCGCACAGGGCCCAGGCGAAGTCCAGGACGGGCACCCATCCCCAGGCTGTGGACACTTCCCGGTCCGTGACGGTGTCGGCGAGGTAGACGTCCCCGCAGAACAGGTCGTGACGCAGGCTGTGGACGTCCGCCGAGCGGTAGTCGGTCTGCGGGGGGTCGGGGAAGCGCCGGGAGAGGGAATAGCCGATGTCGAGCACGTACCCGATGGTGTCACGGGTACGGGTGTGTCCCGACCTCTGGTGTTCCCCCGCCGGTCAGGGCAGGAGGCGCTGTTCCTTCGCCACGGCGACGGCGCCCGCGCGGGTGTCGACGCCGAGCTTGTCGTAGATGCGGCCCAGGTGGGTCTTGACGGTGGCCTCGCTGATGAAGAGGGCGCGGGCGATGTCGCGGTTGCCGAGGCCGCGGGCCAGCTGGCCGAGGATGTCCAGTTCACGGTCGGTCAGCGTGGGGCGGGTGCCGCGCATGTGGGCCATGACGCGGCTGGCCACGGGCGGGGAGAGGGTGGTGCGGCCCTGGGCGGCCGAGTGGATCGCGGCGAAGAGCTCCTCGGGGCGTTCCGCCTTGAGGAGGTAGCCCGTCGCGCCCGCGCCGATGGCGCGGGTGATGTCCGCGTCCGTGTCGTAGGTGGTGAGGACCAGTACGTGCGGGGGCCGGGGGAGGGCGGTGATGCGGCGGGTGGCCTCGACCCCGTCGATGCCCTCGCCGAGCTGGAGGTCCATGAGGACCACGTCGGGGAGCAGCTTCGCGGCCAGCGCCACGGCCTCCTCGCCGCTGCCCGCCTCGCCGAGGACCTCGATGTCGGGCTCGCTGCCGAGGAGGGCCAGGAGTCCGGCGCGGACCACCACGTGGTCGTCGCAGAGCAGGATCGTCGTCATCCGGTGGGCTCCAGGGGGACGGCCGCGGAGAGGACGGTGCCCTCGCCCGGCGTGGATTCGACGGTCAGGGTGCCGCCGAGCTGGCGTACGCGGGCGCGCATGGCGGGGAGGCCGTGGCCGCGGTCCCCGGCTTCGCCCCGGGTCCGGGGGAAGCCGTGGCCGTCGTCGGCGATGTCCAGGACCACTTGGTCGCCGAGGAAGCTCAGGGTGAGCGCGGCCGTCCGGGCGCCGGAGTGTTCGCGGACGTTGGCCAGTGCGCCCTGGGCTATGCGCAGCAGGGCGGACTGGACCCGGTCGGGCAGCGCGGCCGGGGTGCCTTCGAGGTGGAAGCGGACCTCGATGTCCGGGCCGGCGTCCAGGGCGCGCAGGGCGTCGGCGAGGCCGGCGCCGTCCGCGAGTTCGGCCGGGGCCAGGTCGTGGACCAGGCGGCGGGCCTCGGCGAGGCCCCGGGCGGCGATGCCGGTGGCGGTACGGACGTGCGCGCGGGCCGTGGCGGGGTCGCTGTCCCAGGTGCGGTCGGCGGCCTGGAGGAGCATCTGCTGGCTGGAGAGGTTCTGGGCGAGGGTGTCGTGGATCTCCATGGACAGCCGCTGGCGTTCGGCGAGGGTGCCCTCGCGGCGTTCGGTGGCGGCCAGTTCCCGGCGGGTGCGGATCAGGTCGTCGATCAGCGCGCCCTGGGCCTGGGCCTGGCGCTCCATGTGGACGAAGACGGCCGTGGCGAGGGCGGCGACGGCGGGCGGGGCGAGGAGCAGGTTGGGGTCGAAGGACCCGGCCAGCTTCAGCTGGGCGATCACCACGAAGCCGGTGAGCAGGGCGACGAGGACGACCGCGGCGCGCGGGGGCAGGGTGCGCAGGGCGGTGAAGAAGAGCGGTACGGCGCACCAGGCGAAGCTCGGCGCCAGGACGACCAGGACCACCCAGGTGCTGACGATCAGCCCGAGCCAGAGGGTCCGCCGGGCGGTGGGGGCGGCGCCGACCGCGGGGCCGAGCACGTAGAGGAGGGCCAGCGTGATGCTGAGGGCGATGACCCACGGGGTGCGGGGTTCGCCCGGGTGGCGCAGGAGGAAGCGGGCCAGGGAGGCGCCGAGGAGCAGGAAGAACGCGGTGTGCGCGACCGTGGCCAGCGTTCGGGTGTCGCGTGGCGTTGCGGGGGTCACGGGGTGCTCCTGGGCTCGGGCCTTGTGTCCATTGTTGCCTGCGGCGCCGTCGGCGGGGCTGCGTCCCGGACCTGCGTCCCGGACCTGCGTCCCGGACATGCCCTGGACCTGCCCCGGACCTGCGCCGCGCACCTGCGGCTCGCACTCAGGGCTGGCCGGCCCGGTGGGCGTGACCAGCCAATACGGTCGTGGCGGCGGTGCGCATCGACCGATCGGATGACCCCGGCGTCAGCCGCTGCGGTAGGCGGTGGGAGCCGGTACGCCGACGGGACGGAAGGGGGTCCGGGGACAGGCTTGGAGCAGTCACCGCGTCACCGTCCTCAGGAGCAGAGATGAACACCCGCACCCGCGTTCTCACCGGCACCGCCCTCGTCGTCGCGCTCGGCGCCGGGACCTTCGGCGCCGTCAGCGCCAGCGCCACCCCCGCCGCCGCTCCGGCCGCCGCCTCCTCGAAGAAGGACGAGCCGGCCGACAAGAACTTCACCACCTCGACGCACCTCACCATCGACGCAGCCACCCGCGCCGCCCAGGCCGCGCTCCAGGCCGCCCAGAACGAGAACCAGAAGGTGACGGTCGCGGTCGTGGACCGCAACGGCAACACCGTCGTCACCCTCCGCGGCGACGGCGCGGGCCCGCAGTCCTACGAGTCGGCGCAGCGCAAGGCCTTCACCGCCGTGTCCTGGAACGCCCCGACCTCGGTGCTCGCGGGCCGCCTCGCCCAGACCCCGAACCTGAAGGACATCCCCGGCACCCTCTTCCTCGGCGGGGGTACCCCGGTCCAGGCGGGCGGCGCTCCGGTCGCCGGCATCGGCGTGGCCGGCGCCCCGAGCGGCGACCTGGACGAGAAGTTCGCCAAGGCCGGCGCCGACGCCCTCGCCAAGTAGGCGGGACCCCGCCCGCCCAGTGCTGTGGCCGGAAGGGTTTGCCGTGCCGGGGGCCGCGACCCGGGGGACCCCGCCGGCCGCATCACTAGGATCGAGCGCGTGGAACACCGCGCTCTTCACCGCCTCGCCGCCCCCGCCGCCGCCGTCCTGCTCGCCCTCACCACGGGGTGTACGGACGGCACCGTGCAGGGGCGGCCGGGTGCGTCGGGGCTGCGCGACCCCTACTTCCCCAAGGCCGGCAACGGCGGCTACCAGGTCGACCACTACGACCTGGACCTGGACTACGACCCTGCCGACGGCCGGCTGCACGGCACGGCGGTGATCACCGCCCGCGCCGAGCAGGGGCTCAGCTCCTTCAACCTCGACCTCAGCGGTCTGAGCGTCGAGGGCGTGACGGTGCAGGGCGCCGGGGCCCGGTACAACCGGACCGGAAACGAGCTGACCGTGCGCCCGGCCGAGGACCTGGAGAAGGGCGAGGTCTTCGTCACGGAGGTCGACTACTCCGGCAGGCCGAAGGCCCTCACCGACGCGGACGGTGCCAAGGAGGGCTGGATCACCACGGACGACGGCGCGGTGGGCGTCGGCGAGCCGGTGGGTTCGATGACCTGGTTCCCGGGCAACCACCACCCCAGCGACAAGGCCGCGTACGACATCACGATCACGGTGCCGCAGGGCTACGAGGCCGTGTCGAACGGCGAATTGCGCTCGCGGACCACCGGCGCCGACGGGCGGACCGTGTTCGCGTGGCACAGCCCGGAGCCGATGGCGAGCTATCTGGCGACCGCCGTCGTCGGCAAGTACCGGGTGGCGACCGGGCGGACCCCGTCGGGGGTCGCGGTGTACAACGCGGTGGCGCCCGGCGAGGCGGCGGCGAGCGCGGGGGTCCTCGCGCGGCTGCCCGAGATGGTGGAGTGGGGCGTCGGCCGGTTCGGTCCGTACCCCTTCGGTACGGCGGGGGCGGTCGTGCTGCCCGCCGGGACCCTCGGCTATGCGCTGGAGACCCAGACCAAGCCCGTCTTCCCCGGCGCGACCGACGAGGAGACCCTGGTGCACGAGCTAGCCCACCAGTGGTTCGGCAACTCGGTGTCGCCCAAGTCCTGGAAGGACATGTGGCTCAACGAGAGCTTCGCGACGTACGCGGAGTGGCTGTGGGCCGAGGACCACGCCGGGACCACCGCGCAGCAGGAGTTCGACGCGTTCCTGGCCGGTGACACGGACGTCGACGAGGACGCGGGCTCCGGCTGGGACGCCTTCCCGCCGGCCGCCCCGCCCGGGCCCGAGGACATCTCCGCGAGGCCGGTGTACGTGCGCGGTGCGATGGTGCTGCACCGGATCCGCCAGGAAGTGGGCGACGAGAAGTTCTTCGCCCTGCTGCGCGGCTGGGCGGCCGACCACCGGCACGGCAACGTGAATACGGCCGACTTCACCGCCTACGCGCAGGAGAAGACCGGGCACGACCTGAAGAAGGTCTGGGACGTGTGGCTGTACGGGACGGGCCGCCCCGAGTAGGCCCTGCCGCCTTGCCGCCTTGCCGCCTTGCTGCCTTACGGGGCCCGGGGCCCGGGCTCCGGGCCGTACCGGCTCCGGCCTCGTGGCCTGCCGGGCGATCAACCGAGCGGGCGGCGACGGCGAAGCCCCCTCCCCGGACGGGAGGGGGCTTCGGCCGCGGTGGTGCGCTCCGCCGCGGGGCGGGACTCAGACGTTGACGCCGAAGTCCTGCGCGATGCCGGTGAGGCCCGAGGCGTAGCCCTGGCCGACCGCGCGGAACTTCCACTCGGCGCCGTTGCGGTAGAGCTCGCCGAAGACCATGGCGGTCTCGGTCGCCGCGTCCTCGGAGAGGTCGTAGCGTGCGATCTCGGCGCCGCCGGCCTGGTTCACGACGCGGATGTACGCGTTGCGGACCTGGCCGAAGTTCTGGCTGCGGGCCTCGGCGTCGTAGATGGAGACCGGGAAGACGATCTTGTCCACGTCGGCCGGGAGGCCGGCGAGGTTGACGTTGATGGCCTCGTCGTCGCCCGCGCCCTCGCCGGTGCGGTTGTCACCGGTGTGGACGATGGTCTGGTCCGGGGTGGACTTGTTGTTGAAGAAGACGAAGTGGCCGTCGGAGACGACCTTGCCCGTCGCGTTCACGGCGATGGCCGAGGCGTCGAGGTCGAAGTCGACACCGGTCGTCGTACGGACGTCCCAGCCGAGGCCGACCGTGACGGCAGCGAGGCCGGGGGCCTCCTTCGTGAGCGAGACGTTGCCGCCCTTGGACAGGCTGACAGCCATGGGAATGTCCCTTTCCTCATCCGACATGCATGTGCAGGCGGTCAAATTACCGCTCGCCCCTATAACGCCACGAGAGGCCCGGCAGGTTCCCGTGTGAAAAATGCGGGTGACGGAAATGAGGGTGACGGGGCGGGGGCGGGCACGGATCATAGGACGCATGTCTGGTCCCCATGTCATCCGCGGTTCGGTCGTGCTCCCCGAGGGCGAGCTCGCCTGGCGTTTTTCGCGGTCCTCCGGCCCGGGCGGCCAGCACGTGAACACCTCGGACTCCCGCGTGGAACTGCTCTTCGACCTGGCGGCGACGAACGCGCTGCCCGAGGTGTGGAAGGCGCGGGCGCTGGAGCGGCTCGCCTCCCGCCTCGTCGACGGGGTGGTGACCGTACGGGCCTCCGAGCACCGCTCGCAGTTCCGCAATCGCGAGATGGCACTGGTCCGGCTGGCGTCGCTGCTGGCCGAGGCGACCGCGCCGCCGCCGAAGCCGCGCCGGGCGACGAAGATCCCGCGGGGGATCAACGAGCGACGGCTGCGGGAGAAGAAGGCGCGGGCCGAGACCAAGCGGGGCCGGACCGGCCGGGATTGGTAGCGCCGCCCCTGCGCGGGCCCCGGGTCGGGACCTCGCGGCGGACCCGGGGCCGCGCCGGGCGGGGCTACTGGCCCAGGTGGCGGTAGCGGCCGCGGAAGTACGTCAGCGGCTGTCCGTCCGGGGAGGGCAGGCCGGCGGCCAGGACGCGGCCGATCACCAGGGTGTGGTCGCCCGCCTCGACGCGGTTCTCCGTACGGCATTCGAGGGTGGCCAGGGCGCCGCTCAGCAGCGGGGCGCCCGACACCTCGCCGCGCACGTACGGGAGGTCCGCGAAGAGCAGCCGGTCGCTGATCCGGCCCTTCATGGCGAAGCGGCCGGCGACCTGGAGCTGGTGGTCGGCGAGGAGCGAGACCGCCCACAGCGGCTGCTCCGCGAGCAGGTCGTCCATCCGGGAGCCCTCGCGCAGGCTCACCAGGACCAGGGGCGGGTCCACGGAGACGGACATGAAGGCGGTCGCCGTCATGCCGACGTCCTCGCCGCGCGGGCCGTCCGCCGTCAGGGGGGTCTCGTGCGCGGTGATCAGACACACGCCCGCCGCCAGCCGGGACATGGCTGCCCGGAACTCGTCGTTGCTCACCCCCTCAGCATGGGGGCTGGCATGGGGCGGGGTGGTTACGGGGATCGTCTTCAGCACGCTCGAACGCTAATCCCGCCCTTCCGCGCGCACATCGGGCCCTGGTCCGAGTCGCGTCCCCGCCCCTCGGCCTAGGCCCCGGCGTATCGTTTGCTCCCGGGAATGAGAGGGGGGCGGCCCCTGTGGCATATGCCCCGCGGTGCGCCGTTAATCATCTCGTGTGACTTGAGTCACAGAGAGCAAGATTTGTTGACCCTGTGTACCTGCCGCACAGCTCACTGTGATTCAGTGGACGGGACACCGCAACGAAACGCCGATGACAAACCTGGAGTTGCTGTCGAGGTCTCGGGGAGAGCGAGCAATGGAGACCGAGTCGGAGCCGTACGTCCGTCTTGCGACCCTGCGGCAGCTGCACCGGGTGGTGGCCCAGCTCAATACGGCCAGGAGCCTGGCGGACACCCTGCAGACCGTCGTGGACGGCATCGTCGTGGGCCTCGGCTACGAACTCGCCTGTGTCAACCTCGTCCGGCCCGACGGTGATCTGGTCGTCGCCGCCTTCGCCGGGGACCCCGCCGCGGAGGCCCTCATCACCGGCCGCGTCGGCTCCCGCAGTTCCTGGGAACGCCGTCTGACGATGGGTGAGAACTGGGACGGCCTGCGCTTCATCCCGCACACCGAGGGCTGGGTCCTCATGGAGGACGACGTCCCCCAGTGGCACACGGAGGGCCCCGAGCCGCGCTTCGAGGACGAGTGGCACCCCGAGGACCGGCTCTATGCGCCGATGTATGCGTCTGGCGGGGAACTTCTGGGTGTCATTTCCGTGGACAGACCGCGCAACGGCCGCCGGCCCGGCGCCTGGGGCCGCGAGGCGCTCCAGATGTACGCCTTCCAGGCGGCGATTGCGATCAGCAATGCCAGGCTCCGCGCGAACATGCAGCGCGCCCTGGTCCGGCTGGAGCGCGAGCAGCAGGCGTTGCGGGCCAGTGAAGAGTCGTTCCGCCAGGCCTTCGAGTACGCGCCCAGCGGCATGGCCATCGCCGAGATGGGCGGGGACCAGCACGGCCGGCTGCTGCGGACCAACGACGCGCTGTGCCGGCTGCTGGGCCGCCCGGCGTCGGTCCTGCGCCGCTATTCGTTCTCCGACCTCGTCCACCCCGAGGACATCGGCACCCTGCTGCGGACCTCCGCCGAGGGGGGCCGCGCAGAGCTGCGCCTGGGCCGGCGCGACGGCACGTACGTCTGGGTCTCCCTGCGCAACTCCGTCGTCGCCGACGCCGCCGACGGCCCGCGGTTCCTGCTCACGCACGTCGAGGACATCGAGGAGCGCAAGCGGCACGAGCTCCAGCTCGCCCACCGCGCCAGCCACGACTCGCTGACCGGTCTGCCCAACAGCGCCGAGCTGCGCTCCCGGCTCGGCGCCCGGCTGTGCCGCAGGCCGCAGTCCGTCCGGGCCACCGCCGTGGAGGCCCTGGACGCGGCCTACGAGGGGCGCGAGGCGCATCCCGGGCACGGCGACGGGTACGAGGTACGGGGCGAGGCGGGTGGTGCCGGTGAGCACCGCTTTCAGGCAGACGGCCCCGACCGGTTCCCGGGGGCCGACCCGCTCGACTACGCCGGGACGCTGCCCGCCCAGGCGGACGGCCCCTACGACCACCACGTGCACACCGTGGCGCCGACGACGGACGTCGACGACGGCACGAAGGGGCTCGCGGTGCTCTTCTGCGACCTCGACGGCTTCAAGTCGATCAACGACCGGTTCGGGCACCACACGGGTGACGCGGTCCTGATCGAGGTGGCCCGGCGGCTGACGACGGGCGTCAGGGACGGTGACACCGTCGCCCGACTGGGTGGCGACGAGTTCGTCGTCCTTGCCGACGGCCTGGGCGCGGCGGACGCCGCCGACCTCGCCGTCCGGCTGCGCAACGCGATCATCCCGCCGATCCGGGTCGACGGCCGCGCGGTGCGTGTCGGAGCCAGTTTCGGCATCGGCTGGGCCAGCTGCGGCATGTCGGCGGACGAGGTGCTGCGCTCGGCCGACCAGCGGATGTACATCGAGAAGAGGTCCCGCTCCAAGGCGCACCGCCGGGCGGGCTGAGGCGATCGGGCGCCCGTGGGTGCACCTGTTCGGGGTAGGCTCCCGGGGGTCGAAAGGAGTGACCTGCGATGACGACGCCCGCGAACAACGGCCCGCACGGTGGGGCGAACAAGCCCGAGGACGACGATCCGTTCGGCTATCTCTACGCGGACGGCCAGGCGGCCGGAGCCGCCCCGCCCACGTCGGGCGGTGGATACGGCTACCCGGGGCCCGGGGCAGGCGGTCCTTCCGGTGCGCAGCCGGGTGTTCCCCGTACCTCGCACCACCAGGTGCGGACGGTCGGCGAGCGCAGGAACGGCGGCGGCCAGCGCGGCCCCCTCCCCCAGCAGCAGGGTGCCGCACAGCAGCCGCCCTACCAGGCGCAGTACCAGGCTCCCGAGGCGCTCCAGGCGGGCGGCTACGGCGTTCCGCCGCAGCAGTCCCCGCAGCAGACGCAGACGATCGCGCACTCGGGCGGGCACGGCGGCCACGGCGGCGGTGGCGGCTCCGGCCGCAAGGGTCTGCTCATCGCGGCCGTCGCGGTGGTCGCCGCGGTCGCGATCGGCATCGGCGCGGCCCTCGCCTTCGGCGGCGGCGACAAGGACAAGAAGGGCGGCAACGCGGCGGGCGGCAACCAGCAGTCGGCCGCCCCGCAGAACCCGTCGAGCCCGCCCCCGAGCGGCTCCCCGCAGCCGACGGAGGCCGAGCTGCCGAAGGCGGACTTCGCCGGCGCCGGCATGTCCCTGACGGGCGGCGCGCTGCTGCAGAACACGGTGCCGGGCGCCAAGAGCGCGGGCGGCCAGTACGTGGGCGGCCTGAACCAGCTGGGTGCGGCGGCCACATGGACGCTGGACGTCCCCAAGGCGGGCCAGTACAAGCTGAAGATGACCTACGGGGTGCCGGGCAAGGACGCCAACACCACGCTGACCATCAACGGCGAGGTGCAGACCCGGCCGATCAACATGAAGAACTTCTCGAAGGCCGCCGAGGGCGACTGGGCCAAGGGCTGGACCAACACGTACTCGCTGGTGCAGCTCAAGCAGGGCTCGAACACGATCAGGATCTCGTGCGAGGCCGGCAACCAGTGCGACGTGAACCTCGACCAGCTCTGGCTCGAAAAGGGGTAGGGCGGTGAGGCCCTAGCCGGCCGTCACCTTCACCGACCCCCGTACCTCCTCGTAGGTGCGGGGGTCGAACTCTCCCGCCGCCGGGGCGTGCACCGTGGCCGCCGAGAGGGCGACCGCGCGGGCGAGGCGCTCGGGCCAGTCCAGGCCCTCCGTCAGGCCCGAGAGCAGGCCCGCGACCGCGGAGTCGCCGGCGCCCGTGGGGTTGCCGGTCAGGGCGCGGGGCGGGGCGGCCTGCCACGTGCCCTCGGGGGTGGCGGCCAGCAGGCCGGCCGGGCCGAGCGAGGTGATCACCGCGTGGGCGCCCCGGCGGCGGGCGTCGCGGGTGGCGGGGAGCGGCTCGCGCGATCCGGTCAGCTCGGCCAGCTCGGCGGCGTTCGGCTTGATCATCTCGGGGCGGGCGGCGACGCCGCGGCGCAGGGCCTCGCCGCTGGTGTCCAGGAGCACCGGGACCCCGGCCGCGCGGGCGGTCCGCACGAGCACCGCGTACGCGCCCACCGGCACGCCGGGCGGGAGGCTGCCGCACAGGGCCACGGCGCGGGCTCCGGCCAGCAGGGCCTCGTAGCGGGCCAGGAAGCCCGCCCACTCCGCGGGGGTGATCTGCGGGCCCGGCTCGTTGAACTGAGTGGTGTCGCCGGAGGCGTCGTCGGCCACGGCCAGCGTGCGGCGCGTGGTGCCCGCGCAGGGGACCAGGGCGTCCACCACGCCCGGGGACTGCGCGAGCAGTTCCCGTACGACGGCGCCGACCGGGCCGCCCGCGAAGCCGGTGGCCGTCACCTCGTGGCCGAGGGCGGCCAGTACGCGGGCCACGTTGATCCCCTTGCCGCCGGGGCGCTCGCCCACCGCGGCGACCCGGTGCGAGGCGTGCGGGAGCAGCCGCGGCACGCGGTAGGTCACGTCGAGCGCGGTGTTGAGCGTGACGGTCAGGATCATGGGCACCCCCGGGTCTGTTGCTGCCGGGATCATGCCAAAGAGAAGGCGGTCGGCCCAGTCCTGGGGGCGGCCGCCCTCCTCCGTACAGCCGGTTGGCCGTCAGGAACCCGCCCCGGGGGCCGGGCTGACGACCCATTCGCCGCGCCGCATGACCCCCTTGAGGTCGAACCCGGCGTCCAGGACGACCAGGTCGGCGTACTTGCCGGGCTCCAGCGAGCCGATCTCGTCGTACAGACCGAGCAGCTTGGCCGGGTTGGCGGAGATCGCCTGGACCACGGACTCCACCGGCAGCCTGTCGACGGTGACCGAGCGCCTGAAGGCGGTGTCCAGGGTCAGGGTCGAACCTGCGATGGAGCCGCCCTCCACGAGGCGGGCCACGCCCTCCTTGACCTCGACCTCCAGCGGGCCGAGGTGGTAGGTCCCGTCGCCGAAGCCCGCCGCGTCCATCGCGTCGGTGATCAGCGCGACCCGGTGGGCGCCCGCGTGGTGGAACGCCAGCTCCAGCATGGCGGGGTGCAGGTGCGTGCCGTCGTTGATCAGCTCGACGGTGACCCGCTCGTCCTCCAGCAGCGCCGCGATCGGGCCGGGGGCGCGGTGGGCGAGGCCGGGCATCGCGTTGAAGAGGTGGGTGGCCACGGTCGCGCCCGCGTCGATGGCCTGGCGCGTCTGGTCGTACGTGGAGTCCGTGTGGCCGACCGCGGCGATGACCCCGTGCTCGGCCAGCAGCCGTACGGAGTCCAGGCCGCCCGGCAGTTCGGTGGCGAGGGTGAACATCCGGGCGGCGCCGTGCGCGGCGTCGACGAGCTTGCGGACCTCGGCCGGGTCGGGGTCGCGCAGCAGCTCCTCCTTGTGCGCGCCCTTGCGGCAGGCGTTGATGAACGGCCCCTCGAAGTGGATGCCCGCGATCTCGCCCTGCTGGGTCAGCTCGGCCAGCAGCCCGGCCCGCCGGGCCAGTTCGTCCAGGTCCCCGGTGACGGTGGAGGCGACCAGGGTGGTGGTGCCGTGCTCGCGGTGGGTGCGGACGCCCGTCAGGACCTCCTCGGCGGTGCCGGAGGTGAACGAGGCGCCGCCGCCTCCGTGGTTGTGCATGTCGACGAAGCCGGGGACGATCCAGTGCCCGGACAGGTCCACGACCCGCACGTCCTCCCGGGCGCTGCCGGCGATGCGGTCACCGTCGACGATGACCCGTCCGTTGGCCACGGTTCCGGTGGGCAGCACCACCCTGGCGCCGGAGAGAACAGTGCTGTGCGCGCTTCCGGACATCAGGCAGGTACCTCCGTGGCGAGTAGGTCCCAGGCGAGCAGCCCTGCGCCCAGGCATCCGGCGGTGTCCCCGAGGGCCGCCGGAACGATGTGGGGGAGCCGCTGGAACGTCACGCGCTCCTCCACGGCCGTCCGTAGTGGTGTGAACAAGGTTTCCCCGGCCTCGGCGAGCCCGCCACCGATGATCAGGGTGCGCGGGTCCAGCAAGGTGATGGCGGTGACCAGCCCGTCTGCGAGGGCGCCGACGGCGGCCAGCCACACCTCCTCGGCGCGCGCGTCCCCGGATTCGACGGCCCCGGCGCAGTCCGCGGCGTCGGCGCTGGGGTCGCCGCAGGCGGCCGCCCAGGCGCGGCTGACGGCGGAGGCGGAGGCGAGGGTCTCCAGGCAGCCGTGCTGGCCGCAGCCGCAGGCCGGGCCGCCGGGGCGGACCACGATGTGGCCGATCTCGCCCGCGTAGCCGTGGGCGCCGGCCTCGATGCGGCCGCCGATGCCGATGGCTCCGGCGATGCCGGTGCCCAGCGGCACGAACAGGAAGCGGTCGGCTCCGCGGCCCGCGCCGATGCGGCCCTCGGCGAGTCCGCCGGTGCGCACGTCGTGGCCGAGGGCGACCGGGATGCCGCCGAGGCGCCGGCCGAGCAGGGCGCGCATCGGTACGTCGCGCCAGCCGAGGTTCGCCGCGTAGACGGCGATCCCGTTCTCGGCGTCGACGATGCCGGGGACGGCGACCCCGGCGGCCGAGGCGGGCTGTGCGAACTGCTCCCGGCCGATGTCGAGGAGCTCGGCGGCGAAGTCCTGGATCGCCTCGACGACGGCGTCGGGGCCCCGCTCGCGGCTGGTGGCGCGGCGCGCCTCGTGCAGCAGGGTGCCGTCGGCGGCGACCAGGGCGGCCTTCATCCCGGTGCCGCCCACATCGAGGGCGATGACGTGTTTCACGGATTTCACAGGTGACAGTCTCGCGTGCTCGGCGGGGAAAGGTCTAGTCCATTGGAGGGGATTGTTGAGCGGCCATACAAATTCGGGACCACGGTCCGGATCCGGATGTGAACGAGCCGCCAAAGTGGTGTAGACCTTACGTGGATCGTACGTACAACAAGGGGTGGACGAGAACTGTGAAGCGCCGATACCTGAGCCTGGCCGCGTCCGGCGCCGCACTGTGCCTGACGGCGGTGACGCTGACCGGCTGCGGGGCGCTCGGCGGACTCACCGGGGACAACGAGGTGACCCTGCGGGTCGTGGCGGCCGAGTACGGGGACAATCCGCAGAACTCGTCCGCGACGTACTGGAAGACGCTCGCCGACGGCTTCGAGAAGGCCAACCCGGGGATCAACGTCGAGGTCAGCGTCTACTCCTGGTCGGAGGTCGACGCCAAGGTCGCCGAGATGGTCAAGGCGGGCAAGGCCCCCGACATCGCTCAGATCGGCGCCTACGCCGACTACGCGGAGGCGGGCAAGCTGTACACGGCGGACGAGCTGCTCTCCGTCAAGACCGAGGCCGACTTCCTCGGGCCGCTCGCCGACGCGGGCAAGGTCAAGCGGGTCCAGTACGGCCTGCCCTTCGTGGCCAGCACCCGGCTGCTCTTCTACAACGAGAAGCTCCTGGCCGACGCCGGGGTCATCGCCAAGGACGCCAGGAACGGCTGGCAGCCCAAGAGCTGGGCGGAGCTGGAGGCGGCCGCGAAGAAGCTCAAGGGCGCCGGCGTCCAGACGCCCTTCGCGCTGCCGCTGGGCCGCGAGGAGGCGCAGGCCGAGACGATGATGTGGATGCTCGCGGGCGGCGGCGGCTACACCGACAACGAGGAGCAGTACTCCATCGACTCCGCCGAGAACGTCAAGGCCCTGGAGTTCCTGCGGGACAAGATGGTCGGGCAGGGGCTGACCGGGCCGGCCGAGCCGGGCAGGACGAACCGGCAGGACGCCTTCGACGCCTTCACGCGCGGCGAGGTCGGCATGCTCAACGGCCACCCCACGCTGATCAAGCAGGCGGCCGGGAAGGGCGTCAAGTTCGGCATGGTGACCATGCCGACCCTCGACGGCGGCGAGCACTCGGCGATGGGCGTCGCGGACTGGGTGATGGCCTTCAAGAACGGCCACCCGAAGGAGGCCGGCGCGTTCCTGGACCACCTCTACCAGGCGGAGAACGTGACCGCCTTCACCACCAAGTACGACCTGCTCCCGGTCACCACCACCGGCTACCGTGCCGTGCAGGCCGGAAAGGGCGGCGCCGCGCCGCAGCTGAAGACCTTCCTGGACGCGCTGCCGAGCTCGCGGCTCTACCCGGTCGGCAAGAAGTCCTGGGCGGGCGTCAGCGAGGACATCAAGCAGAACATCGGCAAGTCGGTCCAGCCGGGCGGGCAGCCGGCGCAGGTGCTGGAGCAGATCGCCGGGGCGGCGCGGGCGGCCGACAGGCACTGACGCGGGCCGGGGGCGCGGCGGCGGGGGGCGCGACGGCGGGGCACGACCGCGGGGCACGACCGCGGGGCGCGACGGCCCCGGGCGGTCGGGCCCCTGTCGGTGGGCGGCGTTAATCTGGCCGTATGACGGACGAGGGGCAGCTGACGGCCACGGAGGCCGCGGTGCTCGCGTACGAGGGGCGCACGTGGCCCGGGCCCGGGGCCAAGGAGCGCGCGATACGGGAGGGGCTGGGGATGGCCCCGGTCCGCTACTACCAGCTGCTCAACGCGCTGATGGACGACCCCCGCGCGCTGGCGCACGCCCCCGGCACGGTGAACCGGCTGCGCCGGATCCGCGAGGCCCAGCGGGCCAGGCGATAGCCGTCACGCCGCTGGGCCGTTAGGGTCGTCCGTATGGGGAGCCATCCGCACGACTTGCCGATGCCCGTCACCGCAGCCGGACGCGAGGGACTCGAAGCCCTGCTCCGCGCACCCCGCCGGTCCGTGATCGCCCTGGACTTCGACGGGACCCTCGCCGACATCGTCCCGGACCCGGACCAGGCACGGGCCCACCCCGCAGCCGTACCCGCCCTGGCCGCGCTGGCCCCCGAGGTGGCCTCGGTGGCCGTGGTCACCGGCCGGCCGGCGGGCGTGGCCGTCCGCTACGGCGGCTTCGCCGGGGTCCCCGGGCTGGAACACCTGGTGGTCCTCGGCCACTACGGGGCCGAGCGCTGGGACGCCGTCACCGGGATCGTCCACGCCCCCGCCGAACACCCCGGGGTGGCGGCGGTACGGGCCGAGCTGCCGGGATTCCTGGACTCGATCGGGGCCTGGCGGGGCACGTGGATCGAGGAGAAGGGCCGGGCGCTGGCGGTCCACACCCGCCGCGCCGAGGACCCGGAGGCGGCCTTCGCGGCGCTCCGCGAACCCCTGGCCGAGCTGGCCGCCCGGCACGGGCTGATGGTCGAACCGGGCCGCGCCGTGCTGGAGCTCAGGCCGCCGGGCACGGACAAGGGCGTCGCCCTGACGGAGTTCCTCGCGGAGACGGACGCGGGACCGGTGCTGTACGCGGGCGACGACCTGGGCGACCTGGCCGCGTACTCGGCGGTCGAGAAGCGCCGGGCCGACGGCCTGCCGGGGCTGCTGGTGTGCAGCGGCTCCGTCGAGGTCCCGGAGCTCGCCGCGCGCGCCGACCTGGTCCTGCCGGGCCCCGGCGCGGTGGCGGCCTTCCTGGCCGCCCTCGCCGCGGCCCTGCGGTCCTGACCTGCGGGTCCGTCGTCGGGGGGGGGGGGGGGGGGCGCCCCCCCCCCCCCCCCCCCCCCCCCCCCCCCCCGGGGGCGCCGGGGGGAGCCCCCGGGCGCGGTAAAAAAAAAAAACACACACCCCAACAAAAAAAAGAACAGAGG
>NZ_JBHJTK010000006.1:24320-141879 GCF_042267665.1 Streptomyces sp. NPDC056224
CGCCCACCCCCTATAAAAACACAAAACATATCGCGGGCAGCTTCTTTTTTTTATACGCCACCGGCCGCGCCCGGGGGGGGGGGGGGGGGGGGCCGGGGGGGGGGGGGGGGCGCGCCCCCCCACCCCCCGCGCCCCAATCGCCGGCGGGGCTGAGATTGCCCTGCGGGCAATCCAGCCCGGCCGGGCGGACGGCATCGGCCGGATCCGGCCCGTCCGGCGTTTTTTGAGGAGCGGGGTCCGGGGCGGAGCCCCAGGAGCGGTGGCGCGGGTCAGGCCCGGAGGTCCGCCAGCTGGGCGGTGAACCACTGGGCCGGGGGGAGGGCGGTCGCGGCCGCCGCCAGGCGCTTCGTGCGGTCCGCGCGCTCGGCGTCCGGCATGGACAGCGCCGTGTGCAGCGCCTCGGCCGTCTGCGTCACGTCGTACGGGTTCACCGTCAACGCGTCCTGGCGGAGCTCCTCGTACGCCCCCGCCCCGGTCGACAGCACCAGCACGCACCCCTCCTCCGACACCACCGGGATCTCCTTCGCCACCAGGTTCATCCCGTCCCGCACCGGGTTCACCAGCGCGACGTCCGCCATCCGGTACGCCGCGAGCGAGCGCGCGAAGTCGTCCTGCACCGACACGTGGACCGGCTTCCAGTCCGCCGTGCCGAACTCCGCGTTCACCTCGGCCGCCAGCTCCCGCACCGACTCCGTGTACGCCCGGTACACCGCCAGGTCCTGCCGCGACGGGTAGGCGGACGCCAGGTGCACCACCCGGCCGCGCCATTCGGGGTGCGTGGTCAGCAGCTCCCGGTAGGCGAGGAGCCCGCGCACGATGTTCTTCGACAGCTCCGTCCGGTCCACCCGGACGATCGTCTTCAGGTCACCGACCTCCGCCCGCAGCGCCGCCAGCTTCTCCTCCACCTCCGGCCGGTGCGCCAGTTCGCGCAGCTCCTCCGCGTCGACCCCGAGCGGGTACTGGGTCACCTGCGTGAACCGCTTCTCCCCGTAGCCCGGGCCGTCCGCCTTCGACCTGTGGTGGTGCACCCCGCTCTCGGGAGTCCCGCTCGGGAGGTACGGCTGCGCGATGCCGGTCGCGTCGTCCAGGTTCGCGCTGGTGATGAAGTTGACCGCCCAGGCCCAGGTGTGGAAACCCAGCCGGTCGGCGCCGAGCATCCCCCAGAGCAGCTGCTCCCGGATGTCGTCGGGCAGCATCCCCAGGAACTCCCGCGAAGCCCACGGCGTGTGCGTGAAGTGCCCGATCCGCAGGTCCGGCCGCAGCTCCCGCAACTGCCCCGGCACCAGGGCCAGGTGGTAGTCCTGCACCAGGACGCGGGCGCCCTCCGCCGCCTCCTCGGCAAGCGCCGCCGCGAAGGCGCGGTTGTACTCCACGTACGACCCCCACCGGCGGCGGAACTGCGCGTCGAACACCGGCGTGCGCGGGATGTCGTACAGGTGGTGGTGGGTGAACCACAGCACCGAGTTCGCGATGCCGTTGTACGCGTCGTCGTACACCGTGGGATCGATGTCCAGCATGCGGACGCCGGGTTCGGCCACGCCCCGGCGGACCGCCTCCCGGTCCGCCTCCGAAAGGGCCGCGCAGATCCACACCGCGTCCGGCTGCTCCGCCAGGGCCGCGGAGAGTCCGGAGACGAGACCGCCCCCGCCGCGCCGGGCACTGAGGGTGCCCTCGGCGGACAGGGCGTACGAGAGCGGGCCGCGGTTGGCGGCTACGAGCACCTGAGAAGCCATGCGCCGAACCTAGCCCGGCCCGGGTCCCCTCAAACCGTTCCCTGCGTCACGCCACGCGGCGCAGCACGTACTCCCTGACGTCCAGCATCGGCGGCCGCTCCTCCGTGTCCACCTCGTACGTCCGCGGCACGAACCCCTCCGGCCCCCGCTCGAACTGCGTCAGCTCCGGACGTACGAGGGGGTACCCCCCGCGGTGGCCGGGGGAGTGCCCGTGCGCGAGCCGCAGCTGCGCGGTGCGGTATATCGCCGCGGCCATCCGGCCCAGCGCCTGCCCGTCCTGGTGGCGGTGGACCCGTACGCCGACGTCCACCTGGGCCAGCGCGTCCAGCCCGACCGTGTGCAGCGCGTCCACCAGCAGGCCCAGCTCGACGCCGTACCCGACGGGGAACGGCAGCCGCTCCAGCAGGGAGCGGCGTACGGCGTACTCACCGCCCAGCGGCTGGACGAAACCGGCCAGCTGGGGCCAGTGCAGGTTGAGCAGGGGACGCGCCACCAGCTCCGTCACCCGGCCGCCCTGGCCGGGGGCGTCGCCCAGCGGGCGGTCGTACATCGCCTTGACGAACTGCACGTCCGGTTCCGTCAGCAGCGGCCCCACGATCCCGGAGACGAAGTCGGCCGAGAAATCGCGCAGGTCGGCGTCAACGAAGCAGACGATCTCCCCGGACGTGGCCAGCAGGGAGCGCCACAGCACCTCGCCCTTGCCGGGCAGCGCGGGGATCCGCGGCAGGATCTCGTCGCGGTGGACGACGCGGGCGCCGGCCTTCGCGGCGACCTCGGCCGTCCGGTCGCTGGAGCCCGAGTCGACCACCACCAGTTCGTCCACCAGGGGGAACGGCAGTCCCTCGATCAGCTCGCGCCGGATCACCTCGACGATCGCGCCGACCGTCGCCTCCTCGTCGAGCGCGGGCAGCACCACGCTGACCGTGGTCCCAGCCGCCCGTTTCCGGTCCAGCAGCTGGTCGAGCGGTCGGTCGGCGGCGGACCAGGAGCGGTCTGCCAGCCAGCGCTCCACCTCTTCCAGCACCCTTGGACTCCCTGCATCGTCACTTGTCCGGGCCGATATGCGATCCATCTCGCGGTTCGGACGGCTGTCTCAACCGCCCTGCCCTTCGGTTACAGTCTTGAACAACGCAAAGGACCACCGCATGCCGGGGGTCCTTGCGCACAAACGCCCGGAGCGCCATGGAGCGCGCGGTCCGGTGCCATACCGCTCATCCAGAGGGGCAGAGGGACACGGCCCGTTGAAGCCCCGGCAACCCTCCAGTCGGTTCTCGCGATGCGTTTTCACGCACCCCCGCGAGGTCCCCGGCTAGGGAAGGTGCCAATTCCGTCTCATGGCGAAGTGCGCCATGGGGAAGATGAGGAGAAAGGGCCTCGCCATCATGGCTGCACTGACTGATCCCACCTCTGTCGATCTCGGACCTGCCACCGGGCTTTCCTGTCGTGAGTGCGGTACCCGCTTCGAGCTCGGACCGATCTTCGCGTGCGTCGAGTGCTTCGGACCTCTGGAAGTCGCCTACGACCTCCCGACAGGAGACCCCGAGGCCCTGCGCGCCGCCATCGAGGCCGGCCCGAACAACATCTGGCGGTACGCGCCGCTGCTGCCCGTCCCCGCGGACGTGGCCTCCAAGCCGAGCCTGAACCCGGGCTTCACCAAGCTCGTGGACGCGCAGAACCTGGCCAAGGAGCTCGGCGTCACCGGCAAGCTCTACGTCAAGGACGACTCCGGCAACCCGACGCACTCCTTCAAGGACCGCGTCGTCGCGATCGCCGTCGAGGCCGCCCGCGCCTTCGGCTTCACCACCCTGTCCTGCTCCTCCACCGGCAACCTGGCCGGCGCCGTCGGCGCCGCGGCCGCCCGGGCCGGTTTCCGCTCCTGCGTGTTCATCCCCCACGACCTGGAGCAGGGCAAGGTCGTCATGGCCGGTGTCTACGGCGGCGACCTGGTCGGCATCGAGGGCAACTACGACGACGTCAACCGCTTCTGCTCCGAGCTCATCGGCGACCCGCTGGGCGAGGGCTGGGGCTTCGTCAACGTCAACCTGCGCCCGTACTACGGCGAGGGCTCCAAGACCCTGGCGTACGAGATCTGCGAGCAGCTCGGCTGGCAGCTGCCCGACCAGATCGTCATCCCGATCGCGTCCGGCTCGCAGCTGACGAAGATCGACAAGGGTCTGCAGGAGCTGATCAAGCTCGGCCTGGTCGAGGACAAGCCGTACAAGATCTTCGGTGCCCAGGCCGAGGGCTGCTCCCCGGTCTCCACCGCCTTCAAGGCCGGCCACGACGTGGTCCGCCCGCAGAAGCCGAACACCATCGCCAAGTCCCTCGCCATCGGCAACCCGGCGGACGGCCCGTACGTCCTGGACATCGCCCGGCGCACCGGCGGCTTCGTCGAGGACGTCAACGACGAGCAGGTCGTCGAGGCCATCAAGATCCTCGCGCAGACCGAGGGCATCTTCGCCGAGACCGCGGGCGGCGTGACGGTCGGCGTCACGAAGAAGCTCATCGAGAACGGGCAGCTCGACCCGGCGCTCACCACCGTCGTCCTGAACACGGGTGACGGCCTCAAGACCCTGGAGGCGGTGGCCGCGGACAGCGGGCAGACCGCCACCATCCGCCCGAGCCTGGACGCGTTCCGCGCCGCCGGCCTGGCCTGACCACCTCCCCCCGCTCCACCGGAAAGGCAGTAGCACCATGAGCGTCAACGTCCGCATCCCCACCATCCTGCGCACCTACACCGGCGGCAAGGCCGAGGTCCCGGCCGAGGGCACGACCCTGTCCGAGGTCATCGCGTCGCTGGAGAAGAGCCACCCGGGCATCGCCGCCCGCGTCCTGGACGACCAGGGCAAGCTGCGCCGCTTCGTGAACGTCTACGTCAACGACGACGACGTGCGCTTCGAGGGAGGGCTGGAGGCGGCGACGCCGGACGGCGCCGGTGTCTCGATCATTCCCGCCGTCGCCGGAGGCTGACCGGACATGCGCCGTGCCGGCGGCTGCTGACACGCGAAAACCGTAATTGCCCCCTCCGCTAAAAGCGGAGGGGGCAATTCTGTTTGATTGGGCACGGTAGAGTTGGGGAAGTCCCCTCCGCTGGACTTGCCCGCCGCATATGAACGGGTCGCGTGAGGGTCGACATCGGGTCAATGTGCGGGTGCGGTATGGGGCTTTGGCGAGATATGCCAGGCCCGAGTTGCCCTGGGATATGCCAAATTTTCACTCTATTTCAATGTTTCCGAGTGTCCAGATTTCTCGTCGGATTGACCTGTTGCAGACAGCACCGACGCGGATACATTCAGCCTCGGTCGACGCGTTCCGGCGCAAGTTCTGACCCGGGAGCGCGAAGTGCGTTCCTGCGCAAGGGCCAGTAATAGGGGAGTTAGGCATGGCTCAGGGCACCGTCAAGTGGTTCAACGCGGAGAAGGGCTACGGCTTCATCGCGGTCGACGGTGGTGCGGATGTGTTCGTCCACTACAGCGCCATCCAGATGGACGGGTACCGCACCCTTGAAGAGGGTCAGCGGGTCGAGTTCGAGATCTCGCAGGGCCAGAAGGGTCCGCAGGCGGACATGGTCAAGCTCGCACTCGGCTAGTCCCGGCGCGATCGACCGCCCACGCGTACGCAAGAGGGGCCCACATCCTGGACACGGGGTGTGGGCCCCTCGTGCGTTCGCGGGGGCGTTGGCCCAAGCCGCTTGCACTCGTGGGGGTCGAGTGCTAATCATTGGCGTTAGCACTCTCCAGGTGAGAGTGCTACCAAACTGAGGACCGGGTCGGTGAGGCCCGCAGCGTCCGGCGGGAAGGAACCGCCGGGCACGCAGGCCGTCCGTCGCGGGCGCGGGCGCGGTCCGGGAGCAATCCACCGCTGTCCGGGAGGACCACTTCAGATGGCCAAGATCATTGCGTTCGACGAGGAGGCCCGGCGCGGTCTCGAGCGTGGGATGAACCAGCTCGCCGACGCCGTCAAGGTCACCCTTGGCCCCAAGGGTCGCAACGTCGTCCTTGAGAAGAAGTGGGGCGCGCCCACGATCACCAACGATGGTGTCTCCATCGCCAAGGAGATCGAGCTCGAGGACCCGTACGAGAAGATCGGCGCCGAGCTGGTCAAGGAAGTCGCCAAGAAGACGGACGACGTCGCCGGCGACGGTACGACCACCGCCACCGTGCTGGCCCAGGCGCTCGTCCGCGAGGGCCTGCGCAACGTGGCCGCCGGCGCCAACCCGATGGCCCTCAAGCGCGGCATCGAGAAGGCCGTCGAGGCCGTCTCCGGCGCCCTGCTGGAGCAGGCGAAGGATGTCGAGACCAAGGAGCAGATCGCTTCCACGGCCTCCATCTCCGCCGCCGACACCCAGATCGGCGAGCTCATCGCCGAGGCCATGGACAAGGTCGGCAAGGAAGGCGTCATCACCGTCGAGGAGTCCCAGACCTTCGGTCTGGAACTGGAGCTCACCGAGGGCATGCGCTTCGACAAGGGCTACATCTCGGCGTACTTCGCCACCGACATGGAGCGTATGGAGTCGGCTCTCGACGACCCGTACATCCTGATCGTCAACTCCAAGATCGGCTCGGTCAAGGACCTGCTGCCGCTCCTGGAGAAGGTCATGCAGTCCGGCAAGCCGCTGCTGATCATCGCCGAGGACGTCGAGGGCGAGGCCCTGTCGACCCTGGTCGTCAACAAGATCCGCGGCACCTTCAAGTCCGTCGCCGTCAAGGCCCCGGGCTTCGGCGACCGCCGCAAGGCCATGCTCGGCGACATCGCCATCCTCACCGGTGGCACGGTCATCTCCGAGGAGGTCGGCCTCAAGCTGGAGAACGCCGGTCTCGACCTGCTCGGCCGCGCCCGCAAGGTCGTCATCACCAAGGACGAGACCACCATCGTCGACGGTGCCGGTGACAGCGACCAGGTCGCCGGTCGCGTGAACCAGATCCGCGCCGAGATCGAGAACTCCGACTCGGACTACGACCGCGAGAAGCTCCAGGAGCGCCTCGCGAAGCTGGCCGGCGGCGTGGCCGTCATCAAGGCCGGCGCCGCGACCGAGGTCGAGCTCAAGGAGCGCAAGCACCGCATCGAGGACGCCGTTCGCAACGCGAAGGCGGCCGTCGAGGAGGGCATCGTCGCCGGTGGTGGCGTGGCCCTGCTGCAGGCCTCCGCGGTCTTCGAGAAGCTGGAGCTCACGGGCGACGAGGCGACCGGCGCCAACGCCGTGCGCCTGGCCCTGGAGGCCCCGCTCAAGCAGATCGCCGTCAACGGTGGTCTCGAGGGTGGCGTCGTCGTCGAGAAGGTCCGCAACCTGCCGATCGGTCACGGCCTCAACGCCGCGACCGGCGAGTACGTGGACATGATCGCCGAGGGCATCATCGACCCGGCCAAGGTCACGCGCTCCGCGCTGCAGAACGCCGCGTCGATCGCCGCGCTGTTCCTGACCACCGAGGCCGTCATCGCCGACAAGCCCGAGAAGGCCGGCGCCGGCGCCCCGGGCGGCATGCCGGGCGGTGACATGGACTTCTGATCCTCCCGCGGCTCAGGCCGCCGGTCGATCGGCTGTTCTCGAACGAGGGCGGCACTCCCTGCGGGGGGTGCCGCCCTCGGGCGTTTCGCGGCCGGCACTAGAAGCCCGTGGTGTCGAGCTCGAAGCCGAAGGGCTCCGGGACGGGCAGCGTCTCACCGAAGGACACCGTCCGGCGGGAGCGGTACCCGTGCGGGGAGGGGTCCCAGAAGCAGGTGATCTCCGCGTCCTGCATGTCGACGACCAGGTAGACCGGTACGAGGCGGCCGTACACGTTCAGCTTCTCGTTCCAGTCCGCGTCCTTGGTCGACACGGAGGTGAACTCCGCGACCAGTGACAGGGCCGCGCTGTCCGCGTGACGGCCCTCCTCGTCGAACGCCGCCTCGTCCGCCACGAAGAGGTCGGGCCCGTAGGCCCGCTCCGCTGCCGGGAAGCTGAAGAGGAAGGGGGCGACATCGGCGACGTGACCCTCGGGGGCGTGGGCCTGTAGCTGCTCGCGTACTGCACGCATGCGCCGGTAGTAGCGCAGCTTGGAGAACGGCGACACGACGATCTTCCCCCGGATGAGCTCGGCCTTGAAGCCGTCTGGCGTGTTCATCTCCTCGACCGTGCGCAGGAGGCTCTCGAATGTCGGCGGCGACAGGCTCTCTATGGGTGTGGCCCGCTCGGTCATGGTCGTCACCGTCGTCCTCCGGATGGCGTGATGTGCCCTGAATGTGTGCCTCGTCCCAGGCTAGTGGCGGGACGCTTTCCCTGCCCGGCTTATGGGATGCATCGTCGCGAATCGCGCTGGGTTTGGTTGACTTCGGGGTATGACTGACGTGTTCATCAAGATCTGCGGGCTGAAGACGCCGGGCGACGTCGACGTGGCCGTCGAGGCCGGGGCCGATGCCGTCGGGTTCGTCTTCGCGCCCGGCAGCCCCCGTACGGTCGACGCGGCCACCGCGCGGGAGCTGGCCGCGCGGGTGCCGGACGGGGTGCTCACCGTCGGCGTGTTCCGGGGGCAGCCGGTGGCGGAGGTGCGCCGGTTCGCCGAGGAGAGCGGCGTACGGGGCGTGCAGCTGCACGGCGAAGAGGGCCCCGAGGACTTCGCGGCGCTGCGGGCCGCGGGGCGGACGCTGCTGCGGGCCACCGCCGAGCACGTGAAGCGCTGCGGCGAGTACGGAGAGGACCTGCTGCTCCTCGACGCCCCCGACCCGGGCTCCGGCAAGCCGTGGAACTGGGGGGCGGCGGACTTCGCGCCGCCCGAGGGGCGGTGGCTGCTCGCGGGCGGGCTGACCCCCGCCAACGTCGGCGACGCCGTCCGGGCCACCGGCGCGTGGGGCGTGGACGTCTCCAGCGGCGTGGAGCGGGAGCGCGGGGTGAAATCGCCCGAGCTGATCCGCGCCTTCGTCGAGGCGGCGCGCGCCGCCCGTCGCTGAATGCTTCCGCGCGATTACCCTGTGCGATGATTCCGGCATGGGCGCGTCCGGTTACGGGCAGACACCCTGCATGGACTCGGAAAAGCTCGGCTGGCTGCGGCGCCTGACGTCGCGCCTCGCCCCGGCGGGCGCCGGCGGCGCGGTCGCGGTCAGGCCGCGCCTCGCCCCCGCCTTCACCGCCGATTTCTCCTCGCCCACCCAGTGGGTCGCGGGCCGCTCCTGGGCGTATCCCGACGGCGGCCCGACGAACCCGGGCGACAACAAACTGGACCACCTCGTCGACGATCCCGCCTACAGCCGCAGCGGCGTCTTCCGGGCCAAGCGGAGGCCCGACGGCAACTGGAACACCGGGCTGCTCACCACCGAGGGCAGCGACGAGGGGTTCATGGTGCGCACCGGCGACATCCTGGAGGCCCGGGTCAGGCTCCCGGTGGAGACGGGTGCCTGGCCGGCGATCTGGACCTGGCGGGACGGCGGCCAGGAGATCGACGTCTTCGAGTACCACCCCGACAATCCGGATCTCCTGGAGCTCTCCAACCACGTCCGTCAGGCGCACCGCTACCACCGCGACCCGTCGGTGCGGCCGGGCGCCTGGGTCGACCTCAAGGTCGAGTTCGGGCGGAGGTCGGTCGTCTGGTGGGTCAACGGGGCCCGCGTGTTCGCCGACCGCGCGGGCGTGGGCCGGTCCTGGCGCGCGTACCTCATCGTGAACCTGTCCGTCTGCGCCGGGCGTTACCACCCGGCGCCCCGCCCGGGGGTGACGGAGATGGAGTACGAGGTCTCGCGGCTGTCCGTGTACCGGCCCTAGGCGGGTACTAGGCCGGCCCTAGGGCGCGCTGTCCGGGCGCGGGCGGGCGGGCGGCCGGGTCAGGGCGCGGGCCAGACCGTCATGTCCGCGGTCACCGTGCCGGACGTGCCCTTCACGTACTGGGTCGACTTGATCTGGATCACGAGCAGCGCGATGTCCCCCGACGGGTGCCTGACGCAGATCTCGCTGCCGCCCGCCGCCGCGGCCAGCGGGAACTCCTTGCTGGTGGCGGCGCGCGTGAGGAGGCTGCACGTGTCGAGGCTGCCGGTGCCCGGCTCGGCGTACAGCATGGTGAACACGCTCGTGTCGCTCACCAGCTGGCAGCCGGTCACCTCGCAGTTCAGGCGGATGTCCCCCGTGAGGTCGTCGCGCCGGACCGGATCCTTGATGCCGATCGAGTTCTTCTCGTCCAGGCGCAGCCCGGGGTGGGGGTGGGCGAGGGGCTTCGGCGGCCGGGTCGTGCCCGGTGCGGATCCGGAGGGCTTCGGCCCCTTGCCGCCGCTCGCCGACCCGGCCGACCCGGCCGATCCCGCCGGCCCCGAGGGCGTCTCCTGGGCCGCCGCGGCCGGGCCGCCCGGCTTCGCCCGGGACGCGTCCAGTTCGCGCATCCGGTCCGCCGCTCCCTTGCCCAGCCAGGCCAGGCCCGTCAGCAGCACTGCTCCGGCCGTCACCGCCGCGGCCGTGATCAGCGCGATGCGTCGCCTGCGCGCCCGCTGTTCCTCCGGTCCGAGCGGCGCCCACGGCTGTGGCGGCTGTGGCGGAAGCCAGTTCACCGGGGTCGTGTGCACCGCCGTGGGATGCGGGACCGGAGCCGGAATCTCCACCTCGGGCCCCGTCACCTCCCGCCAGACGGCGGGTCCGCCGCCAGCGTCGGCGTCCTTCCCCAGATGCTTCCGGCACCACGCCACGATCTCCGCCGGGGTGGCCCGCTCCTCCGGCTCGGAGGCCAGGCACCGGGCGATCAGCGGGCGCAGCGGCTCCGGCAGCCGGGACAGGTCGGGGTCGGAGTGCACGATCCGGAACAGCACGCTCACGGAGGGGCCGTCCCCGTACAGCGGTTCGCCCAGTGCCGCGAACGCCGCCGTCTGGCCCAGCGCGAAGACGTCGGTGGCTGCCGTGACCTCGCCCCCCGACGCCTGCTCGGGGGCCATGTACTGGGGCGTGCCGATGGCGGTGCCCGTGGCGGTGGCCGCGGTGGTGCCGGACGCCAGCGAGATGCCGAAGTCGATGACCCGGGGCCCGTCGGAGGCCAGCAGCACGTTCGACGGCTTCAGGTCCCGGTGCACGACGCCCGCGCCGTGGATGGCCTGCAGGGCCTCGGCCACCCCCGCCACCAGCCACAGCACCGCGGGTACCGGCAGCGGTCCGCGCCGGGCGACGGCCTCGGCCAGCGAGGGGCCCGGCACGTACAGGGTGGCCAGCCAGGGCGGCACCCCGTCCGCCTCGGCGTCGATCAGCTCGGCGGTGTAGGCGCCCCGGACCCGCCTGGCCGCCTCCACCTCCCGGCGGAACCGCCGCCGGAACGCCGGGTCCTCGGCCAGTTCCGGCCGCACCACCTTGATCGCCACCGGGCGGCCGCCCTGGGTGTGCGACAGGTAGACGCGGCCCATGCCTCCCGCGCCGAGCCGGGCCGCCAGGCGGTAGCCCGCCACGGTCTGCGGGTCGTCCGCCCGTAGCGGCTCGAACGCCTCGGTCGCGCTGTCCACCGGTCTCCCCCCGATTCCCCCGATCAACCGATGAGTTGATCCGCCTCACCCTAAGCGGCGGGCGGGGGCGGGGATGTGCCGGGGAGCGCGGGCGCGCGAGGCGCTCGCCGTCAGACGCCGGCGCCGAACGAGGACGCGCCGCCGTCCTCCTCGATCGCCTCCACGCCCGGCATCGCGTGCAGGGCCGCGACCTGGCCGGGGCTCAGCCGGGCGGCGAAGCCGTGCAGGGCGGTGCGGAAGACGTGGACCGGGGTGACGCCGACCATCTGCGCCACCTCGGCCGGGTCGAGGTCCCTTCGTACGGTGACGATGTACGTCGCGTGGTCGGCCTGTTCGGCGTGGGCGACGGGGGCGACGGGGGCCGCGCGGGGCACGGGTTCGGGCACGGTGACGGCGGCCAGTGCGGCGACGGCGACGGCCACGGCCACGGGCAGGGCCCGGCTCAGACGGTTTGCCATGGGGGGAGGCCATCACGCGCGGCGGGGCCGGTCAACGACGTCCGCGGGTGTGGCGCGGGCCATCGGGAGCGCACCGGCCGTGCGCCCCCGGTGTGGGGGCGGCCCATACGGGTGATCTTGCGGGAGCGGCACGGGCCTGCGGGCCGGGGCACGGTCATGGCGTCAGAGGGGAAACCCTTCTGCAGCCTGTCGGACGCGCCGTGTTGACGGGACGGTCGGCCCATCGGTCGGGCGGGGGCGGTGCTTCAAGCCGCGCGGGGGCGGCGCCCGATGGAAAGGAGGGCCGCACCCCCATACGCACATGACGTCGCGGGCGCGGCTCATCCATGCCGACCTTCCACCCCGTCAGGGAGTTTCCTCATGCGCCTGCTCGCACGCCTGGCTGCCGCGACCCTCCTCACCGTCACTCCGGTCGCGGCCGGTTCGGCCTCCGCCGCGGCCCCGGAGCCGACCCCGGTTCCGCTGCACGTGGCGCCCAACGCCGTTCCCGGCAAGTACATCGTCAGTCTCGACAAGGGCGTGGACGCCGCCGCACTGGCGGAGAAGCTGAAGCTGAAGCCGACGTTCGTCTACCAGGCGGCGATGAATGGTTTCGCCGTACCGCTGACCCCGCTCCAGCTGGACACGGTTCGCGTGAGCCCCGGGGTGAAGTCGGTGGAGTCGGACGCGACGGTGTTCGCGCCGCCGATGACGCCCGCCACCGCGACCACGGTCAAGGCGCCGGCCTCGACCTGGGGCCTCGACCGCATCGACCAGGACGCGCTGCCGCTCGACGGCAGCGTGACCGTGAAGGGCAACGGCGCCGGGGTGACCGCCTACGTCCTGGACACCGGGATCGACTACGCCCACACCGAGTTCGGCGGGCGCGCCGCCTTCGGCTTCGACGCCTTCAAGGACGGGCGCAACGGGCAGGACTGCCAGGGCCACGGCACGCACGTCGCGGGCACGGTCGGCGGCAGGACGTACGGCGTGGCGCGCAAGGTCAATCTGGTCAGTGTCCGGGTGCTCGACTGCGACGGCAGGGGCGAGTTCTCGGGGATCATCGCCGGGCTGGACTGGGTGGCCGGGAACGCCGAGCAGCCGGCCGTCCTGAACGGCTCCCTGGGCGGGGACCGGTCCGAAGCGCTCAACAACGCCGTGAACGCCCTGAGCGACGCCGGGGTCCTCCCGGTCGTCGCCGCGGGCAACAGCTCGGTCGACGCCTGCACCATCTCCCCGGCGTCCGCCCCGCGCGTATTCACGGTCGCGGCGAGCAACCGCTGGGACGAGGAGACCTCCTTCTCCAACTACGGCAGGTGCGTCTCCCTCTACGCGCCCGGCGAGCAGATCGACTCGGCCAGGATGGGCGGCGGCGCGGCGGCCCTGAGCGGCACCTCCATGGCCGCCCCGCACGTCACCGGCGTCGCCGCCCTCTACAAGGCGGAGCACCCGAACGCCGCCCCGTCGGAAGTCGTCGAGTTCCTCGACTCCCAGTCCACCAAGGACGTCCTGACCAGCGTCAGCCCGGCCACCCCCAACCAGCTGCTCTCCACCGGCGGTCTGTGACCGTCGGAGGGACCTGACGGCGGACCTGACGGCTCGGCCCGGGCCCGTGCGCGGGGGCCCGCGATCGGGCTGCGTACGCGCCGCCCGATCGCGGCTAGGCTGCGGGCCGGGGGGATCATGGACACGCCACCGTCGCTCGTGAAGCGGCTCCGGGACCACGTACGGCTCGCCGCGGCCTGCGCGTTCAGCGCCGTCGCGGTGCTGTACGCCGTCCTGTGCATCAAGTTGACCGCCGGGGACATGTCCGACGTCGTGTGCAGCTCCGGCGGCTGCCCGCGCGGGCTGGGCCCACTGGTGCTGTGGGCGCTGGCCGCCGGGCTCGTCGCGGGCGGGCTGTGGCGGTCGGCCGTGAAGGGCCGCGGGTACCGCTCGGCCGTCGGCTGGGTCGCGGCCGTCGCTGTCGCGCTCGTCGCCCTGTGGCCCGGCTGGCTCGGCTTCTCGTGGCTGCGCGGCCCGCACATGGACCTCTTCTCGTACCAGGTCCCCGACGGCCCGGGCGCGGACAGGCCGGTCGGCTCCTGGGCGGGGGACCCGTTCACAGGGTTCGTGATCCGTGGCCGCGCGGACGTCGTGACCGGCTACAACGGGGAGGGCCGCCGCGGCTGGGACCTCCCCGCCCCGGCCGGCGGCGCGGTGTGCGCGATGAGCGGGGACACCCCCTCAGGCACCGGCCTGCTCACCCTGGCCACCGCGGAGAGCACGTGCGGCAACCGCCTGATGGCGGTGGACGTCACGTCCGGCAAGCAGCTCTGGACCAAGGACATCCCGAAGCTCGTGGGCAAGCCGTCCGCGGGAGGTTCCCTGGCCGTGACCGCGACCGCGGACGCCGTACACGCCCACGACCTGGTCACCGGTGCCGAGCTGTGGCGCTCCCCGCTGCCCGCGGGCGCCGTCGCCTCGGAGGTCGCCGCGGGCCCCGACCGGGTCCTGCTCCTGGCCCGGACCGACAAGGACTGGAAGCTGTTCGCGCTCGACGCCCGCACCGGCGCCGTCGCCTGGCAGTTCCCGGTGCCCGTCGGGTACGAGTCCCCGCGCATCGTGTCGGCCTCCCCGGCCGCCGCCGTCGGTGACGGGCGCCTGCTGGTGTTCGACGAGGCGGGTCGCCCGCGCGAGCAGTCGCAGGCACCGTACGTCCCGACCACGGGCGCCACGGCGTGGCTGGTCGCCGGGGACGTGCTGTACGCGGCGGTACCGGAACGGGAGAAGCGGGAGGTCCTGGCGGCGTTCTCCCTGAAGGACGGCCGCCACCTGTGGACCCGCGCCTTCGACCACGACTGGCGGATCCGCGCGCTGGCCGCCGACCGGACCGGCCGGATCGCCGTGGTCACGGAGGGCGCGTACACCCACCTGTGGCACCTCGACCCGGGCACCGGAAAGCCGGGCGGCGAGTCGACGGTCCTGCGGGGCCTCCGGCTGGGCGAGTCGTTCGCCCTCTACGGCAGGACGTTCGTCAACCTCGACGACAACGGCCGACTGCCGCCGATCTTCGACGTTGCCCCGACCATCGGCTGGTGAGCCACGTCGCCCTGCCCGGGGTGCAGGTCGGGTTCGGGCCGGTGCCGCAGGCCACTACGGCTCGGCATACGTGGGAGGCGCATGCCGAACCGTGTCCGCCCGATCGTGGACGGCTGGTCAGAGGCTGGTGACGAACGCCGTCCAGGCCGGGCCGTTGAAGGTGAGGTGGGGGCCGTCGGGGACCTTGGAGTCCCGGACGGGGACCGTGTCGCCGCCGCCGGCTCCGCTGTGGGTGGACTTGCGCCAGGTGGCCATCTCCAGGCAGCTGCCGCCGCTGGCGTCGCTGTAGCTGGACTTGTGCCAAGTGGCCGCCGACAGGTCGTACTCAGGCGTGCTGATCATGTTCGTAATCCTCCGCCACCGATTCGATCAGGGCCAGGGACTTGCGCGGTGACAGCGCGTTGGCCGTGAGGAGATCGTAGGTCAGGGTGTGATGGGTGACCGTGGCCGGATCGTCGAACAGCTGCCCCGTTCCCATGCCTTGGATGTAGGCGAGCGGCGGAGCGTCCTCGAACGACATCAGTTGCACGAAACCACCCATCGCCGCGTGGAAGCCCGCGCTGAAGGGCAGCACCTGCACGATGATTCGGCGCGACCGGATCAGGCTCGCGATGTGGCGCAGGGCTTCTGCCAGCACCGCAGGATTCTCCCCGGCCCGGCGCAGTACCCCCTCGTCGAGAACGCACCAAAACAGCGGCGTTGTTGGATCACTGAGCAGCGAGGCCCTGGCCAGGCGGTTCGCGACCAGCTCGTCGATCTTCTCCTCCGTCGCGGTCGGATGCCCGGCGCGGAAGACCTCCCGCGCGTAAGCCTCCGTCTGGAGCAAGCCGGGAATCAGCTGCGGCGCGTATTCCCGGATCGCCTTCGCCAGAGCCTCGGCCTCGGCCGCCGCCGCGAAGTGGTCCGGGTACTTGGACTTGGCCGCAGCCCCGCAGTTGCGGACGAAGAAGCCGCCCGTGTCGAGGATGTCGTCTATCTGCCGGGCGAATTCGATGTGCATGCGGCGCGTGCCCGCTTCGAGCTGGCCGATGAACGAGCCGCTGACGAAGAGCGGTTCGCCGAGTTCGGCCTGGCTGAGGCCGGCGCGCTCGCGCGCCACGCGCAGTTCGGCGCCGAGCAGGGCGCGGGGTGAGGAGGAGGGGTCGAGGTTCTTTCCTGCCATAGCAACTCCCTGACCAACACGTGCGGTTGTTGCGGTGTCCGCGTTGAAAGGCTAGCGAGCGCGTCGCCACTCTGTGTACCGAAGGCGAATACGCAGAGTAGAAAGGTGACATGTCATGGTGCTCACGTCACAGGAGCGCATGCAGGCGGCCGAGGAGGCCGTCCGGCAGCTGAGGGAATCGCTGGCCGGGGTGGGGGTGCTGTTCCCCTCCCTGGGTGTGGAGCGGGTCTCGGAGGCCGGGGCGTACGGGCTGCCGCTGGTCGACCTGGGCCGCTGCAACCTGGACACCGCGCTCCGGCTGGCCGCCGTACTCCACGAGCGGGCCAACCCGTGACCGGGTCGTCCCGCGGCCGGCGTGATGCGATGGCCGCCCGCCTGGAGGAAGCGCTGTCGCGCGCCATGGTGGACCTGGACGGGGCACTTCTCGCCGAGGCGGCGGAAATTCTGGGCACGACGACCAGGCGGGCCACGATCAACGGCGTGCTGGCGGAGTTCGTGGCGGCCCGGCGGCCGCACGCCGAGGGGACCGCGCCGGGGTACGAGGCACCTGCGGTCTGAAGGCCCCGGCGGTCGCTGCCGCCCCTGTCGCCCCTGCCCCGGGTGGCAGTGCGGCTGCTGGATGCCTCGCCGGGCCTGCCGGCAGGCCAGTGGCTGCCGATGGCGGCCGAGCGTGGCCCTGGGTTCGGCTACGGCGCCGACGGCCTGATGCCCTTCCCGCGTGCCCTCGACCGCTTCCTGGGCGGCCTGGTGTGGGACGGCCCGGACGGCGCCGCGGGGGCGGGTCCGGACGACGGCCCCCCGCCCGCGGGCGGCTTCCCGGACGACCCCGCACCCTGGCGGCCGGAGGTCCTCCTGCTCCGTGCGCCGGACGAGGTGCCGGCGCTCGTCCGCGCCTGGGAACGGGCCGCACCGCGGCTGGAGGAGCTCCGCGGGCCCTTCGGCACCGAAGCCGCAGGCTGGGCGGCCCGGCCCGCCACCTTCGACGGGGCCGTCGCGCTCATGCACGAGTGGGGCGAGGTGGTCACGCGAGCGGGGGTACGGGGCTGGGGGCTGGTCGGGGCTCCTGTAGCGATCCCGCAGCCAGGGTCTAGGCGCGCGGCGGGAGTTGGTCGTAGGTCTTGAAGGTGTAGTGCGCGGACAGGGCGATCGAGTTGCCGGTCGCGGACGGGAGGCCGAGGCGGTCGTTCAGGAGCCGGCCCAGGGGGCCGCAGCCGGTGGCGGCGGGGGCGGTGAAGGTGTCGTCGCGCGCGTCGAACTTGATGACCGGCGGGTTCTTCGAGACCCACTGGGACTTGCCCGTGCGCTTGAGGCGGATCTCGATGGGGGTCTCGCCGGCGCCGATGACGCAGCCGTCGGGCAGCGCCGGGCCGATGGCGCGGAAGCGGAGGGTGAACAGGCCCATGTCGTCGCCGACGGAGTAGAAGTCGGACCGGCCGCCGTACTCCGGCTGGAGGGAGAGCCGTCCGAGGCGGGGGTTGGGGTGGCCGGCGGGGACGCCGAGGATGCCGCCGGGGACGTCGGTCGGGCCGCCGCGCAGGGCGCCCCAGACCTGGCCGGCGGCGCCGTCGGGCAGCGGGCCCTCGGCGTGGGTGATGGTCATCGGGGCCAGCTCGGGCAGGGTGCGGCTGCCGAGGGTCAGGGAGCCGGTGGCGGTGAGGACCTCGCACTTCCAGCGGGCCGCGTCGACCCCGGCGGGGAGGGCGGGGCAGTCGCCGAAGTCGTACGAGGGCGCCGGTCCGGCCGCGCCGGCCGCGCCGGCCACGCCGGTGGCGGTGACGGTGGCGGCGGCGAGTACGGCGGCGAAGGCGATCCCGGCGGCCCCGTGCCGGACGGCCGAGGGGCGCTTGTCAGTGGTGATCTGCATGCCGCCCAGCCTGCCGCCGCGCCGCGCGCACCGGCTATCGGGGCGTCCCCCTGCCCTACCCCGAGCTCTCCCTGACTTCGTGTCAGGGCTGCCCCTCAGGCAGAGCGGAAGCACAGGCGGAGGTACTGGGCGTACGGGGACGCCGCGTCGAAGAGCTGTTGGCCCAGGTGTTCGGGGACGGCCGGGCCCCAGAGCCGGACCTGGTCGCAGTCGTAGCAGAACGCCGCCTCGAAGAGCGGCTCCGCGCCGTCGTCCCCGTACGCCCGGATGCCCCAGCCCGGTCGAACAGGCACAGGCTGACCCGGCCGGCGGGCAGCTTTCCGATCACCGTCAGGGCCTCGGCCGCCCGGGGGCCGTGCCAGTGGGCCGGCAGTTCGCCGGTCATCGCGTCGCCCCACTGCTGGGGCGGCCCGGAGATGCGTACGACGTCCACCCGCGTGGTGGCGTTGACGGCCGCCGCGGAGAGCTTCACGCCGGTACGTCGGTGCGCAGGCGGGCGTGCAGGTGCTCGTCGTGCCAGCCGTCCGCGTGGAGGAGGGCGCCGCGCATGGTGCCCTCCAGCCGGAAGCCGGCCTTCGCCGCGACGGCGCAGGAGGCCGGGTTGCCCACCGAGTGGGTGATGCGCAGCCGGTGCAGGCCCAGGTCGTCGAAGGCCCAGCGGCTGATCCGGTCAGTGGCCTTCACCATGACCCCGGCGCCGCGCCCGGCGGGCAGCAGCCAGTACACGATCTCGCCGCTGCCGCCGCGCAGATCGAGGTCGGCCACGCCGATCAGCCCGACGGCCGGGCCGCCCGCGGCCGGGGCGACGGCCCAGACCGCGGCCTCTTCGGCCTGCCAGCGCCCGTGCCAGCGGGCGATGCGGTCCTCGGCGTCGGCCAGGGTGAGCTGGTCCGGCCGGTTCCAGTGCCGGATCTGCGGGTCGCGGCAGGACTCGGCCAGCGCGGGGGCGTCGTACGGGGCCCAGGGGCGCAGCAGCATCCCGCCGGGGAGCGGGAGTTGAGGCTGCGGCACGGCGCTCATCCGCCCGGCGAGGACCACATCGGGTATCGCGTCGGTCATGTGCCGATCACGCCCGGTCCCGTGGCCGCCGCGCGGAAGCGGGCGAGCAGCGCCAGGGCCGGTGCGGCCTCGTCTGCCGGGCACAGGGCGACGGGGGCGTCCGTGAACGGGTCGGCGGGACGGACCGGCTCCGCGGTGAGGCGTGTGAGGCGTACGACCTCGATCGGCGCGGCGGCGGACACGGCTTCGGCGGGGAGCTGCACGGCGGCATCGTCGCCGCTCCCCGCACGGAGGGCCGGGTCAGGTCAGGGCGGGTTCCTTCGGGGGCCCGGTCAACGTGTCCGGGGCCGGCTCGGGACCGGTGTTCAGATCGGCCAGCATCCGGCGGGTGAACCCGAAGAAGTACGTGGCGGCGAAGCCCACGAGGTAGCCGACGGCCAGGCCGCCCGCGTAGATGGCGATGGTCACGCCCGTGCCCGACGTGCCGTCCAGCAGCGGGAACAGGGCCCAGCCGGAGGGGCCGATGGCGGTGGAGCCGAAGGTGACGCCGAGCTGGTTGAAGAGGCCGACGAAGGCTCCGCCGGCCGCGCCGCCGACGCAGGCGGTGACGAAGGGGCGGCCGAGCGGCAGGGAGACGCCGTAGATCAGGGGTTCGCCGATGCCCAGGAAACCGGCCGGGAGCGCGGACTTGATGGTCGTACGGAGGGAACGGTTGCGCGGGAGGCGGTAGTAGACCGCGATGGCCGCGCCGACCTGGCCCGCGCCCGCCATGGCCAGGATGGGCAGCAGGACCGTGTAGCCGGACTGTCCGATGAGCGTGGTGTGGATGGGGATCAGGGCCTGGTGCAGGCCCAGCATGACGAGGGGCAGGAACAGCCCGCCCAGGACCAGGCCCGCGAAGGCGCCGCCGGTGGCGAGCAGCCGGTCGGCGAAGGTGCCGATGGCGGCGGAGGCCTCACCGGCGAGGTACATGAGGCCGAAGATCGTGGCCAGGCCGGAGACCAGGACGGTGAGGGTCGGGGTGACGAGGACGTCCAGGGCCTCGGGGACCCACCTGCGGCACCACTTCTCCACGTGCACGGCCAGGACGGCGGCCGCGAGCGCGCCGAGCACGCCGCCCTGGCCGGGGGAGAGCTGATGCCCGAAGGCCTCGATCTTGGTGATGCCCGGGAAGACGATGATCGCGGCGACCGCCCCGCCCAGGACGGGCGTACCGCCGAACTCCTTGGCCGTGTTGTAGCCGACGAAGACCGCGATCAGCGACATGAAGCCGGAGGCGATGGCGGCGAGCGCCGGGACGACGGCGGGGAGCAGGCCCGTGTTCGTCAGCACGCCGTTCAGGCCCGCGATGATGCCGCAGCCGATCAGGGCCGGGATCAGCGGGACGAAGATGTCGGCGATGCGGCGCAGGAACAGCTTGAAGGGGGTGGCGTTGCGCGCCTTCCGGGCCTCCTTGAGCGCCGCGCCGCGGGCGGCGAGGTCATCGGCCGTGATCGGGCGGGGCGCGGCCCCGGCCGTGATCGGGCGGGGCGCGGCCCGTCGGGCCTCCTCGACCATCGCCTCGAACTCCGGGGTGACGCGGGCGACGGCGCCGGGGCCCAGCACGATCTGGTACGTGTCGTCCTCGACCACGCCCAGGACCGCGGGCAGGGCCTTGAGGGCCTCGTCCTGGACCAGTGAACGGTCGCGCAGGGCGACGCGCAGACGGGTCATGCAGTGCGCGATCGAGGTGATGTTGTCCGGGCCGCCGACCAGAGGAAGGATCGCGGCGGCTGTGGCGCGGTTCTTGTCAGTGGACATGGTGGTGGTCGCCTTGCCTTGAAGTGCTCTCCTGGCTGAAGCCGGGAGATTCCTGCTTACCTTGCGGTAGCGGGCTTGACGCGCTTGGCGCGCCTGACGACTGCCCTCCCGGCAGCCGGGATGAGCGCGTGGCCCATCCGGTACAGGTGCAAGACGTTCCGGGCTGAGGGCGTCAGCTCCCGCAGGCTCCCCGGGAATACGACAGCCACGTCCGCCGGTACCTGTGGGGCGGACACTTCTGGTCCGGCTCCTACTTCGCCGGATCGTGCGGCGGGGCACCCCTGACCGCCGTCAAGCAGTACATCGAAAACCAGCAACGCCCCGTCTGACCGTCACCCCGCAGACACAGAGCACTCAGGCGCTCCGCGCCTCCGGCCCAGGGATGGCCTTCACCCCCCCTGAAGGGCGGAGCACTGGCCAAGATCAGAGGTAGAGGTGGGGGAGGTCAGCGGATCCGGGCGTGGGCGTGCGAGGGGGCGAGGGCGAGGGCCGCGCGCAGGTGGCCCTGCGAGGCGGTGAGGAGTTCGGCGGCGGCCGGGCCGTCAACGCCGCCGAGGATGACGAGGACGGCGTGCTTGACCTCGCCGCCGGTGGCGGCGAGCGCGGCCTCGATCTCGGCGTCGGGCGCGCCGGTGGCCAGGGCGACGATGCGGCGGGCGCGGGCGCGCAGCTTCTCGTTCGAGGAGCGCATGTCGACCATCAGGTTTCCGTAGGTCTTGCCCAGGCGGATCATGGTGATGGTCGAGATGAGGTTGAGGACCAGCTTCTGGGCGGTGCCGGCCTTCAAGCGGGTCGACCCGGTGAGCAGTTCGGGTCCGACGACGACCTCGATGCCGTGGTCGGCGGCCGCGGCGAGCGCGGAGCCGGCGTTGCAGGAGAGGCCGACGGTGAGCGCGCCGCGCGTACGGGCGAACTCGACGGCGCCGATCGCGTACGGGGTGCGGCCGGAGGCGGAGATGCCGATGACGCTGTCGTCGGGGGTGAGGTGCAGCGCCGTGAGGTCCCGCGCCGCCAGCTCCTCGGAGTCCTCGGCGCCCTCGACGGCCTTGACCATGGCGCTGGGCCCGCCCGCGATGAGGCCGACGACGTCGGCCGGGTCGGTGTTGAAGGTCGGCGGGCACTCGCTGGCGTCCAGGACGCCCATCCGGCCGGCCGTGCCTGCGCCCGCGTAGACCAGGCGCCCGCCGCGTGCCATGCGCGCCGCGATGGCGTCGATGGCGGCCGCGATCAGCGGCAGCTGCGCGGCGACGGCGGCCGGGACGGTGGCGTCCTCGGCGTTCATGGTGCGGGCGATGTCGAGGGTGGACAGCCGGTCGATCTCGGCCAGTTCGGGCCGGAACGCCTCGGTGGTGAGCGTCTCCAGCTGGGCGCGGAGTTCGGCGTACGCGGTCATGGGCGCGGCTCCTGGCGGTTCGGCGACGGGTTCGGAGGGCGGTGGGCCGGGCGGTCCGGCGGGGGTCAGCGGGTTCCGGCCGGGGTTCAGCGGGTGGTCCGCCGGGGTTCAGCGGGTGGTGCGGTGGCGGTGGGCGAGTGCTTCGTACGAGGCGGCGAGCGCGGGCGCGGCCCGCTCGTACGTCTGCTGCGCGACGGCGACGAACAGGCAGTCCACCACGAGGAGCTGGCTGGTCCGGCTGGACATGGCGGCCGGGCGCAGCCGGGTCTCGCGGGCGGCGGACGTGGCCAGGACGTGGTCGGCGTGGTGGGTGACGGCGGAACCGGGTCGGGCGGTGAGGGCGATGGTGGTGGCACCGTGCTCGAAGGCGACGCGCAGCGGCTCGATGACGTCGCCCGTCGAGCCGGAGTGGGTGACGGCGACGGCCACGTCGCCGGGGCGCAGCTGGACGGCGCCCGTGACGGCGAGGTGGGGGTCGCTGTGGGCGTGCGCGATCAGGCCGATGCGCAGCAGCTTCTGGGCGAGGTCCTGGCCGACGAGCGCGGAGGCGCCGATGCCGTAGATGTCGACGCGGCGGGCCGTCGCCAGAGCGGTGACGGCGGCGGCCAGCTGGGTCAGGTCGAGCCCGGCGGCGGTGTCGGCGAGGGTCTGCGCCTCCTCGTGGGCCAGTTTCGCGACGACGTCGGCGAGGGGGTCGTCGACGGCTATGTCGACGGTGACGGCGGGGGCGGACCCGGACTCCTGCTGGGCGGCGAGGGCGGCCAGGGCCAGGCGCAGGTCGCGGTAGCCGGGGTAGCCGAGCAGGCGGGCGGTGCGTACGACGGTGGCCTCGCTGGTGCCGGTGCGCTCGGCGAGGGCGGAGACGGTGAGCCGGGCGCAGCCCGCGGGATCGGCGGCGACGGCTTCGGCGACGGCCAGCACGGACCGGGTCATCGAGGGCGCGAGGCTGCGCACGCGCGCCCGGAGGGCGGCGGCCGGCGGCGTCCCGGGGTCGGTCCCGGGGCTCGTCCCGGGCCCCTCAGTGGTCTCAGGGCTCTCGGCCCTCGCGGTCCCGGCCGGGCTGAAAGTTTCTTTCGCCTCACTGCTCACGCTTGAAATTTATTTTCGGTGGGGGTGGGCGTCAAGACGCCATGAGGCCCCCCGGAAAACGGAGCTACGCCACTTGGCCCGCACGGGGCCACAATGGGCGCATGGACCACGCGACCCCCCTGGAACAGGCGCTGCACGTCGCGCGCGCACTTGTTCTCGCCGATCTCGCCGCCGGTGAGGTCGCCGACGCCGATGTCGTCTCCCTCGTCGAGGACTCGGTCACGCACCGCCGGTGGTGGGTGGAGCAGTGGCCGGAGGGGGTCGGCTACCTGGCCGGACTCGTCGCCCAGGACGTGCAGGACGCGTTGCTGGAGAAGTACGGGCGCTGGCCGCTCTGTCCCGTCTGCGCGCACGGCGAGCCGCACGCGCTGGACGTGGAGCCGGAACTGGGACCCGACCCGCACTGGGTGTGCTCGGAGGCGGGCGTGAGAGTGGCGGCGGTGGGCGGCCTCGGCCCGGTCTTCCACCGGTGACCGTCTACATCGACCCGCCGACCTGGCCGGGCCACGGCCGCGTGTGGTCGCACCTGGTCAGCGACGTCTCGTACGAGGAGCTGCACACCTTCGCGGCGGCCATCGGCTGCCCGCCGCGGGCCTTCGAGCGGGACCACTACGACGTGCCCTCGCACCGGTACGCGGACGCGGTGCGGGCGGGCGCGGTGGAGATCGGCAGCAAGGAGCTGGTCCGCCGCCTCACGGCGGCGGGACTGCGCCGCCCGAAGGGTCGGGAGCAGGCCTGAAGACGTCGTCTACACCGTCTCGGCCACGGCGGCCACGGGGGCCGGGGCCGGGGCCGGGGCCGGGGCGGCGGCGGGGGCGGGGGCGGCCGAGGACGCGATCACGCGGGTGGCGGCGGGTCGCGTACGGCGGTCCAGGCGCAGCGCGATCGTGGTGAGGGCGATGGCGGTGACCGTCATCGCCGCGCCCGCCCACGCGGTGGCGGCGAATCCGAGGTCCGCGTCGATGACGGTGCCGCCGAGCCACGGGCCGCCGGTGTTGCCGAGGTTGAAGGCGGCCGTGGTGGTGGCTCCGGCCAGGGTCGGGGCGGCGCCGGCCACGTTGAACATGCGGGCGTTGAGCGCGGGGGCGGTGAAGAAGGTCGAGACGCCGAGCAGGAACGAGAGGGCGATCGCCGCGGCCTGTACGGAGGCGAGGACGGCGAGCGCCGTCAGGAAGGCGGTCGAGGCGGTGATGCCCCAGATCATCACGCCGAACAGGTGGGCGTCGGCGACCCTGCCGCCGATGGTGGTGCCGACGAGCGCGCCGATGCCGAAGAGGCCGAGGATCCACGGGACCCAGCCGGAGTCCAGCCCCGCCACTTCGGTGAGCAGCGGTGACAGGTAGCTGAAGGCGCAGAAGACGCCGCCCGCGGCCAGGGCCGTGATGCCGATGGAGAGCCACACCTGGCGGTCGCGGTAGATGCGCAGCTCGCGCCCGATCGAGGGCTTCTCGGCGGGCAGCGGGATCTTCGGTATCAGCGTCAGGATGCCGGCGAGCGCGATCGCGGAGGCCGCGCCGACCGACCAGAACGCGGAGCGCCAGCCCAGGTGCTCGCCGAGGAAGGCACCGGCGGGCACACCGAGGACGTTCGCGATGGACAGGCCGCCGATCATGACGGCCATCGCGCGGGCCCGCTGGTCCTTGGGGACCATGGCGATGGCCACGGCCGCGCCGACGGCCCAGAAGCCGGCGCAGGCGAGCGCGGAGACGACGCGGGAGGCGAAGAGGAGCTCGTAGGAGGGGGCCAGTGCGCCCGCGACCTGCCCGAGGCCGAAGAGGCTGATGAGAGAGATGAGGGTGGTGCGGCGCGGAAGGCGCAGGGTGGCCACGGCCAGCAGCGGCGCCCCGACGACCATGCCGATCGCGAAGGCGGATATGAGCAGGCCCGCCTGCGGGATGGTGACGCCCATGTCCTCGGCGATCGGCGGCAGCAGCCCGGAGAGCATGAACTCGCTGGTGCCGAGCGCGAAGACGGACAGGCCGAGGACGTAGACGGCGATGGGCATGCGGGGGCGTGCGGCGGCTGCGGGCATGACTCTCACCAACCGTGGCGAACGGGATCGCATTCCCACGTGCTGCCGAGCTGCCCGAGCTGCCCGAGCTGCCCGAGCGGGAGCAGGAGCAGGAGCGGGAGCTGCCGGGCTACGCGAGCGCGGCGAGCTCCGCGGCGAGGTTGGCCCGGGCCGGTGCCTCCCAGTGCGCGGTGCCGTACGGCGTGCGGAAGAGCCGCGGAAGGGCGAGCAGCTGCCGGAGCACGGCGGCGCGGCCGGTGCGGAAGGCGTCGTCCGGGACGAAGCCGTACTCGGCGCGCACGGCGGCGGCGTACGCGGCGTACGCCTCGGGGGCTCCGGCCAGGACGGCCAGGTCCGCGTCGCAGAGCACCTCGCCGTCGGTGTCGCCGGGGGCCGGGTCGTGGGTGACGGTGAGCCGGACCAGCCGGGCCACCTCGGCGGTGCGGTCGGCGTCGACGCCCAGCTCGGGCAGGGCCCGCTCGGCCATGGCGGCGCTGCGCTCCTCGTTCTCGGAGCGGTCGGGGCGGTAGACGGCGTCGTGGAACCAGGCGGCGAGCTCGACGGCGGCGGGGTCGGCGGCGTGCGGCGCCAGCACGTCTATCCGTGCCAGTACGTCGGCCAGGTGCGCGGTGGTGTGGTACCGGCGCTGCGGCTCCGCCCAGGCGGCGAGGAGGCGGTCGGCGTAGGGGGCGGGGTCGCCGCTCGCCCCGGCGGCGGTGACCGTCGCGTGCCAGCGGGCGCGGAGAGCGGTGGTGTCGGTGCGCGGGGTACTGGTGTCCATGCGGACATTGTGGGGGTGGCGTGATCCTGCTGGTGGAGCGAGGGCGGAGGCCCGTACTCTTAATATTGGACTAGACCTATTTTTCGTACCGGACGAAGGACGGCATCGAATGAGCAACCGTGCGCTCCTGGAGGTGATCGCCCTCGACGTGGAGGACGCGATCGCGGCCCAGGCCGGTGGGGCGGACCGACTGGAGCTGGTCACCGACATGGCCGCCGACGGGCTCACCCCGCCGCGCGAGACCTTCGCGGCGATCAGAGCGGCGGTCGACATCCCGCTGCGCGTGATGCTCCGCTTGTCGGACGGCTTCGCCGCCGGTGATGTCTCCGGGCTGGTCCGGGCGGCCCGGGAGCTGCGGGCGGAAGGGGCGCGGGAGTTCGTGCTCGGCTTCCTGAACCCGGACGGCACCCCGGACCTCGCCGCGGTCGAGGCGCTGGTGGCGGAGCTCGACGGCTGCCGCTGGACCTTCCACCGGGCGATCGACCGCGCGGCGGACCGCGACGGCCTGCGCAAGGCGCTGGCCGATCTGCCCGGTCTGGACACCTACCTCACGGCGGGCTCGGCGGCCGGGGTCGACGAGGGCGTGCCGGTGCTGGTCGCGGAGGCGGCGCGGAGCGGCGAGCCGGGGTACGGGGCACGGATCCTGGTCGGCGGCGGCCTGACCCTCTCGCACCTTCCGGTGCTGCGCGGGGCGGGCATCGACGCGTTCCACATCGGCGGCGCGGCCCGCCCCGACGGATGGGGCCGGCCGGTCTCGGCCGCCGCGGTCGCCGAGTGGCGGGCGGCCCTGGCCTGACCGGCGCGGCGCCGTTGCCGGGGGGCTCCGCCCCGACCCCCAACGGCGCTCCCCGCCCGCGCCTCGAACGCCGGCGGGGCGGGAAGGGCCGGGCTCCGAGGCGGAGCCCCAGCCGTACATCTCCGTGAGCGCGTCGTGCGCGACATCGCGGTCCCCGGTGTGTTCTTCGCGTCGGCAGTGGCTTCGCTGTGGTTGGGCGTTTCGGCTGGCACGGTGACGCGCAAAGGGCTGTACTGATGAACGCCAGTGAATCCAAGGCGAGTTCAGCCAGTGCGTGCGCAATCAGAACTCATGAACGCGCCATCAGACGGGGGTGTACGTGTCGAACATCGAAGTCATGCTCGGTCAGATCGTTCCGGCCGCGGGAGCGGCAGTGGCCGTTTACGGCGCTGCTGTGCTGCGACGGGTCGAGGACGAGGCGGCAGGAGCCACCGTGCGGCTCGGCCGGCAGTTGCTCGCCCGCATTCGCGGCGGCGCTGCCGATCCGACCGTGATCGACGGGGCCGTGACGGACCTCGCCGCCGATCCCGACGATCCGGACGCGCTGGCCGCGTTACGCCTGCAGATCAGGCGAATCCTCGCGGCCGACCCCGCGCTCGTCGACGAGATCGCCGCACTGCTCCCCGCGCCCGGACCGGCTCAGAGCAGCGGATCCGGAAGTGTGGCGGTGAGCGGGAACGTCTCAGGAATCGTCTCGACCGGAGACGGTGCGATGAACGTCCAGCGCCGGTGACGGGCGACAGCAGGGTGCCGGAGAAGGAGGCGGTCCCCCCGTACCCGAAGCAGGAACCCGGCGCCGCCGAGCCGGCGGTCGGGAGCGAGGACCCCACGGCAGCCGGTGGCCGCGTGGAGGCCGGCCGTGACCACGCGAAAGTCGTCGTGCACGGCGACGTGAAAGGCATCGTCACCACCGGCTCCCACAGCATCAACGTCATCTACGACGGGAACGCCCTCGTCGAGATCAACAGCCTCCGCGACCTCACCCCGCAACGGCCGCCGCTGCTGCCGGCCGCGGGCCGGAGCAAGCTGTTCGGCAGGGACGCACTGGTGGAAGACGTGGTCGCGCAGCTCGACGGCGGCTCCAGCGTGCAGCTGCACGGGAAGCCGGGGGTCGGGAAGAAGGCCGTGGCCGCGGTGGTGCACCGAGAGCTGGCCACCCGCGGGCGTTGCGGCCACGTCCTGTACCCGCGCACGGGGGTGGACGAGGAGGAGTCGCTTCAGGTGCTGTACGGGCGGCTCGCCGGGGCGTTCTTCGGTACGCACCTTCTGCGGGCCGTTGACGAGACGCAGCTGCGTGCGGCCGTGGCCGCCGCGGACTTCTCCGGTACGCACGTCACCGTCGTCGACTGCGCCCTGCCGCAGAGCGATCTGACCCGGCTCCTCGAGACCTTCCCCGGCTGCACGTTCCTGTTCACGTCCCCCTACGCGACGCTGCCCGACACCGACGCGGCCCATCTCGTCCGGCCCTTGTCCCGGGCTGCCGCCGCCGAACTGCTCAGCGCCGAGATGGGGCTCCCGCTCGGCCCGGTGGGGCTGCAGAAGCTGCAGTTCGACCACGTGTGGGACGAGTCGGGCGGCTCGCCTCAACGGATCTGTCAGTACGCCCAGTTCATCAAGGGTTCCGACCAGTGGGAGCGGCGCGTCCGTGGGGCCGACGAACCGCGGGACGAGCCGGATCCCGTCGATCCGGCGCTGCTGGATCCACGGCGCCAAGCGGAAGCGCTGGCCGTCGCCCTGAGCGAGCCTGCGCGTCGCGTACTGCTCGCACTGGCGACGTTCGGCACGGCGCTTCCTGCTGCCTGGATCGCTCCGGTCACCGGCCATCCGCAGGACGGCACCGCAGCTTCGGAGTTGCACGACCGGCGCATGGTCAGGCACTTCGGCGGGACGTACTGGATCACCGAGGACGCCGCCGCGGCCGTCCACAGCCAGAAGTGGGCTCCGGCCGCCGCGACCACCGCGGCGGAGGGCCTGCTGGCGGCGCTCGCGCAGCAGGACGGACCATCAGGTCCTCAGCCGGACCCGTACCTCTTCCTGGCCGTCGCCCGCGCGCTGGTCCACGAGGAGCAGTGGGCGATCGCCTCACGCATCGCGCGGATCGCCGGACCCCGGGCCCTGACCGATGGGCGCGGTCAACTAGCGCTTCAACTGTATGCGTTGGGCCGGATGGCGGCTGCGCGAGGCGGTGGGACCAAGGACGTCAAGTTCTACGACCAGGCCGAGAGACTGACCCGCGACCTCCTCGACGGCGACAAGGCGGGCACCGCCGCGGCCGCCGCGGCGCTGCTCGCCCCGGCGCTCGGGGCGACCGCGGTCGAGAGCGGCAAGACACTCGGCTTCTTCGGGAAGATCGCCGCCACGGTCTCCACCAAGACGGGTGCCTCCGTGGCCGCCGGTGCCGTGGTTCTGGCGGCGACCACAGCGGTCGTGGTGGCGAATGCGAACGACATGCCTGCGGGCTGCGAACCGGCGTACGCGGCGATGGAGGCGTACGACGCCGGTGGTAAGGCGCGTACGTATGACGAACTGGCTTCAGAGACCCGGGTATTGACTGCGGAGCTCAGAGCCGCTGCCGGGGAGGCGTCCGATGCGGGCATTCGGTCCGGACTCAACCGGCACGCAGACGGCCTCGACGCCAAGACGGCGGCCGAGGTGCGCGAGAACAACGAACGGATGAACGTGAAGTACCCCCCTCACCCTGACGTCATCGCGGCCCTGGCGGGCAACGACGGGCTGCAGAACAAGATCTCGACCATGCAGGCGATCAGGGCGGTCTGCCCCAGCGAATGACAGGCGAGCGGCGTCCGGACCCGCACCCGGGCGCCGCTCTGCCCACCGACCCGATATGAGCCGGAAGCAATCCTCGATGCCGAGGTCGTCAGGACAGGGCCGTCAGGACAGGGCCGTCAGGACAGGGCCGCCGGGAGCGGGGCCGAGTGGAGGGCCGTCAGGCCCGAGACGGCGCGGGTCAGGCAGACGTACAGGCGGCGCAGGCCCGTGCGCTCGTCCGGCTCGCCGTCCACGATCGCCGCGGGCTCGTCCAGGACCACGTAGTCGTACTCCAGACCCTTCGCCAGCGACGCCGGCACCAGCGTGAGGCGGGCCTGCGCCGTCGTCTCCTCGCCCGGAGACAGGTACGGCAGGCCGGCCTCCCGCAGGGCGTCGGCCAGCACGGGGACGCGGGCGTCCGCCGCGATCAGGCCGATCGAGCCCTCGTGGGCGAGGGAGGCGCGGCACGCCGAGATCACCGCCGCCGTCAGGTCCGCCGTCGGCGTGACGACCAGCGAGCCCGGCGTCTCGCGGACCGAGGAGACCGGGGCCAGGCCCGGGGAGATCGACGGCAGCAGGCGCGAGGCGTAGGCGATCACCTCGCGCGGCACGCGGAACCCCGCCGTCAGCTCCTCCACCACCGCCTGCGGCTTGCCGAGGTGGGTCAGGGCCTCGTCCCAGCTGCGCGTGGCCCACGGGGTGGTGCCCTGCGCGAGGTCGCCCAGCACCGTCGCCGAACCCGTCGTGCACCGCCGCCCCACCGCCCGGTACTGCATCGGCGACAGGTCCTGCGCCTCGTCGAGGACCACATGCCCGAGCGAGTGCGTGCGCTCGACGAGGTCGGCCGCCTCGTCGATCAGGACCAGGTCCGCCGCCGACCACTTCGCCGACTTCACGCTCCGGAACGGCTTCGGCCAGGCCAGCAGCTTCTGCTCGTCCGCCGAGAGGACGCCGTCCGCGTGCAGCGCGAGGAAGTCCGGGTCGGACAGCAGGCGCAGCACCAGCTTCGCCGGGTCGACGGGCGGCCAGATCTCCTTCACCGCCGCCTTCACCGCGGCGTTGCGGGCCACCGCGTCCTGCACGCGGTCGTCCGGCGCCTCGCCCGCCTGCTCCATCCGCACGAGAACCGCGTGCGCGATCCGCTGCGGCAGCGCGTCGCGGGCCGCGCCGTAGCGGATGTCGCGGTTCTGGAGCTCCTCCACCATCTCCGCGAGTTCGTACGAGGGCACCCGCCAGCGGCGCGAGCCGCGGACCACCATCAGCGCCTCGGTCGGCTGCGTGACATGTGATTCGAGGGCGCGGCGCAGCACCTGCGCCATCCGGGCGTCGCCCTTGACCACGGCGGTTTCGGCCGCGTCCGTGCCGCGTACCTCCAGGCCGCCCTGCGCCACGAGGTCGTCGACGGTGGCCTGCTTGACCTCCAGCTCGCCCAGCGCGGGCAGGACCTGCTCGATGTACTGCAGGAAGGACCGGTTCGGCCCGATGACCAGGGTGCCCGTACGGGCGAGCCGGTCGCGGTGCGCGTACAGCAGGTACGCCACCCGGTGCAGGCCCACCGCCGTCTTCCCGGTGCCGGGACCGCCCTGCACGCAGACGGAACCGGACAGGCCGGAGCGCACGATCTCGTCCTGCTCGGGCTGGATCGTCGCGACGATGTCCCGCATGGGGCCCACGCGCGGGCGCTCGATCTCCTGCTGGAGCAGCTTGCTGACGGCGGCCGCCTCGCCGGGGTCGGAGAGGTGCTCGTCCTCGTACGCCGTCAGCTCGCCGCCCGTGTAGCCGAAGCGGCGGCGCAGCGCGATGTCCTGCGGGTCGGTCTTGGAGGCGCGGTAGAAGGGCTGGGAGACGGGCGCGCGCCAGTCGATGACCATCGGGTCGCCGTCGGCGTCGTGGACGTGGCGGCGGCCGATGTAGAACTGCTCGCCGTCCGCGCCCTCGGCGAGCTCCGCCCCCGGGGCGTGCAGGTAGTTCAGGCGGCCGAAGAAGAGCGGGGTGTGGGCGAGATCGGCGAGGGCCTTGATGCGGTCGTCGATCTGGGCCCGGAGGACGACCGCGTTGACCCAGTTCGCGGTGACGTCGCGGATGTCGAGGGCCTCGACGTCGGCGCGCATGGCGCGCAGCGCGGCGCGGGAGGCGGTGAGGTGGGCCCGCTCGCGCGCGAGCGGGCCGATGTCGGATGCGGGGGCGTGCGCGGGCACGGGACTGCCTCCAGCTGCTGGTACGGAACAGATGGCCCGCCGGTTACCGACCGGCGGGCGGCTCTCCCCGACGAGGGCGGCGGGAGGCGGCAAGAGCGGAGATTCTAGCCAGGGGGCCGCCTCCGCGCGAACGGATTACGGGGGCGCACGTCCCTCGCCCGCCGGACCTGCGTCCGGGTGACGGGGAGGGGGCGTCAGACCTGCGGCAGAGCCACTAGGGGGTCGCATGGGCCGGAAGGAGGAGGCGGGGCGCCCGGGGATTACACCGCCAGGGCGATGTGCCGTCCGGCGCAGGAGCGCACCATGGATACATGAGCACCGCAACCTTCACCCCGATCCGGGGCGGCCGCCCTGGCGGCGCCAGCGCCACCTCCGACTCCCATCCGCGCTTCAGCCTCGGCAGTGTGATGCGGGCGGCGAAGGTCTTCGCGGCGACCGCCGTCAGCGTCGTCGTCCTGGGCGAATACGCCGAGGACGCGGGCGTCGTCCGCCGCTGACCCGCGCAGGCCGCCACCGAGCGCCACACGCGCCCGTCGCCGGCCCCGGCCCCGGCCGGAGGCCAGTGCGGTGACCGGCAAGGTGCACCGGGTCGCGGTCCCCACGGCACGGCACCTCGCCGCGTTGTCGGACCGCGCCGGTACGTTCCGTAGGGGCCGCGGCCCTCCGCCTCGCGATGCACCGCACCTGGGGCCCCTCCCAGCGGTGGCCGGGGGAACGCCGCCCCCCCGGCACACCCTTCCGGCCACAGCGCTAGTCGGCGGCCAGGAGTTCGTCGGCGTCCATGATCCGGTAGGCGTAGCCCTGCTCGGCCAGGAAGCGCTGGCGGTGCGCCGCGAAGTCCTGGTCGATGGTGTCGCGCGCGACCACCGAGTAGAACCGCGCCTCGTGGCCGTCCGCCTTCGGCCGCAGCACACGGCCCAGTCGCTGGGCCTCCTCCTGGCGCGAGCCGAACGTGCCGGACACCTGGATGGCCACCGTCGCCTCGGGCAGGTCGATGGAGAAGTTCGCGACCTTCGACACGACCAGCACGCTGATCTCGCCCTGGCGGAACGCGTCGAAGAGCTTCTCGCGCTGCGCGTTGGACGTCTCGCCCTTGATGACGGGCGCGTCCAGGTGCTCGCCGAGCTCGTCGAGCTGGTCGATGTACTGCCCGATGACCAGCGTCTGCTCGCCCCGGTGCTTGGCGACCAGCGCCTCCGTGACCTTCCGCTTCGTCGCCGTCGTCGCGCAGAAGCGGTACTTCTCCTCGGTCTCGGCGGTCGCGTACGCGAGGCGCTCCGACTCGGTCAGATTGACCCGGACCTCGACGCAGTCGGCGGGCGCGATGTAGCCCTGCGCCTCGATCTCCTTCCACGGCGCGTCGAACCGCTTCGGCCCGATGAGGGAGAAGACGTCCGACTCGCGGCCGTCCTCCCGTACCAGGGTGGCCGTCAGGCCGAGGCGACGGCGGGCCTGGAGGTCGGCGGTGAACTTGAAGACCGGCGCGGGCAGCAGGTGCACCTCGTCGTAGACGATCAGGCCCCAGTCCCGTGAGTCGAAGAGCTCCAGGTGCGGGTAGACGCCCTTCCGCTTCGTCGTCAGGACCTGGTACGTGGCGATCGTGACGGGGCGGATCTCCTTCCTCGTACCGCTGTACTCGCCGATCTCGTCCTCCGTCAGCGAGGTCCGCTTGACCAGCTCGTGCTTCCACTGGCGGGCCGAGACGGTGTTCGTGACCAGGATCAGCGTCGTCGCCTTGGCCTTCGCCATCGCCCCGGCGCCGACCAGCGTCTTGCCGGCGCCGCAGGGCAGTACGACCACACCGGAGCCGCCGTGCCAGAAGCCCTCGACGGCCTGCTGCTGGTAGGGGCGCAGCGCCCAGCCGTCCTCGGCCAGGTCGATCTGGTGCGCCTCGCCGTCGACGTACCCGGCGAGGTCCTCGGCCGGCCAGCCCAGCTTGAGCAGCGTCTGCTTGATCTGCCCGCGCTCGGAGGGGTGCACGGCCACGGTGTCGGGGTCGAGCCGCGCCCCGACGAGCGGGGCGATCTTCCTGGAGCGCAGGATCTCCTCCAGCACCGGCCGGTCGGTGCTGGTCAGGACCAGCCCGTGGACGGGGTGCTTGGAGAGGGTGAGCCGGCCGTAACGGGCCATGGTCTCGGCGACGTCGACGAGCAGCGCGTGCGGGACGGGGTAGCGCGAGAACTCGACGAGCGCGTCGACGACCTGCTCGGCGTCGTGCCCCGCGGCCCGGGCGTTCCACAGGCCGAGGGGGGTGATCCGGTAGGTGTGGATGTGCTCGGGAGCCCGCTCCAGCTCGGCGAAGGGGGCGATGGCGCGCCGCGCGGCTCCGGCGAGCTCGTGGTCGACCTCGAGGAGGAGGGTTTTGTCGCTCTGGACGATGAGAGGCCCGTTCACCGCGTCCCTTTCCGGCATGGGTGGTCCGCCCGGGCGCGGGCGGCCAAACGTCCAGTCTGCCGTATCGCCGCGCGGGCCGGGAGGTTCTGCGTGCGCGGGGCGGTTGACAGGGAGACGGGTGAGTGGGTCCGCTGGGGCGATGTGTGATCTTCGTATTGAGGCTGTGGGTGACGACGTCACGTTGCGCGACTGGCGGTACGTGCACAACCTGATCATTCCGACCGATCCGCTCTCCCCCGGCGAGGTGCGCGAGCGGGCCGGGCGCAACGTGCTGGAGGTCGCGTACCTCGGTGACGAGGCGGTGGGCTGCACGACCGTGCGGCCGCCCCGGGACGGGGAGCCGGTGGCCACCGTCATCGCGCGGGTGCTGCCCGGTCACCGGGGGCGTGGGTACGGCGCGCTGCTCTACGCGCGCGGGCTGGCGCGGGCGCGGGAGCTGGGAGCCGGGCGGATCCGGACCGTGGTGCTGGAGTCCAACCCGGAGGGGCTCAGGTTCGCCCTCGCGCACGGCTTCGAGGAGGTCGAGCGGTACGTGCTGCCGGGCGACACCGTGCCGTTCATCGACCTGGAGCGCGCCGACTAGTGCGGTGGACCTTGCCGGTCACAGCCCTGGCCTGATCCCAGGCCGCGCAGGAGCAGCGCGAGGCCGCCGTGGAACTCCCGGTCCCGGGTGAGGGACCGGGCGCCGCGCGCGGCCTCGGTCAGGTACGGGTACTCGTCCGCCGGGAGCCCGGCGATCGCGGCGGTACCCGCGCCGGACAGGGCGCCGAGGTGTTCCTGCTGGATCGCGCCGATCACGTAGGCCAGCAGGGCGCGCAGGGCCACGATCCGGTCCTCGGCCCCGATCCCCGCCTCGGTGAGCACCCCGAGCAGGGTTTCGCCCCACCGCAGGACGCTGGGGGAGCGGTGCCGGTGGCTGAAGGTGAGCGGCAGGACGGCGGGGTGCGCGCCGACCGTGTCGCGCAGCCGGTCGACGAGGACCGTGACGCGCTCGTGCCAGGGGCCCGCGGACGGTGGCGGGGTGGTGTCGACGGCGCTGAGGACGAGTTCGACGACGAGGGCTTCGAGCTCCTCGCGGTCCTGGACGTACCGGTACAACGCCATCGTGCTGATGCCGAGTTCGACGGCGACGGCGCGCATGGACAGGCCCGGGAGCCCGTCGCGGTCGATGACGGCGAGGGCGGCGGCGGCCGGCCGGTCCGGGGTGAGGGAGCGGGGTCGAGGCATGACGGTTGACAGCGTACGGCATACGCCTACGCTGTAGGTGTACGACGTACACCTACCTGCTCCTCCTGCCTGCCGAAGGGGTCCTCCCATGCAGCTCAGCACCGGTTCCGTCGTCCGCACCCGTGCCCTCACGGCCGTCGTGGACGGCGCGTCCGTCCCCGTCCCCGATCCCGGAGGACGCCTGGTCCACCTGCAGTTCCGGCGGTTCGCGGGCTGTCCCGTCTGCCACCTCCACCTGCGCTCGGTGGTGCGGCGGCACGCCGAGATCGAGGCGGCCGGGATCCGCGAGGTCGTCGTCTTCCACTCGGCCGCCGACGAGCTGCGGGAGTACGTCGGCGACCTGCCGTTCGCGGTGATCGCGGACCCGGACAAGCGGCTGTACGCGGAGTTCGGCGTCGAGTCGTCCTACCGTTCGCTGCTGAGCCCGCGCGCCTGGTGGCCCCTGCTGCGCGCGATCGCCGTCGGCACGGTCGCGATGCTGCGCGGGCGGGCGAAGCCGCCGGCGCGCGTACAGGACGGCGGGCGGCTGGGCCTGCCGGCGGACTTCCTGATCGCGCCGGACGGCCGGGTGCTGGCCGCCGGGTACGGGGAGCACGTGGACGACCAGTGGCCGGTGGAAAAGCTGCTGACGCTGGCGCGGCGGGCACGTACCGTCCGGGCATGAACCATGATCAGCAGACCTTCGTGCCCGACGATTTCGACGTGCCGGACGGTTTGGCGGGTGACGGCTTCCGGCTGGAGCCGCTCGGGGAGCAGCACAACGAGCGGGATCTCGCCGCCTGGACCGGGAGCATCGCGCACATCAGGGCGACGCCCGGGTTCGTGGGGCGCGGCTGGCCGCCCGTGGAGGGGATGTCCGCCGAGGCGAACCGGGGTGACCTGGCCCGGCACGCCCGGGACTTCGCCGAGCGGCGCGGATTCACCTACACGGTCCTGGAGGGGGACGACGAGGTCATCGGCTGCCTGTACATGTACCCGGGCAAGGACGATCCGCACAGCGTCCAGGTCAGCTCCTGGGTGCGCGCCGACCGGGCCCACCTCGACCTCCCGCTGTACGAGGCCGTGAGCCGCTGGCTGCGCGAGGCGTGGCCCTTCGGGCAGGGGCGGATCGACTACGCCCCCAGGTGAGGCAACGGGCCCGAGGCGTACGGGGTTTCCACGGGCAGCAGGGCGCGCGCCGCCGCCCCGTCCCCGGAGCGGATCAGGCCGTGGATCTCCCGGGCCAGCGGGGTGACGTCCCGGACGGCGACCGTCCACTCGTCGGCGTAGGCCCGCGAGGCGGGCCCCGACAGGCCCAGCTGGAGCGAGCGGTAGGGCAGCGGGTTCAGGTGGAGGTCGCGCTCCGGGTCCCACTGGACGCGGGCCGGCGTCGCGCGCAGCGCCTGCTGCCAGGTGTCGCGGTCCGCGTGCACACCTGGCTCGTAGTGGGACAGACAGGCCTCGCGCAGCGCGCGGTCGAAGCCCTCGCGGGTGACGTCGATCGCCAGCACCGTCTCCTGGTCGGCCTTGGTGGCCCAGCCGCAGCGGTACATCATCCACAGGAACGACGGTTTGATCCACGTCATCCGCTCCCGCTTCCAGGCGGGCGGGAAGCGGCCGTCACGGGCCGCTGGCACCCCGAGGGACGGGGCGTACGCCTGGTAGACGGTGACCGTGGTGCCGGTGTGGGCGGCGCGGATCTGGCGGTCGGGTACCTCGAAGGACACGGCGTCGGACATACGGACCAGGGTGCGGGGTCCGGCCCCCGTCCGGCCAGCGCTTTTGGACCCGGTCCCGCGCGCCCGGTCCGGTCCCGCGCGCCCGGCCCGGGCCTGCGCGTCAGACGTGGTCCTCCGCCAGCTCCGCGACCCCCGTGATCCGGTGCAGCGCGTACGTCCGCACTTCGTCCGCCGTGTGGTCGTAGCCGGTGACGAAACCGCCCTCCACCCTCACCGGGGCGATGACCCGTTGGCTCGCCGCCCCGTCCGCGTTCACGTACCCGATCCACACCGCCGACCCGGTCAGCGCGGCCGCCTGCACCGTCGCCAGCGTCTCCGCCGCGCTGGTGCGCGGCAGTTCGCCCGGCACGACCGCGGCGGCCGCCGGCTCCTTGCGCACCGCCGTCGCCGCCAGGTCGCCCGCGCGGATCGCCCGTACGGCCGCCCCCAGCAGCGTCTCGTCCGGCACCGGCGGACCGTCCGGCACCGGTACGGGCGCCGAGCGGGCCGGCGTGCGGTGCGCGTCGGCCCGGGTCACCAGTACGTCGCCGGTGCGGGACTCCGCGGCCGGCGCGTACCCGATGGCCCGCAACCCCTCCAGCAGGGCGGTGGCTTCGGCCTGCGCGGCCAGCACCGTCGGCGCGAGGCGGCGCAGCCCCAGCCCGGCCGACCGCTTGTCGGCCAGGATCTCGCCCAGCACCGCGTCGTCGTCGCAGCGCACGTACGAGGAAGCCGAACCGACCCGCAGGTGCCCGTGCCGCCGGGCGACGTCGTCGATCAGGTAGGCCAGCGGCTGCGGGACCGGCGTGCGGCTGTGCTCCTTGAGGAAGGCGTGCAGGTCCGCGGCGGCGTGCCCGGCGTCCAGGGCGCGCCGCACCGATCCGGGCGTGAAGCGGTACACCGTCGCCCCGCCCTTGGACTCCACGTCCGCGAGCAGCGCCATCGTGTCGCCGAGCGGCCGGCGCAGCGGGCCGGGGGCGACGGCCGTCAGGTCGGCCTGCAGCAGTACGTGATCCACCGGCTCCGGCAGCAGCGGGCCCAGCAGCGGCGCCGGGTCGCGCTGTTCCAGCAGGGCACGGCCGAAGCCGCTGAGCGCGCCCCGGCCGGTGACGCCGAGGATCTCCGTCTCGGTCAGCGTCCAGTGCGCGAGGCGGGCCCGCAGGTCGCTGGTGCCGCGTACGGGACGCTCCCACGCGAGCCGGTCCAGCAGGGCGCCCGGGTCGGGGGAGGCGCCCTCGGGCAGCGCGGCGAGGAGCTCCAGGACGCGCCGGCGCACCTCGGGGGCGGCGGAGCGGTCGAGTTCGGGGCCGAGCACCGAGAGGGTGCGTCCCTTGGCGTCCTGCTCGCCGACCAGGCCGGCGGTGCGGGTGGCCGGCAGCCAGGCCGCCGCGAGCGCCGCCCACCGCTCGGCGGGCGGCAGTTCGCACCAGTCGTCGAAGGCGGGGGTGGGCGCGTACCGTTCGTCAGCCTCCCCGTCGCCGGCCAGCAGGCCCGCGGCGTAGGCGAGTTCGATCCAGAACGCCGCCGCGGACTCGGTGGTGTCCAGCGTGGCCGCGGTCCGCTTGAGGTCCCGTACGGAGAGCCCGCCCGCGCGCAGCACCGGCGGACCCGCGTACTCCCAGGACTTCACCAGCTCCTCGACGGTCGACAGCGCGCCCATCGCCTGCCCGGCGGCGTTTGCGTCCACAAGCTGTGGACGGTGCTCGCGGTGCGCGGGAACGGGCGGGGCCACCGGCGCGGTGTCCCGGTGCGCGAGCCCGCCGCGCAGGTGCAGCGCCACCTCGCGGGGCAGGACCACGGTCCGCGCGGTGGCGGGCAGCAGCAGCCCGTGGTCGCGCAGCCAGCGCACCGGCGCGGTCGGGTTCGGGGTGACCTCCCCGTACGGCGGCCCCCACACGAGCCGCCCGAGCACCTGGTGGGCCTCCGCGGGGGCCTGGTCCAGAAGGGCCGACATCCGCTCCGGGTCGGTGAACAGCCCGGTCAGCGCCGACACCGCGGACACCGGGTCGTGGGTGGCGGGCAGTCCGGCGGCCGCCACGATCTCCTGGATCCGGGTCGGCGACATCCCGGCCGTGGCCTCGGCGACGGTGGGGCCGAGGCCGGTCGGGGACGGGCGCTGGGGCGACGGCGCGAGCAGTTCGCGGGCCGTGCGCACCAGGCGCAGCCGGTCGTCGTCGCCCCACACCAGGGCCTGGTCGCGCAGGGTGGCCAGGGCGCGGGGGAGCGCGGCGCGCGCCCCGTTGTCCTCGCCGGTGGTGCCTTCCTCCCCGGTCAGCAGCGATTCCAGCACCCGGTACGGGCACGGGTCCGGGGCGACCGCCAGGGCCTCTGCGGTCTGCAGCGCGAACCGGTCCAGACGCTCCAGCGCCCGCACCACCGAGGCCCGGGTGCCGGCGCGGGTGGCCAGCTGGGTCACGTCGCCGGGCACCGGGCTGAGCAGGTCCGGGCGGGCGTGCAGCAGCGCGGCGAGCGCCGAGTCGTCGCGGGCGCGCAGCGCCTCGGCGAGGGAACGCGGGGCGCCGCCTCCGCCGGATCCTCCCGCAGTGCTTTCCTCGGGCACAGTCGCCTCCTGGTCGCGTCGGCCGGTCAGTCGGCCGGTCCCCATCCGGTCCACGGTATCCGCTGCGTCCGCGACAGCTCCATGGGCGCACGCGCTACCTTCGGTTTGGGGGTCCCCCCACGAAGTGGGGGAGGTACGGGAGGAGCCGGGGCGTGGGGATCGAAAGCGACCAGTTGGTCTACGAATATCTGAGCCGTGTCGGGGACTTGGCGCAGCGGCGGCAGCTTTCCTCCGGCGACCGGATGCGGCTGGTGGCGGGGCTGCGGGACGAGATCGACCGTCGGCGCGCCAAGTACGACCCGGAGACGCCGGCCGCGGTCCGGGCCATCCTGCAGCGGATCGGCACGCCGGAGGAGGTGCTGGACACCGTCGGCGCGCTGCCGGAACCCTCCCGGGCGGTTCCGGATCCGGTCCCGGCGGTGCCCACCCAGCGGGGTCCGGGCCGACTGGGCCGCAAGCGGGTGCCGCCTCCGCGCGAGGAGGCGGAGCCGCGGAACGTGCCGCCGCACCTGGCCGGTCTGGACGAACTCGGCGCTTCCGGCGGGGCGGAGCCCGACTGGTGGCGGGTCGGCCCGGGCGGGTACGGCGGGGGCCCGCAGGTCGACGGCTTCGCGGGCGGGATCGAGTTCCCGGAGCCGTTCAAGGACGCCCCGGAGGAGGACGAGGAGCAGTCGGCGCCGCCGCCCGGCCCGGCGCGGGGGCGCGCGAAGAGCCTCGTACGGTTCCTGCGCGAGCGGCGGCGCGCGAGGAAGGGAGCGGCGGCGGAGGCCGCCGGGCCGGAAGCCGCGGCGGCCGTCGCGCCCCGGCCCCGGCCGAACGCGTTCCTGATGGTGGCCGCGGCCTTCCTCCTCGCCGGAGTGGTCACCGGGTACTGGCTGCTGCTCGTCGTCGGCTGGCTGCTGCCGTACGCCTCCCGCGTGCTGCGGCCCGCCGAGCGCAAGTGGGCCGTCTTCGGCCCGCCCGGCGTGGTGCTGGCGGGGGCGCTGGTGTGGCTGTGGGGCCGGATGAACGAGAAGTGGGGCGAGACCCTGGCCGAGGACCAGGTGAGCGGGGTGCTGCACGGGATGTGGCCGTGGCTGCTGCGGGGCGCGGCGCTGGCGTCCGTCCTCTACCTGGTGTGGCGGGCCCGCCGCCGTTGACGGGCCCCGCCGCGTCCCGTCCGCCGTCCGCCGTCCGCCGTCCGCCGTCCGCCGTCCGCCGGTCTCGGCCGGCCCGTCCCTCACCGCGGTTCGACGGCGCCGGGGGCCGCGCGTACGTTCCCCTGCCGTAAGCCCGGCGTCGGCCCGCTGTACGCCCGCCTCGGCACAATGGCGGGTATGAACCTCACCGTCGGCTTCGACCTCGACATGACCCTGATCGATTCGCGCCCGGGCATCAGGGCGGCCTACCTGGCACTTTCGGCCGAGACGGGTACGTTCATCGACGCCGACGAGGCGGTCACGCGGCTCGGGCCGCCGCTGGACGAGGAGCTCGCGCACTGGTTCCCGCAGGCCGAGATCCCGGCCATGGCGGACCGCTACCGCGAGATCTATCCCACGCACGCCATCGGGCCGACCCCGGCGATGCCGGGCGCGCGCGAGGCGATCGAGGCCGTCCGGGCGCTCGGCGGCCGCGCGATCGTCGTCACGGCCAAGCACGAGCCCAACGCCCGGCTGCACCTGGAGCACCTGGGCATCGAGCCCGACGCCGTCGTCGGCTGGCTCTGGGCGGAGGCCAAGGCCGGGGCGCTGCGCGAGTACGGGGCGCAGGTCTACGTCGGTGACCACGTGGGCGACGTACGCGGGGCCCGCACGGCCGGGGCGCTGTCCGTGGTCGTGCCGACCGGCCCGTGCCCCGAGCCGGAACTGCGGGCGGCGGGCGCGGACGTGGTGCTCCCGGACCTCACCGCGCTGCCGGGGTGGCTCGCGCAGTACGTCGCCGCGCAGCCGGTCTGAGGGCCGTCCCGGCCCGGGTCAGGCCTGCGAGGCCCGGGCCGCCCTGCGCTGCGCCGCGGCCGACCGGAGCACGCCCGCCGCGGAGATGGCGAAGCCGACGCCCATCAGCATGCACACGGCCCACGCGTACGACGGGAACGGCTCGACGTCGAGGAACAGCGGGGCCATCGTCGCGAGGGTGGCCACGGCGCCCACGATGAACACGATGCCGCCGGTCTTCACCAGTGCGTCGCCGGGCCGTGCTTCGTCGGAATGAGGAGTAACAGTCACCCGACCAGGGTAGTTCCCAGGCCGGAGCGGCCGAAGCGGCCGCCCGCGAAGGACCGGGGAACGTCTTGTCACCCGGCTCCCGGCCATTAGCCTTGAAGCGGCGGGTCATCCATGGCCCGCTGCGCTGTTATCCGGAGCCGTTCCGCGGCGTTCCGGACCCCGACGAGCACAAGGACAGAGGACGGACGTGCCTACCGGCAAGGTCAAATGGTTCAACAGCGAGAAGGGCTTCGGCTTTCTCTCCCGCGACGACGGCGGCGACGTCTTCGTCCACTCGTCGGTGCTCCCTGCCGGGGTCGACTCCCTCAAGCCCGGCCAGCGCGTCGAGTTCGGTGTCGTGGCCGGACAACGCGGTGACCAGGCACTTTCGGTGACGGTACTGGACCCGGCGCCGTCCGTCGCGGCGGCGCAGCGCCGCAAGCCCGACGAGCTCGCCTCGATCGTGCAGGACCTCACGACCCTGCTGGAGAACATCACCCCGATGCTGGAGCGCGGCCGCTACCCGGACAAGGTGCACGGTACGAAGATCGCCGGTCTGCTGCGCGCGGTGGCCGACCAGCTCGACGTCTGACCCCCCGGGAAGTCCGGTGCCCCGCCACTCTTGCGAGTGGCGGGGCACCGTCGTACCGAGGGCCCCGTCGGGCCTTCCGGGGGCAAGGGGGGCTAGGGGAAGGCCAGCGCGCCGGGCGAAATGGCCGGTACCAGACCCTCGGCCGCCGCCCTCGTCAGCAGTCCGCGCACGGCCGCGTACCCGTCGTCGCCGAGGGCGGCGGTGAACTCGTTGACGTAGAGCCCGATGTGCTGGTCGGCGACGGCCGGGTCCAGCTCCTGGGCGTGGGCGCGTACGTACGGCCGGGACGCCTCCGGGTCGTCCCAGGCCATCCGCACCGACGTACGGGCGGACTCGGCGAGCGCGCGCAGCCGCCGCTCGCCCAGCGAGCGCTTGGCGATGATCGCGCCGAGCGGGATGGGCAGGCCGGTCGTGGACTCCCAGTGCTCGCCCATGTCGGCCAGGCAGTGCAGCCCGTAGTCCTGATAGGTGAACCGGGCCTCGTGGATGACCAGTCCGGCGTCCACCCGGCCGTCGCGCACCGCTGGCATGATCTCGTTGAACGGCAGCACGACGACCTTGCCGACCCCGTCCGGGAGCACGTCCGCCGCCCACAGCCGGAACAGCAGGTAGGCGGTCGAGCGTTCGCCGGGCACGGCCACCGTCTTCCCGGCGAGGTCCACGTCCGGCTCACGGGTGAGCACCAGCGGGCCGCAGCCGCGCCCCAGGGCGCCGCCGCAGGGCAGCAGCGCGTACTCCTCCAGCACCCACGGCAGCACGGCGTACGACACCTTCAGCACGTCCAGCTCACCGCGCTCGGCCATGCCGTTGGTGATGTCGATGTCGGCGAAGGTGACGTCGAGCGCGGGCGCGCCCGGGACGCGGCCGTGCGCCCAGGCATCGAAGACGAAGGTGTCGTTCGGGCACGGCGAGTAGGCGATCTTCACGGCGTTACCGCTCATGGCGTTCTCCCCAGTTCGCGAGTACGGGCCCCAGCGTGCGGAAGCCGTCGGCGAGGGCGGCCAACGCGTCCCCGATCCGCCAGGCGGCACGGTCACGCGGGCCCACGGCGTTGGACACGGCGCGGATCTCCAGTACGGGCAGCCCGTGCGCGGCGGCCGCCTCCGCGACCCCGAAGCCCTCCATGGCCTCGGCCCCGGCCATCGGGTGCCGGGCGGAGAGCTCGGCGGCCCGGGCGGCGGTCCCGGTGACGGTGGAGACGGTCAGCACGGGCGCGAGCAGCGCCCCGGTCGCCTCGGCGGCGCGGGCGGCGAGCTCGGGCGGCGGCAGGTGCACGCTGTGCCCGAAGCCGAGCGCCCGCACGTCCAGGAAGCCGTCGGCGGTCTCGGCGCCCAGGTCGGCGGCGACGATCGCGTCCGCGACCACGAGGGAGCCGGGCGGTGCGGCGGGCTGGAACCCGCCGCCGATCCCCGCGGAGACGACGAGCGCGTAGTCGGCGAGGACCAGGGCGGTGGCGGTGCCGGCGGCGGCCGCCGCCGGACCGACGCCCCCGACGAGCACGTCGAAGGCGACGCCCGGAAGGTCCCGCCGGGTGACGCGGTAGCCCCCGGCCAGGGTGCGCGGTTCGGGACCGGGGGCGTCCGGATGAGGGGACAGACCGGCAGCGACGGAGTCGGCCTCCGCCGCCACCGCGGTCACGACGAGCACGCGCACCGGCGCCGTCCGGTTACTTGAGCTTGAGGTTGATGGTCCAGACGGAGAGCGGCTTGCCGTCCTCGCCGAGCTGGACGAAGGCCAGCTTCTTCGAGGCGGGGGCCTCGCCCTGGCCACCGGTGGCGAAGACGTCGGCGCCCGGGAAGCTGCGGTAGGTGTTCTCGGACGGCTCGGTGATCTGCTGGCCGTCCAGGACCGCCTGCCACTTCTTGCCGCCCTCGACGACCTCGGGCTCGACCCCGAGGCGCAGGGTGTCACCCCGCCCGTACTCGATGGTCTTGGCGGCCTTCGCCTCGGTGAGGCACTCCTGGAGCTTCTCCATCGTGAGCGGCTCCTTGCCTTCTTGGCAGGCGGCCTCGGCGGACACCGACGAGGTGCCGACCGTCACGGTGGCCAGGGGCGTCGGCTTGTCCCCGCATGCGGAGAGGAGGAGGAAGCCGGCGGAAACGGCTCCGAGGGCCGCGACGCTGCGGCGGGCCCTACCCGGGATAAGCGGTGCGGTCATGAGCCGAAGGCTATCGGGCCGCCGGGCCGCGCCGCTGCATGGGGTACCACTGACCTGCTGTGGCGCGGGTCTCCCGGTGCGGCGCCGGTGCCCCGGCCCCGCCCCCGGACTTCAGGCCACCCGCGGGCGGGAGGCGCCCGGGTGGTGGTGGCGGGGGGCTCCCACGAGGCCGCGGAAGGCCATCGTGGTGCCCAGGGCGACCATGGCCGCCGCCACCGACATGCCCAGGGCGCCGTTCAGCGGCAGGACGATGCCGATCGCGCCGCCCAGCACCCACGCCACCTGGAGCAGCGTCTCCGACCGGGCGAAGGCGGAGGTGCGGACCGACTCCGGGACGTCCCGCTGGATCATCGCGTCCAGCGACAGCTTCGCCAGCGCCTGGCAGAAGCCCGCCGTGGCGGCCAGCACGGCGACGAGGAGACCGCTGAAGAAGGCCGCCGCCAGGATCGCGACCACCAGGGTCAGGCTCAGTACCGCAGCGATGATCGCCTCGGGCGCCCTGGCCCGCAGCCACGCACCCACCGCCGTGCCGCACGCGTTCCCGACGCCCGCCGAGACGCCCACGATCCCCAGTGACACCGCCGCGCTCTGTCCCGCCAGCGGATGCACCCGCAGCAGGAACGCCAGGAAGAAGATCAGGAAGCCGGACAGCGCGCGCATCGAGGCGTTCGCCAGCAGGCCGCACAGGACCGAGCGGCTGACCGTCCGCAGCCCCGGCCGCTTCGAGTGCGCCTCGTGCGTGGAGAGCCGGGCCCGCCGCTCGCCCTTGGCCTCGTCCACCTTGTGCGGCAGCGTGAACGCCGCGAAGGTGCCCCAGACGAAGATCACGCAGGCCCCGTACAGCGGCCACTCCGGCCCGATCAGGTGCAGCGCGGCGCCCACCGGCGCCGCCGCGCCCGTGGCCAGCAGGCCGGCCAGCGTGACCCGGGAGTTCGCCTTCACGAGGGGGAACCCGTGCGGGAGGAGGCGCGGAACCACGGCGCTGCGCACCACTCCGTACGACTTGGACGCCACCAGCACCCCCAGGGCCGCCGGATACAGCTCCAGTCCGCCCGTGGCGACCGCGCCCGACATCATCAGCGCCAGCAGGGCCCGGGCCAGCATCGCGGCCGCCATCGCCGCCCGCCGCCCGTGCGGCAGCCGGTCCAGCAGCGGCCCGATCACCGGGGCCAGCAGGGTGAAGGGGAGCATCGTGATCCCCAGGTACAGGGCCACCCGGCCGCGTGCCTCGTCCGTGGGTACGGAGAAGAACACCGTCGAGGCCAGCGCCACCGTGATCATCACATCGCCGGCGCCGTTGATGGCGTGCAGCTCGATCAGCTTGCCGAGGCCCGATTCACCCGCCCCGTGCGCGTGCGTGACACGCCGGATGCCGCGCGCCGTACCGGTGATCGGCAGGTGCAGGGCACGCCCCAGGGCCCGGCCGGCCCGCCTGGCCGGTCCCGAGCCGTCGCCGGACGACCGTACGGGTGCCACCTGGCCATAGTGCCCCACCGGGCCCTCCCGGACCCCTCCCGGCGCGTCGCGGACGCGCCTTCACCCGCGCCTTAACCCACGGGCTTGTCCGCGAATCGGACCTTGCATGTGGGCCCAAGGCTTCGGAGGAGGTAGCGTGCGTAGCGCGCCACCGGCGGTTGCTCTTGGCCGCGCGCCTCTTCGCGATCCCGCAGAATGGATCGCATAAAGGTGCGCCCGGAGTCCGATCGGGTGCGGACGTCGACGCGGCCCTCTGGTCCGCTCCGCCCGCTCCACGTACGGACAGGACCGACGGGTCGTTGTGGACGACAGTACGGACGGCGCACTCGTGAGACGGCGTAGGAGAGAACGAGACCAGTGAGTGCTGCGACGACGCGAAGCCGTACCCCGCGTACCCCCGACCGTCTGTGCGTCGAGGCGGTAGAACTCGCCCGAGCGGCGGCCGAGGAGGCCGCCTTCCCCGGAGTGGTGGGCGCGCACGTCTCCGCCGTGGCGGAGGGTGACCGGGTCGTCACGCACTTCTTCGAGTCCAAGGAACCGGGCTACCGGGGCTGGCGCTGGGCCGTCACCGTGACCCGGGCCTCCCGCGCGAAGAACGTCACCCTCGACGAGACGGTGCTCCTGCCCGGCGACGACGCCCTCCTGGCCCCCGAATGGGTGCCGTGGAGCGAGCGGCTGCGCCCCGGCGACATGGGCCCGGGCGACCTGCTGCCCACCGACTCCGACGACCTGCGCCTGGAGCCGGGCTGGTCGGGCGAGGACGCCCCGCCGCCGAACTCGGTGGTCTCCACCGAGATGGCCGAACTGGTCGAGGCGGAGGACGCCGACGTCACCGACCGCATGGTGGTCCCGGTGCGCGGCTCCATCACCTCGGTCGCCGAGGAACTGGGCATGCGGCGCGCCCGCGTGCTGTCGCGGTACGGGCTGCACACCGCGGCCGACCGCTGGGACGAGTCGTTCGGCGGGAAGACCCCGATGGCGCAGGCGGCGCCCGCGTCGTGCGTCTCCTGCGGCTTCCTGGTCGCGATCGGCGGCTCGCTGGGCCAGGCCTTCGGTGTCTGCGCGAACGAGTTCAGCCCGGCCGACGGCCGGCTGGTCTCCCTGTCGTACGGCTGCGGCGGGCACTCGGAGGCCGCGGTCATGCCGGCTCCGCTGCGGCCGGCTCCGCCGGTGCTCGACTCGATGGCCTCGGACGAGTTCCTCCTGCGCCCGGCCCCCGACACCGGCTCGGTCCCGGTCTCGGACCTCCCCGCCGCGGACCTGGGCCACTCGTAGGCCTCCGTAGGCCTCCGCGCCGCGCGCCGGACTCCCCCGCGGAGCCCCGGCCGGCCGGTGCGGCGGCGTACCCTCGGGCCATGGGGGACGACGACGTGGACATGGTGGGGATGCCCGGGCGGGTGACCGGGACCGTCGGGCCGGGGCTGGTCGGCGAGGTGATCGTACGGATCCGGGGCGGGGCCGAGCACTTCCTCGCCTACCCCGTCCAGGGCACCGGCCGGCTGGCCGTCGGGACGGTGGTGACGGTGGTCGAGTACCTGCCGCCGCGCACGGTGTACGTGATGGCGGCCTACGACAACTGAGCCCCCGCGCGACCTGTGCGTATCAAGATGGCGACAAGACGTCCCGCGCGTCTTCCCGCCGGCGCCGGGCAGGCGCAGACTCGCCCTCGTCGGTGTCGAACGGCACCGCGATAAGGGGGCGTTGCCGATGGCTATCGGCGTCGTGGCGGGAATCGTTCTCGCCGCAATTCTGGCTCTGATCGGCCTGTTCAAGCTCATGTGGCGGGTGGCCGAACCCAACGAGGCGCTCGTCATCTCCGGGTCGGCGCACAAGACCGAGGGCATCGGCGAGGGGATGGGGTTCCGGATCGTCACCGGGCGCGGGACGCTGGTCCTGCCCGGGGTGCAGGCGGTGCGGAAACTGTCGCTGGACCTCAACGAGACGCAGCTGAACGTGGACTGCGTGACCCACCAGGGCATCCCGCTGCGGGTCAAGGGCGTGGTGATCTTCAAGATCGGCGACGACTTCGTGTCCATCGCCAATGCCGCGCGCCGCTTCCTGGACCAGCAGAAGATGATGCCCGAGCGGGTGCACATCGTCTTCGCCGGCCATCTCCGGTCCATCGTGGGCGGGTTGACGGTCGAGGACATGATCCGGGACCGGGAGAAGCTCACCGGGCAGACCCGGGCGGCCTGCGGTACCGAGATGGAGAAGCTGGGCCTGATCGTCGACTCGCTCCAGATCCACGAGATCGAGGACCCGACGGGCTACATCAAGAACCTGGCGATGCCGCACGCCGCCGCCGTGCAGCGGGACGCGCGGATCGCGCAGGCGGAGGCGAACCGGCTGGCGACCGAGGCCGAACAGGCCGCGTTCGCCCGGATGTCGGAGGCCACCCGCGACAGCGAGATCCTCCAGGCCGGCTACCAGGCCGAGCGGGACAAGGCCGCGGCGACGGCCCGGCAGGCGGGCCCGCTGTCGGAGGCGGCCGCGCGGCAGGAGGTCGTCGTGCAGGAGACCCGGGTCGCGGAGCTGGAGGCGCACCGGCGCGAGCAGCAGCTGCAGGCGGACGTGCGCAAGCCCGCGGACGCGGCGGCGTACGAGACGCGGACCCGGGCGGAGGCCGAGCGCGACGCCCGGATCTCGGCGGCGCAGGCCAAGGCGAAGGAGACGGAGCTGGCGGCCGCCGCGGAGGCCACGCGGGTGACGACGGCGGCCGCGGCCGACGCCAAGGCCACGGAGGCCCGGGGTCTCGCGGCGGCGACCGCGACCAGGGCCACGGGTGAGGCGGAGGCGGCGGCCACGCAGGCGCGGGGTCTCGCGGAAGCCGCGTCGGCGAAGGCGAAGGGTCTCGCCGAGGCGGAGGCGATCAAGGCACGGGCGGCGGCCCTGGCGGAGAACCAGGAGGCGGTCGTCGCGCAGCAGCTGGCCGAGAACTGGCCGGCGATCGTGGAGGCGGGCGCGGGGGCCTTCGGGAACGTGGAGCACATGGTCCTGCTCAACGGGGCGGAGGGCATGTCGGAGATGTTCGCGAAGGCGCTGACGATGGGCGGCACGGGTCTGGGCGTGGCCCGCCAGCTGCTGGCGTCGATGTCCCAGCAGACCCCCGGCCCCGCCGGTCCCGCGGCCGCGGACGGCTCCGCGCCGAGCGGTCCGCTGAACGGCCGCATCCCGATCCGGGAGGAGTGACCCGCCGCGCCGCCGCTGCCGGGGCCCTGCCCCCGCCCCCCGGACCCCGCCCCGCGAACTCCCCGGCTGCCGCCGGGGTGCCCCGGGCGGGGCCGTGCCGGGCGGCTGCCCGACAGGGCGCGCAGCGCAACCCCGCGCCCGGGCTGGAATTGCCCACGGGGCAATTCCGGCCCCGTCGGCGCTTCGGGCGCGGGGCGGGCACTGCGCCGCGGCCCCGGCGGCCGGGTCGCGGTCCCGGCGGCCCGGACGCAGGCGGGCGTGGTGCAGCACCTCTGCGGTGTCCTGGCGGCCGGGCAGCGGCTCGGGGGAAGCCGGGTCGCGGTCCGTCCCAGCGGCCGGGCCGCGGGCGGGCGTGGTGCAGCGCTCCTGCGGTGTCCTGGCGGCCGGGCCGCAGTTCCCGGGGGTCGGGTCGGACCGGGGGCGGGGACTGCGCCGCGGCCCCGGTGGCCGGGCAGCGGCCCGGGGGTCGGGTCGGAGGCGGGCGCGGAGCAGCAGTCCCGCGGAGGTCCCAGCGGCCGGGCCGCGGGCGGGCGTGGTGCAGCGCCCCTGCGGTGTCCTGGTGGCCGGGCAGCGGCCCGGGGTCGGGTCGGACAGGCGGGCGGGCGTGGTGCGCGCCGCGCCGGGAACCGGCAGGCTGCCCGGCAGGGCTACTTCGCCGGGCCGCGGCGGCGGAAGAGGCGCTTCGCGGCGAGGGTCAGGGCCAGGGCGACCGCCAGGACGAGGGCTCCCTTGGTGAAGCTGCCGGGCGGCTCCGGGGAAGGGGCCTTCTCCGCGGGGGCGCCGGGCTGCGGCGAAGGGGAGGCGGAGGCGGAGGGAGCCGCCGCGGTCAGCGGGACCGCGATGACACGGCTGTCGGCACCCTCCGAGCCGAACATCAGCGCCGACCCGTCCGCCGCGTACGTCACCGACTCCGCCTGTCCCTGCCACGGCGCGTCCACCCGCTCGCCCGCGCCCTCCGGCCGGCCGTCCTTCCAGGGGTACGCACGCGCCGTGAAATAGCCCCGCAGGGCCAGACGGCTCCCGTCGGGGGAGAAGGCCCCGTCCGTCACCCACGGCACGTCCGCGACCCGCCGGAACACGTTCGTCCCGCTCGCCGACAGCTGCTCCGGACCCTCGTAGAGGCCGCCCTTGCTCTCGTTCTTGCTCGCGATGTACACCCGGCCCGTCACCGGATGCACCATCAGGGCCTCAGCGTTCCGCGGCCCGTCCGCGTACCGCACCGTGAACTGCGCGGCCTTGACCGTGGTGTCGCCCAGCTCCTTCGGCTCCGGGAACCGGTAGATCCACACGTGGTCCCAGGTGCCGTCCCGGTTGTCCCCGATGTCACCGACGTACAACTGCCCGTCCGGCCCCAGCGAGATCGCCTCGACGTCGCGGGGCCTGCCGATGCCGGTCAGCGTGACCCGGGCCACCGTCCTGCCGGTCGCCGAGTCCACCGCGTAGACGTACGGGCCGTCGTCGCTGTCGTTGTGCGTCCAGTACACGCCGGGGTGGATCCGGCTGGCCGCCAGCCCGCTCGATTCCTTGATCCGCGGATCGCTGATCGTGAACGACGACGCCCCGGAGCCCCCCGCCGCGAGGGCCGCCGTCGGCAGCAGGGCGAGAGCGAGGGCGGCGGAGGCGGACAGGACCGGCAGCAGGCGCATCCCCCAAGCCTGCCAGGCCGTGCCGCGTGTCCGGCATCACAGATGCTCCTGTCGCGCGATCCGCGATGATGACCGGATGCGTTTCATGTTCGTCGGCGACTCCATGACCATCGGACGCGCCGGCGACTACACCTGGCGCTACCGGATGTGGCAGCACCTGGGTGCGACCCTCGGCGGCCCCTGCTCGATCGTCGGCCCGCGCAGCGAGCTGTACGACACCTCCACCGACGCGCCCACCAGCCACGAGTACGCCGACCCGGACTTCCCCGCGGACGCCCGCCGCCACCTGGCCGGCTGGGGCGAGGGCTGGCAGCACATGGCCCCGCTGATCGGCCCCGCGGTCCGCGAGGCCCGGGCCGACGTCCTGCTCGTCTCCCTCGGCCTGATCGACCTCGGCTTCTACACCAAGGCCGACGAGACCGCCGCCAACGCCCGCCGCTTCATCGCGGCCGCGCGCGAGGCCCGTCCGGCCGTACGGATGGTCCTCCTCCCCGTCATCCCGAACGTCCGGGCCGAGGAGGACGCCCCGTTCGCGGCCGAGGTGGCCCGCTTCAACGAGCTCCTGGCGAAGGCGGTGGCCGATCTGACCACCGGCGCCTCGCCGATCCTGCTGGCAGCGCGCCCGCAGGCGTACGACATCCACCACGACACCTACGACGGCACCCACCCCAACGCCTCGGGCGAGCACCGCCTGGCGGGGGAGTTCGCGGCCGTCCTCCACCAGGCCTGGGGCATCGGGGGCCCGTACCGGGGGCTGTAACACGCCCGTCACGGCGGGGTCTTGCCTGGAGTCCACTCCAGGCAGTTGGCTAGTGCCCCATGAAGTACACGCAGCTCGGACGCACCGGACTCAAGGTCAGCCGACTTGTACTCGGCACCATGAACTTCGGCCCCCAGACCGGGGAGCCCGAAAGCCACTCGATCATGGACTCCGCCCAGGACGCGGGCATCAACTTCTTCGACACGGCCAATGTGTACGGGTGGGGTGAGAACAAGGGCCGCACCGAGGAGATCATCGGCACCTGGTTCGCCCAGGGCGGCCGTCGGCGCGAGAAGACGGTGCTCGCCACCAAGGTCTACGCCAGCATGGCCGCCGAGGGCGAGGCCTGGCCCAACTACGACCGCCTGTCGGCGCTGAACATCCGGCGGGCCGTCGACGCCAGCCTCAAGCGGCTCCAGACGGACTACATCGACCTCTACCAGTTCCACCACGTGGACCGGCGTACCCCCTTCGAGGAGATCTGGCAGGCCGTCGAGGTCCTCGTCCAGCAGGGCAAGATCCTCTACGCGGGTTCCTCGAACTTCCCCGGCTGGAAGATCGCCCAGGCCAACGAGACCGCGGCCCGCACCGGGCGGCTCGGGCTGGTCAGCGAGCAGTGCCTCTACAACCTCGCCGAGCGGCGCGCGGAGATGGAGGTCATCCCGGCCGCCGAGGCGTACGGGCTCGGCGTGATCCCGTGGTCCCCGCTGCACGGGGGCCTGCTGGGCGGCGCCATCCGCAAGGCCGCCGAGTCGGGGCGCAGCGCTTCGGGCCGTTCGGCGGACGCGCTGTCCAGCAGCTCGGTACGCGCGCAGGTGCAGGCGTACGAGGACCTGCTGGACAAGCACGGTCTGGAGCCGGGGGAGGTGGCGCTGGCCTGGCTGCTGACCCGTCCCGGGGTCACGGGACCGATCGTCGGGCCGCGGACACAGGAGCAGCTCGACTCGGCGCTGCGCGCGGTCGAGCTGGAGCTGTCGCAGGAGCTGCTGGCGGGCCTGGACGAGGTCTTCCCCGGTCCCGGGCCGTCGCCGGAGGCGTTCGCCTGGTAGCGGCGGCGGGCTACTGGCCGACGGCGGCGGCCACGGCCACCACGACGAACATCAGTACGAGCACACCGGCCATCACGCGGTTTCTGGTCTTGGGATCCACGCGTCGAGACTAACGCGACCGGCCCCGCCCCTCGCACGGAGGGGCGGGGCCGTGGCCGTTCTCACCCCTCGACCGCCGCCGCCATACGGTCGAGGTCGGCGAGGAGCTCGGTGAGGCGGTGCTCCGGGACGGCCTCGGACATGCGCTGGTCGATGGCGTAGACGGCGGAGCGCGCCGCCGCGAGACGGCGGTGGCCCTCCTCGGTGAGGTGGGCGGGCAGGGCGCGGCCGCGGTCGGTGGTGGCCGGGCGGGTGATCAGCCCGCCGTCCTGCAGTCCGCGCAGGACGACGTTCATGGACTGCCGCGTGACGAAGGTGCCGCGGGCCAGCTCGGCGTTGGACAGCCCGGGGCGCTGGTCGAGGAGTTCGAGGCAGGCGTACTGCGGCACGGTCAGGCCGTACTCGCGCAGCGCCTTGTCCATCGCGCCGCGCAGGGCGGCGGCGGCGCGCTTGAGGCGGTACCCCAGGCGCTCGGTCACGTCGTCATACATGTCAGGAGTTTGACATGCGGGCGCGGTGACGCCTAACTTCCCCTATGTCAAAGTCCTGACATGGGACGGCCGTGGACCGAGGAGTACGCATGACCGACACCAGCACCGACACCGTGACCGGGCCGGACTTCATCGCCTTGCAGGTGCGCGACGTGGAAGCGGCCGCCGCCTTCTACGAGAACCACCTGGGGCTGCGCCGGGCGCCCGTCTCGCCGCCCCACGCGGTGGTGTTCGCCACCGAACCCATCCCGTTCGCCGTCCGCGAGCCGCTGCCGGGCGTGGATCTCGACGCCGCCGCGAGGCCCGGTCTCGGCGTCGCCCTGTGGTTCCGGACCCCTGACGCGCAGGGCCTGCACGACAGGCTCCGGGCCGCCGGGGTCCCCATCGTGAAGGCACCCGAGGACGGCCCGTTCGGCAGGATGTTCACCTTCACGGGGCCCGAGGGCTACGCCATCACCACGCACGACGCCTGATCGGAACGCCACCACCGCCACCGCCCTCACTCCGCGCGGGCCGTTCTCCCCCTCGGCGGGCGTGCGCTTCCCGGCGGGCTCCGCCCCCGCCCACCTTGCGGTGCGGTGCGGTGCGGCTGGCGGGTACGGCTGCTGCTGTCGGCCCGCCGCTTCGAGACGGGCGTCCGCACCGTGCGGGAGGGCCGGCTGCCGTGTGTCCCCGCGCTCGGGCGTCCCCGCGCTCGGGCGTCCCCGGGCCCGTCGGAGCCAGGATCGTGCCGGGTCAGGCCGCGTCGGAACCGGGGCCCAGCGGCCAGGAGCCGACGGTCTCGTAGCGCGGCTGTTCGCCGGGGACGCCGCTGACGGGCAGGTTGCTGCGGACGAGGCTGAGGGTGTCGGCCCGCCAGGGCGTGCCCTCGAAGCCCGCGAGGGCGTCCAGGTAGGGGCGCAGCCGGACCGCGTCGTCCCGGGACCGGCCCAGGGTGAGGTGCGGGGTGTAGCGGCGGTGCTGCTCCATGGGTACCCCGGCCCGCCGGGCGGCGGCATCGGCCCGCTCCGCGAGCAGCCGCATCGCGTCGAGGTCGCCGGCGGCGCCCGTCCACAGCGAGCGGTTGCCGAAGTGCCCGGCGCCGTGGAGGCGGAGCGCGAACGGCTCGGTGCGCGCCGCGGCGCGCGCGAGCCGGGCGTGCAGGTCGGGGAGCACCTCGTCCCGTACGTCGCCCATGAAGGCGAGCGTGAAGTGCCAGCCGGGCTCGCCGGTCCACTTCAACCGGTTGTCGCGCAGCGGGCGTACGGCGTCCCGCAGCTCGGCCATGGCCTCTTCGGGCAGCAGGACGGCGGCGAACAGTCTCATGCGGCCGAGCCTAGTGCTGTGACGGGCAGGGTCCACCGGGCCGAGGCGCTCCCCCAGCTACCGCTGGGAGGTACCCCCAGGCACGGCGCCTCGCCGCGTCGTCGGGGCGCCCGAGTACGTCCAGTACTCGGGGCGCCCCTCCGCCTTGCGATGCACGGCACCTGGAGGCCCCTCCCCGGGGGTCCCACCCGGACGGCGTCTGGGGGAGGTAGCCGGGGGAACGCCGCGGGCCTGACCGACGCCACTTTGACGACAGGACCTGGTGCTGTGACGGGCAGAGCACCGGGTCGCAGCCCCGCACTGTGCTTCGACGCGTCGTCGGACCGCACCGGACGCCGCGCCCGGCAACCCTCCGGCCACGGCTTGTGGCCGCGGCTTGCGGCCGCGGCACCCGCTGGCCGGTAGCCGTGCCGTCCGTCGGCCGCGGCGCCGGTGCCGGGGGCTCCGCCGCCGGGGCCGGCCCCGCCCTGCGGGCACCCCGGCGCCCGCGGCGCACCCCTGTGGGGCGCCATCGGCCGGACTCCGGCCCCGCCGGCGTGCGGGGCGTGCGGGGCGTGCGGGGTCTGGGACGGAGTCCCGCGGGCCGGGCCCCAGGTGCCCCCCGGGGTCAGGCGGCAGCGACCAGCTCACGCTCCCGCGCCGCCGGGACGAACGCCACCCCGCGGCGGTCCACCCGCAGCCGCAGGTTGCCCACGCGGGCCAGGACCACCGCGATCGCCGCGGAGGCGAGCAGCGAGATCGCGCCGCCCGCGGCCATGCCGGTCCGCGCGCCGTAGGTGTCCGTGATCCAGCCCAGCAGCGGGGCGCCGAGCGGGGTGCCGCCGGTGAAGACCATCATGAACAGGGCCATGACCCGCCCCCGCATCTCGGGGTCGGTCGCCATCTGCACGCTGGAGTTCGCCGTCACGTTGACCGTCAGGCCGAAGACGCCGATCGGTACGAGCAGCGCGGCGAACAGCCAGAAGCCGGGTGCGAAGGCGGTCACGAGCAGCAGGCCCGAGAAGAGCACGGCCGCCGTCACCAGCAGCCGCAGCCGGGAGTGGCCGCGCCGGGCCGCGAGCAGGGCGCCCGCCAGGGAGCCGACCGCGATCAGGGTGTTGAACAGCCCGTAGGTGCCCGCGTCCCCGTGGAAGACGTCGCTCACGAACGCCGACAGCCAGATGGGGAAGTTGAACCCGAAGGTGCCGATGAAGCCCACGAGCACGATCGGCCAGATCAGCTCCGGCCGGCCGGCGACGTAGTGCAGGCCTTCGCGGAGCTGCCCCTTGGCGCGGGGCCGGGGCTCGACGGGGTGCAGTTCCGCCGTGCGCATCATCAGGAGACCGGCGACGGGCGCGGCGAAGGACAGTCCGTTCAGCAGGAAGGCCCAGCCGGAGCCGACGGCGGTGATCAGTACACCGGCGATCGCCGGGCCGACCAGCCGAGCGGACTGGAAGTTGGCCGAGTTCAGGCTGACGGCGTTGGCGAGCTGCGCCTTGCCGACCATCTCCGGGACGAAGGTCTGCCGCGCCGGGTTGTCCACGACGGTGACCAGGCCGAGCAGGAACGCGGCGAGGTAGACGTGCCAGACCTGGACGTGTCCCGCCAGGGTCAGCGCGGCGAGGGCGATTCCCGTCAGGCCCATCGCGCTCTGTGTGGCGACCAGCAGGGGCCGCTTCGGCAGCCGGTCGGCGAGTACGCCTCCGTAGAGGCCGAACATCAGCATCGGCAGGAACTGCAGGGCGATGGTGATGCCGACGGCGGACGCGGAGCCGGTCAGGGAGAGGACCAGCCAGTCCTGCGCGATGCGCTGCATCCAGGTGCCGGTGTTCGAGACGGCCTGACCGGTCGCGAAGAGCCGGTAGTTCCGGATCTTCAGCGAGCTGAACATCCCCCGGCCGCTGCCGGGAGGTGCCGCTGGGCTCTTGCCCGCGGGGTTGCCCGCCGGTGTCCCAGCGGGGGTGGATATGTGGCCGGGTGCGGAGTCTGCTCCGTTTCCCGTACTCAAAAGCGTTCGCCTCCTGGCGTCGTTCCTACAGGTGCGCGAGCTTCTCCAGGACGGGTGCGGCCTCGCGCAGCTTGGCCCATTCGTCCTCGGTCAGCTCGGCCGCGAGCCCGGCCAGGAAGGCGTTGCGCTTGCGGCGGCTCTCTTCGAGCATCGCCTCGGCTTCCTCCGTCTGGCGGACCACCTTCTGGCGGCGGTCGTCCGGGTGCGGCTCCAGCGTGACCAGTCCCTTGGCCTCCAGCAGCGCGACGATGCGTGTCATCGACGGCGGCTGTACGTGCTCGCGCCGGGCCAGCTCGCCAGGCGTGGCCTGGCCGCAGCGGGCGAGGGTGCCGAGGACCGACATCTCGGTCGGGCTCAGCGACTCGTCGACGCGCTGGTGCTTCAGGCGCCGGCCCAGTCGCATGACGGCGGAGCGGAGGTCGTTCACGGCGGCAGCGTCGTCGCCATGGGAAAGGTCGTGCATGTCTTTAGAGTAACTCATTACCCAACCTAAATAACACCGCTTATGGTCCGTCACTCGTACGGGTGAGTCGGCGGTGGAAAGTGACACGCGTCCGTACCCTCTGCCCCGACTCTTTCGGCATGGGGACACATGTGCTGAGCATGCGCATAGACGGGGAGCTCCTCGACAGGCTCCGGACTCATGCCGCCAAACGCGGAATGAGCGTCCAGGACTATGTGGTCCGGACGCTCATTCGCGACGACTTCGACGAGCGCTTGGGCGCGGCCGTCGACGAGACAGAGAAGTTCTACGGGCTCACCTGATCACGTGCGACCGGGTGGGGCGCAGGCGGGGCTCACGTGAGGCCGAGCGCCGGCATCGCGTAGTAGAAGACGAACACGGCCGACACGACGTACATGGCCGCCGGGACCTCGCGGCCGCGGCCGGTCGCCAGGCGCAGTGCGCAGAAGCTCACGAAGCCGATGCCGATGCCGTTGGTGATCGAGTAGGTGAAGGGCATCGTCACCATGGCCAGGAAGGCCGGGACGGCGATGGTGAAGTCGCTCCAGTCGATGTCCTTGACCGAGCCCGCCAGGATCAGGAAGCCGACCGCCACCAGGGCGGGGGTGGCCGCCTGGGAGGGGACCATGGTGGCGAGCGGGGTCAGGAACAGCGCCACGGCGAAGAGGCCGCCCGTCACGACGTTCGCCAGGCCCGTACGGGCGCCCTCGCCGACCCCGGCCGTGGACTCCACGAAGCAGGTGGTGGCGGAGGAGGAGGTCGCGCCGCCGGAGGCGACGGCCAGGCCGTCGATCAGCAGGACCTTGTTGATGCCGGGGAAGTCGCCGTTCTTGTCGATCAGCTTCGCCTCGTCGCCGACGCCCAGGATCGTGCCCATCGCGTCGAAGAAGCAGGACAGCAGCACGGTGAAGACGAAGAGGAGGCCGGTCAGCATCCCGACCTTGCCGAAGCCGCCGAACAGGCTCACCTGGCCGACGAGCCCGAAGTCGGGCGCGGCCACCGGGTTGCCCGGCCACTCGGGGACGGTCAGGCCCCAGGCCTCGTTCGGCAGCTCGGTGATCAGCTGGACGCCGACCGCGACGACGGTCATCACCACGATGGAGATCAGGATCGCGCCCGGCGTCTTGCGGATCAGCAGGGCGAGGGTGAGCAGCACGCCGACGACGAAGATCAGCACGGGCCAGCCGTGCAGGTGGCCGTTGCTGCCGAGCTGGAGCGGGACGGTGGTGTGCGCGGCGTCCGGGATGCGGGAGACGAAGCCCGAGTCGACCAGGCCGATCAGCATGATGAACAGGCCGATGCCGATCGCGATGCCCTTGCGCAGGCCCACCGGGACGGCGTTCATGACCCGCTCGCGCAGGCCGGTGGCGACGAGCAGCATCACCACGAAGCCGGCCAGGACCACCATGCCCATGGCGTCGGCCCAGCTCATGCGCGGGGCGAGCTGGAGCGCGACGACCGTGTTGACGCCGAGGCCGGCGGCCAGCGCGATCGGGACGTTGCCGATGACGCCCATGAGGAGCGTGGTGAAGGCGGCCGTCAGGACGGTGGCGGTGACGAGCTGGCCGCCGTCGAGCTGGTGCCCGTACATGTCCTTCGCGCTGCCCAGGATGATCGGGTTCAGCACGATGATGTAGGCCATCGCGAAGAAGGTCGCCAGGCCGCCGCGGACCTCACGGGCGACGGTCGAACCGCGCTCGGAGATCTTGAAATAGCGGTCCAGGCCCGACGGTCCCTGGGGGGAGGGCTCCGGGAGGGGGGCCGCGGTGGCGGGCGCGGAGGTGGGGGCCGGAGTGCTCATACGGTCCTCATTGGGTGGTTCATACGAAGAAAATGGGCCACGCCCACATCGTTTCAGTATGAACACATGAACGAAGGAGCGTCCATCTCCGCGCGTAGACAACGAATCCGCGCACCTAGACTTGCCGTATGGCGAAATGGACTGCGAAGCACGAGGCGCCCGAGCCCCTGGAGGGGCCGGTCGTCGCCACCGTCACCGGCGGCACGATCCTCTGGTTCGCCATGTTCGTGGTCCAGCTCCCCTTCTACGGCTGGTTCGCCGACCGGGGACTGCTGTGGTGGGTCTGGACCTGCGCGGCCGGCGGCTTCCTCGGCCTGATCGGCATCTGGTACGTCCGCGGCCGCGACGCCGCCCTCAAGCGCCACGCCGCGGAGCGGGCCGCCGGGGCCGCGCGGACGGAGCCCGGACCGCAGGCCGGCCAGTAGCCTCCCCGGCGCGCTACCGGGGCCTCCCCGGGCGCGCTACCGGGGGACGATTCGGGTCATCCTGAGGTCGGATCTTCCGCCCTCTCGGCGGGTGAAGCCCCGAAACCCCCCTTACCGTCGAAAGCATGACGCAGCGGGCGAGGATCGATCAGGACGGGCCGGACCGGGGCGGCGCCGCCATCGACGCGGGGGCCGAGCTCGACCCGGTCCACCCGGTGCGGCTGCCCGCGCCGCGGTTCAGGCCCGCCGGGCTGACCACCACCGAGGTCGCCGAGCGCGTCGCGCGCGGTGAGGTCAACGACGTCCCCGTCCGCAGCAGCCGCGCCACGATCGACATCGTCCGCGGCAACGTCTTCACCCGGTTCAACGCGATCATCGGCGTGCTCTGGGTGATCATGCTCTTCGTCGCCCCGATCCAGGACAGCCTCTTCGGCTTCGTGATCATCGCGAACACCGGCATCGGCATCGTCCAGGAACTGCGCGCCAAGAAGACCCTCGACGGCCTCGCCGTCATCGGCGAGGCCAAACCGAGTGTCCGCCGCGACGGCCGGACCGCCGAGATCTCCACCTCCGAGATCGTCCTCGGCGACGTCATCGAACTCGGCCCCGGCGACAAGGTCGTCGTCGACGGGTCCGTCGGTGAGGCCGACGGCCTGGAGATCGACGAGTCCCTGCTCACCGGTGAGGCCGACCCCGTCCTGAAGAAGCCCGGCGACCAGGTCATGTCCGGCTCCTTCGTCGTCGCGGGCGGCGGCGCCTTCACCGCCACCAAGGTCGGCCGCGAGGCCTACGCCGCCCAGCTGGCCGAAGAGGCCTCCCGCTTCACGCTCGTCCACTCCGAGCTGCGCACCGGCATCTCCACCATCCTCAAGTACGTCACCTGGATGATGATCCCGACCTCGATCGGCCTGATCATCAGCCAGCTGATCGTCAAGGACGACAACTTCAAGGACGCCATCGCCCGGACCGTCGGCGGTATCGTCCCGATGATCCCCGAGGGCCTCGTCCTCCTCACCTCCGTGGCCTTCGCGATCGGCGTCATCCGGCTCGGCCGCAAGCAGTGCCTGGTCCAGGAGCTGCCCGCCATCGAGGGCCTCGCCCGCGTCGACGTGGTCTGCCTCGACAAGACCGGCACCCTCACCGAGGGCGGCATGGACGTCACCGAGCTCCGCGCGCTCGGCGGCACGGACCCGGCGTACGTCAGGAAGGTGCTCGGCGCCCTCGGCGAGTCCGACCCCCGGCCCAACGCCAGCCTCCAGGCGATCATCGACGCCTACCCCGACAGCGCGGAGTGGCGCTGCACCGAGTCGCTGCCGTTCTCCTCGGCCCGCAAGTACAGCGGCGCCAGCTTCAGCGAGGGCGACGGCGAGAACAACACCTGGCTGCTCGGCGCCCCCGACGTGCTCCTCCCCGCCGGGGACCCGGCCCTCGACGAGATCGACGGCCTCAACGAGCAGGGCCTGCGGGTCCTCCTGCTGGCCCGGTCCGCCCTCGAACTGGACGACGCGGCCGTCGCCACCGGTGCCCGGCCGACCGCCCTGGTCGTCCTGGAACAGCGGCTGCGCCCCGACGCCGCCGACACGCTGCGCTACTTCGACGACCAGGACGTCAAGGCCAAGGTCATCTCCGGCGACAACGCCGTCTCCGTGGGCGCGGTCGCCGGCAAGCTGGGCCTGCCGGGCGCGGAGAACACCGTCGACTCCCGGGGGCTCCCCACCGAACGGGACGACATGGCCAAGGTCCTCGACGAGAACTCCGTCTTCGGACGGGTCAGCCCGCAGCAGAAGCGGGACATGGTCGGCGCCCTCCAGTCCAAGGGCCACACGGTCGCGATGACCGGCGACGGCGTCAACGACGTGCTCGCCCTCAAGGACGCCGACATCGGCGTGTCCATGGGCTCCGGCTCGGAGGCCACCCGCGCCGTCGCCCAGATCGTCCTCCTCAACAACAGCTTCGCCACCCTCCCCTCGGTGGTCGCCGAAGGCCGCCGGGTCATCGGCAACATCACCCGGGTGGCCACCCTCTTCCTCACGAAGACGGTCTACTCGGTGCTGCTGGCCATCCTCGTGGTCTGCTCGCAGGTCGAGTACCCGTTCCTGCCCCGCCACCTGACACTGCTGTCCACGCTCACCATCGGCATCCCGGCCTTCTTCCTGGCCCTGGCCCCGAACAAGGAGCGGGCGCGGCCGCACTTCGTGAAACGCGTCATGCGGTACGCGATCCCGGGCGGAGCGATCGCGGGGACCGCCACCTTCGTGACGTACCTGATCGCGCGCCACCACTACACCGGCCCCGGCGCCATCCAGGCCGAGACCAGCGCGGCGACCCTCACGCTGTTCCTGACCTCGATGTGGGTCCTGGCGATCATCGCCCGCCCGTACACGTGGTGGCGCGTCGGACTGGTCGGCGCGATGGGCGGCGCCTTCCTGCTCGTGCTGGTCGTGCCGTGGCTCCAGGACTTCTTCCAGCTCAAGCTGGAGGGCGTGACGATGCCGTGGATCGCGGTGGCCGTCGCCGCGGGCGCCGCGACCCTGATCGAGTTCACGTTCCACTGGGTGAACCGGAGGTTCCCCGCGTAACGGGCGGAGACCACAGCTCTGGAGTACGCCCTCTCCTGAACCGTGCCCCTCCCGCCCACGGGCGGGAGGGGCACTTTCGTGCGTCCGGGCTCAGCCCTTCTCGCCCATGGCCGCCCGCAGCCAGTCGAGAGTGCCCTGCCCGAGAAGCTCGTCGGCGAGACGCCGGCCGGTCTCCGTCGTGAGCCGCGCCCGACTGTTGTCGATCCACCGCTGAGCGGCCGCGTATCCCTGGGCCTTGTACTCGATCCCCTGGAGCATGCACTCCAGCTTGTCCGCATCGCGCGCGCAGAGCGCTTCCGGCGAGTCCTTCCCCTCGTACTCGGCGACCAGTTCCTGGATCGCCGACGCGAGTACGTCGGGCATCCCCGCGGTCTGGTCGGCGGTCACCGCCTGCGGGTCGACGCTCGTCGCGTACTTCTTCCCGAGGTGGTTGACGTCTCCGGTGCGGGTCTCCTGCGTGTCGTGCCACACGGCGAGGAAGGAGGCGCGTGCGGGGTCGGCACCCTCCAGCTTCGCGATGATCGACGCGATGAGCGACGTCCGCCAGGAGTGCTCCGCGACGCTCTCGGGGTCGTTGACGCCGGCCATCCACCAGCCTGTGCGGCGGCTGTGCTTGAGCGTGCCGGCCTCGTAGAGGAAGTGCGCCACCGCGGACAGGTCGTCAGCCACTGTGTCTCCTTCTTACGCCTCGGCGAGGCGGATCGCGTACCGGATGCCCTCCAGCTCTCGGCGCGCACGCGCCGTGGCCGTGGTGCAGCTACCTGTCTACCCGGGCCGCCCGCAATTGCGCTCCGATACGGAATCCGGGGCTGCGAGCCGGGCCGGTACGGCAGCGTCCTGCGAGACTTCCGGGGCTTCGTGCGCACGGTGCGCCCGGAGGTGGAGGAGGGGATCCGACGATGGGCCGGCTCTGGGACAAGTACACGGGCACCAGGTACCCCGGCAGCGGGGTCAGGCCGCTGCCCGCCGTGGAGGTCCGGGACGCGCTGCTCGCGCTGAACGGGCCGGACGTGCGGTTCGTCGTACGCAACGGCACCCCGGAGGAAGGCGCCGACCTGGTGGCGGACTGCCGGGTCCCGGAGATGGACGTGACCCTCAGGATCCGCATGCGCCTGGTCGCCGCCAAGCGCGAGGTGCGCGCCCTCGACGAGCGGTGGGAGCCGTCGCACGAGTCCGGCAGGCAGTACTCCCGTGGGCCGGGGACGGCGGTGTACAAGCAGTGGGATGCCAAGAAGGGGCCGGACGGCCGCCGGGCGGAAACGTTCCGCTTCGACACGCGGGAGGTGAAGGAGCCCCTGCGGAACACGGTCCTCGCCGCGGGATGGACCTGGCGCGGAGTCGTGTTCGGGCTCTGACCGGCCCGCCGGGGTCTCCCGGGGCGGGCCGGTCGGCGCAGAGCTAGTCGAACCAGCGGTCGCGCGCCAGTTCCGCCGTGCGGGACGGGTCCTCCAGGAGGGCCGCCACCTCGAAGCGGCGGGGCCACTGGCCCGCCGACCATGCAAGGCCCGCCGCGACGCCCTCCAGGGTGGAGGCGTGAAGGGTGCCGTCCGGGGTGCGGCGCCAGTCCAGTTCGGTGCCGCCCGCGATCAGTTCCTCGTGCTCGACGTAGGTGTACGGGGTCGAGGGGCCCAGCAGGATGCGGACCGGCTCCGGGACCTCGTGCTCCTCGCCCGGGGTGGTCACCTCCGCCGGAACCGTCTCCGAGAGCCGCCGGACCTGGAGGAGGTCCGCCAGGTCGGCCGCCCGGGACGGGGCGACCGGGAGGAGGGGCAGGCCCACGGTCAGCGGGAGCAGGTCCGGGGCGTCGGCGATGACCGCGTCCGCCGCCTCCACCACGCGGACCTCGCCGTCCACCACCGCACGCAGTTCGTCCGGCAGGGTGACCTGCTCGGGGTCCAGGTCCGCCAGCGTGGTGTACAGGCCGTGCAGCTGGCGGCCCGTCACCTCCCGGTCCGGGTCGGCGAGGCGGCCCAGGAGCTCGGCCGCACCGCCCGGCTCGTCCAGCAGGGCCGCCACGGTGGTCCGTACGCCCAGCGCCCGCAGGACCTGCTCGTCCTCGAAGCCCGTGGCGTCCGCCGAGGTGTACAGGCCCTCCAGCAGCGGATCACCGCCGGCCGCGCGCAGGCCCGCCGGACGGCGCCCGTCGAGCACCGGGTGGTCGCGCAGCCACCACGCGGTGTACGGGCGCACGGACTGCGTGGTGCCGTCCGGGAGGAGGATGCGCACGGGCTGGGTCAGGGCGTCACGCAGCGGCGGCTGCGCCAGCATGGCCAGGGCCCGGGGCCAGCAGTCGTCGTCGACCAGGTCGAGGTCGCGTACCGCGACGAGCTCGGTCGCCACCGGCGGCACCGGGGTGTCCGGCAGCTGGTCCAGTACGTCCTCGCACCAGACGTCCACCGCGTCGAGCAGGCCCGCGTCGTCGGGTTCGGCGAAGTCCCCGTCACGCGGCTCCAGTTCGTCCGGGTCCAGGACCACGTCGGTGGCGCGCACCAGCTGGAAGGTGGCCAGTACCCCGCAGGCGGTGAGGGTGTCGGCGTCCCACCGGGAGGCCAGTTCGGCGTCGACGTACGGGACTTCGTCCTCGCGGATGACGGAGGCGAGCGGCGAGCCGGGCAGCAGCAGTTCGCCCGCCGGGGTCAGCTCCCCGTCCTCGTCCGGGAGGGCCAGCGCGCCCAGCCAGGGCTCGTCGCCCGGGGCCAGACCGGCGTCGCGGACCAGGCCCAGGACCACGTCGGCCAGCTCCTCCGGGTCCAGGGCGTCCTCGTCCCAGATCTCGCCCGCGTCCAGCGATCCGGCGACGGCGGCCCGGACCTGCGGGGTCGTGAGCACCGCGCGCGGCGTCGCGGGCAGGGCCCCGAGCTTCTCCAGCAGCGGGTGCGCCGCGTCGGGATGGGCCACCTTCAGCCCCAGCCGGGCCAGGTCCGCGGGGGTGTCCGCGTACGGGAGGAGGACGTGGCGCGGCCCGATCGTCGTACGCCCGTCGGCGAGCGGCACGGGCAGCCCGGACAGCCGGTCGGGGTCGACCCCGGCCAGGCTGTCGTAGAGCCGGTGCCACCAGTCGGGGGTCCGCTCGATGCCCGCGATCCGCTCGATGGCATCGCCCAGCGGGAGCCGGCCCACGCCCAGGGTGCGCAGTTCGGGGCGGCGCTCCAGACCGGCCGGGAGCAGGGTCGGCAGGACCTCGGCGAGGACCCGTACGGTGTCGGCGCCCGCGCCCTCCACGACCTCGGCCTCGAAGGGGCGCAGCGCGTTGCGTTCCTCCGCGTGCTCGGGCGGCGCGGCGGGGGCGAGGAAGGCCGTGCGGGGCAGGCGCCGGAGGATGGCCGCGCGCAGGGAGCCGTCCAGCTCGCCCTTGCCGAGCGGGCCGGGCACCAGGTCCACGAGGCCGGTGGTCACCGGGTCCCAGGCGCCGAGGAGTTCGGCGTACGCGTCGGCGGCGCGCTCCACGAGGAAGTCGGTCAGCGGCCCCGGCGCGGGATGCCGGCGGGAGGTGTCCAGCGGCAGGGTCGCGATGAGCAGGGCCGGGATGCCCAGCGGCTCGTCGGTCGGGGTCGGGGCGTGCACCACCGGCGCGGTGGCCGGGTGCAGCGGGGCGCCGTCGGTGTCGACGGGCACCGCCCAGGACACCGACCAGGCCGGCCGCAGCCGCTCCTCCACGGGCCGGTCGGCGAGCAGGGCCCGCTCGATGGGGCCGCCGTGGCGGACGGTGCGCCAGCGGTTCGTCCCCGACCGGGAGTCCTCGATGACGGTGTACGGGCCCTCGTCGCGCCGGTACAGCGTGCGGCTGCTGCCGCCCGCGCCGTCCGACGGTGTCTCGATGACGACCTCGCGCAGCCCCGGCAGGGTGAGCAGCAGGGCGTCGTCGACGCCGGCGAGGAGCCGCTCCGCCAGGTCCTCGGCGGCGGCGTCGCGCAGGGGGAGGACCACCACGGTGTCGTAGCCCTCGGGCGCGGTGCCCTCGGCGGGCAGGGGGAGCCGCAGCAGCGGGACGTGGCCGTCGCGGCGGCGCAGTTCGTCGCCGAGGCCGGGGCTGCCGACGGCGGCTTCGCGGGCCAGCTCGCGGGCCTCGGCCAGGGACCAGCGGACGCCGCCGTGGCGGCCGAGCACCGCGGGTTCGTCACAGACGGCGAGGACGGCGGCGAAGCCGACGCCGAAGCGGCCGACGGTGTCGCCCGAGCCGGCCCCGGATTCGCGCTTGGCGGAGGCGCGCAGGGTGCTCAGGGACTCCACGCCCGTGGCGTCGAGCGGGGCGCCGGTGTTGGCGACGGCCAGCACCGCGTGCCCGCCCTGCCCCGGGTGCAGGGTGAGCCGCAGCCGGCCCGGTACCCCCGCCCGGGCCGCGGCGTCGGCGGCGTTCTGCGCCAGCTCGACGACGAGCCGGTCGCGGTAGCCGCCGAGGGCCAGGTCCTCCTCGGCGTTGGCGTCCTCCCGGAACCGGGCCGGGCCCGCGCCCCAGGAGTCGAGCACCCCGCGCCGCAGCCGGGCCGTGCCGAAGGGGTCCACACCGTTCTGGGCCGCCGTCACTCGCACGCTCACGCCGCTGCCTCCAAGAATTGCCGTACCCGAAATCCTGAAGGTAGCGCGTACGGGGCCGCGTCCTCCCGGTGAGGTGGGCGAACACCACCCCGTGGGTACGACGCAGCCCCCGTTGACGGGAGTCACCGGGGGCTGCGAGCGGGACTGCTAGAGCTTTTCGATCACGTAGTCGATGCAGGCGGTCAGTGCCTGCACGTCCGCCGGGTCGATCGCCGGGAACATCGCGACGCGCAGCTGGTTGCGGCCGAGCTTGCGGTACGGCTCGGTGTCCACGATCCCGTTGGCGCGCAGCACCTTGGCGACGGCCGCCGCGTCGATGTCGTCCGAGAAGTCGATCGTGCCGATGACGGCGGAGCGCTTGTCGGCGTCCACGACGAACGGGGTCGCGTACTTCGACGCCTCGGCCCAGCCGTACAGGTTGCGCGCGCTGGCCGCCGTCCGGCCGGTCGTGAACTCCAGACCGCCCTGGCCGTTCATCCACTCCAGCTGCTCGTTCAGCAGGAAGAGGGTCGACAGCGCCGGGGTGTTGTACGTCTGGTTCTTCAGCGAGTTGTCGATCGCCGTCGGCAGCGAGAAGAACTCCGGGATGTGCCGGCCGGAGGCGTGCACGCGCTGCGCGCGCTCCAGGGCGGCCGGGGAGAACGCGGCCAGCCACAGGCCGCCGTCGGAGGCGAAGGACTTCTGCGGGGCGAAGTAGTAGACGTCGGTCTCGGTGATGTCCACCGGCAGACCGCCGGCACCCGAGGTCGCGTCCACCAGGACGAGGGCCCCCTCATCAGCACCGTCGGCGCCCGCGACGCGCTTGACCGGCGCGGCGACACCCGTCGAGGTCTCGTTGTGGGTGTACGCGTACACGTCCACGCCCGCCTCGGCGGCCGGCTCGGGGTGCGTGCCCGGCTCCGAGGAGATCACGGACGGCGCGTCCAGCCACGGCGCGAGCTTGGCGGCCTTGGCGAACTTGGAGGAGAACTCGCCGAAGGTGAGGTGCTGGGACTTCTGCTCGATCAGCCCGTGGGTCGCGATGTCCCAGAAGGCGGTGGAGCCGCCGTTGCCCAGGATCACCTCGTAGCCCTCGGGGAGGGAGAAGAGGTCCCGGAGCCCCTGGCGCACCGAGCCGACCAGGTTCTTGACCGGGGCCTGGCGGTGCGAGGTTCCGAGCAGGGAGGTTCCGGTGGCGGCGAGGGCGTCCAGCGCCTCGGTCCGCACCTTGGAGGGGCCCGCGCCGAAGCGTCCGTCGGCGGGCTTGATGTCAGCGGGAATCTGGATCTCGGCCACAAGCGGAGCGTATCGGTTCCAGGTCCGTGCGTCGGAGCCGCGTCCACCCGGTGAGACGCAGCCGATGGTGGGACGCTGGAGGACGTGACGTCACCCGGGGAGCTGGAACGGACATTGCGGGCGGGGCTGCGCGGGGAGGTGGACTTCGGGGCCGCGGCACGGGCGCTGGTGACCATGGACGCCTCCAACTACCGGCGCGTCCCGGTGGGCGTGGTGGCCCCGCGCGACGCCGAGGACGTGGCGGCCGCCCTGCGCGTGTGCGCCGACGCCGGGGTCCCGGTCGTCCCGCGCGGCGGCGGGACCTCCATCGCCGGGCAGGCGACGGGGACCGGGGTGGTGCTCGACCTCACCCGGCACATGGACGCCCTGGTGTCGGTCGACCCGGCCGCGCGCACCGCCGTGGTCCAGCCCGGGCTGGTGCTCGACCGGCTGCGGGACGCGGTGCGCCCGTACGGACTGACCTTCGGGCCCGACCCCTCCACACACTCCCGCTGCACCCTCGGCGGCATGATCGGCAACAACGCGTGCGGCGCCCACTCGGTCGCCTGGGGGACCACCGCCGACAACGTGGCCGAGCTGGCCGTGACGGCGTACGGGGGCTCCTCGTACCGGATCGGGACCGGCTGGGCGGGGGCTCCGGCGGGGCTGCGGGAGCTGGTCGGCGCGAATCTGGCCCTCCTGCGCACGGGGATGGGCGGCGGCTCGGGGGGCGCCTCCGGCACGGCCCGCTTCTCGCGGCGGATCTCCGGCTACGGCGCTCTGGACGCCCTGCTGCCCGAGCGGGGGGTGGACCTGGCCCGGGCCTTCTGCGGGAGCGAGGGCACGCTCGGGGTGGTGACCGAAGCCGTGGTGCGCCTGGTGGAGGCGCCGCGCGCGCCGGTGCTCGCGGTGCTCGGGTACGCGGACGAGAGCGCGGCGGCGGACGCGGCGGCGGGGTTGCTCGCCTACCGCCCGCTGACCGTGGAGGGGATGGCGCAGGACCTGGTCAGGGGCGTGGGAGGGCTGCCGCGGGGCGGGGCGTGGCTGTTCGTGGAGATGGCCGGCGAGGGCGGCGCGCGGGCGCTGGTGCGGGGCGCCGACGCGCTCGACGCGGTGGTGGTCACTGACCCGGCGGGGCAGCGGGCCCTGTGGCGGATCAGGGAGGACGCGGCCGGCACGGCGACGCGGCTGCCGGGCGGGGAGATGGCCTGGCCGGGGTGGGAGGACTGCGCGGTGCCGCCGGCCCGGCTGGGGGCGTACCTGCGGGAGTTCCGCGCCCTGCTGGCGTCGTACGGGCTGCGCGGATCGCCGTACGGGCACTTCGGCGAGGGCTGTGTCCACGTGCGGATCGACTTCGACCTGGCGTCGGCGGACGGCGTGGCCCGCTTCCGGGCCTTCTCCGTCGACATGGCGGATCTGGTCGTCGCCCACGGGGGCTCGCTGTCGGGGGAGCACGGGGACGGGCAGGCGCGGGCGGAACTGCTGCCGAGGATGTACGGGCACGACGTGGTCCGGCTCTTCGGCGCGTACAAGGACGTGTGGGACCCGGCGGGCGGGATGAACCCGGGGATCCTGGTCCGGCCGGCGCGCCTGGACGAGAACCTCCGCTTCGCCGTGCTGCCGCGGACCTCCTTCGCGGGTGAGGTCGCCCGGTGCGTCGGTGTCGCGAAGTGCCGGTCCGCGGACGTCGGCGGGCCGGGGGTGATGTGCCCGTCGTACCGGGCCACCGGGGAGGAGCGGCACTCCACGCGGGGCCGGGCCCGGCTGCTGCACGAGATGCTGGCCGGGGAGGTCGTGCGGGACGGCTGGCGCTCGGCGGAGGTCGCCGGGGCGCTGGACCTGTGCCTGGGCTGCAAGGGGTGCCTCAGCGACTGCCCGGTCGGCGTGGACATGGCCTCGTACAAGTCGGAGTTCCTGTACCGCCACTGGGCGGGCCGCGTCCGTCCGCTCGCCCACTACACGCTGGGCGGCCTGCCGCGGTGGCTCCGCCTGATCGCCGCGCTGCGGATGGCGGGCGTCGTGAACGCGGCGGGACGGCTGCTTCCGGTGCCGGGCGTGGCGCGGGAACGGGCGCTGCCGGAACTGGCGGCCGAGCCGTTCACCCGCTGGTGGCGGACCGGTGCCGGGGCCCTGCGCGACGCGCTGCCGCCGGGGCACGTGCCGGCCCTGCCCGGGGGTCCCCCCGGACGGAGTCCGGGGGAGTTCGAGGCGCGGGTCCGGGCAGAGCCCGGAGGCCGCCCGCGGGGCACCGCACCCACGGCCGCCCCCACCGTCACGCTCTGGCCGGACACGTTCACGCAGTACCTGGCCCCCGAGGCCGGCCGCGCGGCGGTGCGGGTCCTGGCGGCCGCCGGCCTGGAGGTGTCCGTCCCCCGGGACGGCGTGTGCTGCGGCCTGACCTACCTCTCCACCGGCCGCCTCGGCCGCGCCCGCAAGGTCCTGCACCGCACCCTGGACGCCCTCGGCGAGGTCCGCGGACCCGTGCTCGTCCTGGAGCCCAGCTGCGCCGCGGCCCTGCGCACCGACCTGCCCGCCCTGCTTCCGGGGGACCCCCGGGCCCGGCGGCTCGCGTCAGCCGTCCGCACCTTCGCCGAGACCCTGGAGGAGTACGCCCCCCACTGGCGGCCGCCCCGCCTCGACCGGCCGGTGGCCGGCCAGACCCACTGCCACCAGCACGCGGTCCTCGGCGACGCCGCCGACCGGCGGCTGCGCGAGCGCGCGGGCCTGGTGGGCGAGCTCAGCGGCGGCTGCTGCGGCCTGGCCGGGAACTTCGGCTTCGAGCCGGGCCATCACGAGGTGTCGGTGGCGTGTGCCGAGGAGCAGCTCCTGCCGTCGCTGCGCGCGGCCCCGGGGGATGTACTGGTCCAGGCCGACGGGTTCTCGTGCCGTACGCAGATCGCGCAGCTGGGCGGGGTCCGGGCCCGCCACCTGGCAGAACTCCTCGCGGAAGGGCTGTAAGGGGCCGTCCTGTAAGGCAAGACATACAGCAGCACTCCTTACGACCCTCTAATCTGGAGAAATGCCCGCATCCTCGTCCTCGTCCCCGGCACCCGCGGCCCCGGGGGCGCCCGCAGCCCCGGCGGTGGCGCCGGCCGCCGAGGCCGGCGCCGCCGCGGCGGCCGCCGTCCCGCAGTCCGGCGGGGGCTCCCGTTTCGGGCCCGTCGCGCTGGTGGTCTCGGCGGGGGTCTCGGTGCAGTTCGGCGCCGCCCTCGCGGTCATGGTCATGCCGAGGGTCGGGGCGGCGGGCGTGGTCACCCTGCGCCTCGCGGCCGCCGCGCTCGTGCTGCTGGCCCTGTGCCGCCCCAAGGTCCGCGGCTACGTCCGCGCCGACTGGGGCACGGTGGTCGCCTTCGGCGTGGCCATGGCGGGCATGAACGGCCTCTTCTACCAGGCCATCGACCGCATCCCGCTCGGCCCGGCCGTCACCCTTGAGGTGCTCGGGCCGCTCGCCCTCTCCGTCGTCGTCTCCCGGCGCCCGGTGAACGTGCTGTGGGCGGGTCTGGCCCTGGCCGGTGTCGTGCTGCTGTCCAGTCACGGCGGGGGCGGCTTCGCCGGTCTCGACCCGCTGGGCGCGGCCTTCGCGCTCGGGGCGGGCGCGATGTGGGCGGCGTACATCGTGTTCAGCGCGCGGACGGGCCGCCGCTTCCCGCAGGCCGACGGACTGGCCCTGGCGATGGCGGTGGCCGCGGTGCTCTCGCTGCCGCTGGGCATCGCCGAAGCCGGCTCCGGCCTGCTGGTCCCGAGCACCCTGGCGCTGGGCGCCGGCGTGGCCGTGCTGTCCTCCGTGCTCCCGTACACCCTGGAACTGCTGGCCCTGCGAAGGCTTCCCGCGCCGACCTTCGCGATCCTGATGAGCCTGGAGCCGGCCATCGCGGCCACCGCGGGCTTCCTCGTCCTGGACCAGGCCATGTCCGCCCTGGACGCCGCGGCCATCGCGCTGGTGATCGCGGCCAGCATGGGCGCGGTCCGCGCGCAGACCCGGAAGCGGACCCCGGACCGGGCCCGGGGGCGGGCCGCCTGATGGACGCCGTCACGTACCTGGCCGGGGTCCCGGAGGCCCGCCGCCCGGCCCTGACCAGGCTGCGAGAGCTGTGCCTGGCCGAACTGCCGGGCTTCGCGGAGGTCATCGCGTACGGCATGCCGGCGTACGTGCGGTCCGGTGAGCAGGCCGCGGAGATCGCCTGGGCGAACCAGAAGCAGTACGTCTCCTTCTACCTGCTGCGCACGGACGTCCGCGACGCCTTCGCGGACCGGCTGGCCGCCCACGACATGGGCAAGGGCTGCCTCCGCTTCCGTCGCACGGACGGGATCGACTTCGACCTCCTGCGCGACCTCCTGCGCGCGACGGCCGCGGCCGGTCCGGGCACGGTCTGCTGACGGGCCCGGCACCACGGCGGCGGCCTACCCGGGCACGGTCTGCTACCCGGGCACGGTCTGCTCGGCGACCCGCGCGAGGTAGGCGGCGGAGCCGACGGTGACGGGGAGCACGATCCACTCCGGCACGTCGTAGGCGTGGGCGGACCCGACCCCCTCGGCGAGGGCCGGCAGCCGCTCGCGCGTCGTTTTGTAGGAGACGCGCCACTCCGTGGCGCTCTCCAGGCTCCCCTGCCACCGGTAGACGGCGGTGACGGGCGGGTCGATGTGTGCGCAGGCCGCCAGCCGCAGCTCCACGGCACCCCGCGCCGGTTCCGCCGCCCTCAGCTCGTCGTCGATGGCCGTCTGCGCGATCACGATCGCGGTCTCGGCCGCGGTCTCGGTGCCTGTGTCGGTGCCTGTGTCGGTGTCGGTCGCCACGGTCGCCCTCCTGCATCGGTGCCCCGACCCTGACCGCGGGCCCCGTCGGCCAGGGGACCGGCCGGCGGGGCCGGCCCCGCCCTATCCGAGCGGCAGGTCCAGGTACGAGGGCGTCGTCTCCGGTGAGGTGAACGCCAGCGTCGCACGCGGCAGGTTGGCATCGCCGTAGAAGGGGTCGCGGGCGTCGATCACCAGCATCAGCCGGTTGCCGCGCGGGACGTCGTACGCCGTGGCCTGGAGCTCGATGTCCGCGCTGATCAGGCTGTCGGGCGCCGAGTCGAGGTCGGAGAACGGGGCGTGCGTGACGATGTGGGCCGAGCCGTCGGGCGCCGTGTCGAGGAGGTAGGCGACGAAGGTGGACCCGGGGTTGGCCGCCCGGTACGTCACGCGCAGTCTCGGTGTGCCGCGCAGCCGGGTGGTCTCCGGCGCCGGGGCCGAGGCCCACACCGCGGCGACGGAACGCTCGATGTCGTCCGTCGGGTAGACCTTCGGCCGGCCGGCCATCTCCGCGTAGCCGGCCGTGACGACCGCGTCGGCGACGGTCGCCGGGGTGTCCATCCCGCACACCACGGTCGCCGTCCAGCCGGCCTCGGGCTGCTCCGCCAGTTCCCCGCCGCCCGCCAGGTGCAGCCGGTGAACGTGCTCGGTGAGGGAGGGCCAGGTCGGACGGGGTTCGAGGGTCCTGCTCCACATGACCTCGCTGAGCACCTCGCCCTCGTCGGCGACGCCGTTGTCGATCCCCTTGAGGTGGTGGTCGAACCAGCGGTGGGCGTCCGTCCAGATCCGGTTGGGCATGCCGAACATGCCGGACGACTCGGGCCCGGAATGGTCTCCGACGGACAGGACCAGGCGCTTGGGGCCGGTCAGCTCGTTGAACGTCTTCAGGGTCTGGTTGGGCGGGAAGAGCGTCTCGTGCCAGGCGTGCGCGTAGAGGACCGGCACCCCGCGCCGGTTGAGCTCCTTGACGTGCGTGAAGGGCGAGCGCGACTCCGCCCAGGCCAGGGTGCCCTGGGCGTCGCGGCCGGCGAGGACGTTGTCGAAGACGCTCTGCGTCTGCGGGCTCAGCCGCGCCTTCGCGGCCGCCTCGAGCAGGGCCCGTACGGCTTCGACGCGGCGCGTGGAGTTCTCGTAGAACGCCTCCCCGAGATCGCCCCAGCTGCTGAGCGCGACCACCGCGTCGACCCGGGTGTCGTGCGCGGCGACCAGCTGGCTGATGCCCGCGCCGTACGAGTCCCCGAGGAAGCCGATCCCCGTCACCGGCCCGGCGCTGCGCTCGACGAGGTGGTCCAGGGCGCGGCTGCCGTCGGCGACGTCCAGCGGGCCCGCCACCTCCACCTGGCCCTCGGAGGCGGCGAAGCCGCGGGTCGTGTAGGCGAGGACGTTGTAGCCGCGGGCCGCGAAGAGGGTGGCCTGGACGGCGTACACGAGCCAGCCCAGGCCGGTCCAGGGCGAGGGCATCACGATCAGCGGGCGCGGCTGGATCCCGGTGTGGAGCCAGAGCGCGGCGTCGAGCGCATCCCCGTCCGCGCCGGTCACCTTGCCGCGGCCGAAGACGGCGGCGGAGCGGAAATCGGCGACCTCGGCGGCGCGGGCGGGGGCGAGACCGGTGACGTCGCCGCTCTCCAGGGCGGTGACGAAGGCGCCGAGGGCGGTCGCGTCGAGTTCGGGATGGAGGGAGAAGGGGGTTCGGGCGGCTTGAGTCACGTCTGTTCATCCTCTTCGTCGTCGTCTGCGTCGAGTGACATGAACGTGTGCTTGCGCGCGCGATCGAGGTCGCGTGTTCGCCCGGGCCCGGAGCGGAACGTCCAGTATCGACGGGACATCCGGTGACGTTTCGCGAGTTTCCGGCTTACGGCCTGAATCGCCCCCTGCGTGCCGGGTGGGGGCGGCGGCGCGGGACCAGCCCCCTTCCTCGTCGGCGTCAACTCCCCTTTTCCTGGGCTGGGTTGGCGCGGGTGGCGGGAACGCGCCGCCGTCCGGCCAAATCATGCAAGCATGCTTGATTGTTTTCGCCGAGGCTGCCAGTCTTCCCCTCACGCCGAGAGGGGAGCACGCCGTGCCCGATCCGTCCGCCGTCGATGCCACCGCCGCCGTCTTCGCCGATCTGCGCGAGGAGGGCCTTGAACTGGACACCCTGGTAGGGCAGTTGCCGGACCCCGACTGGGCCCGGCCCACCCCCGCGCCGGGCTGGAGCATCGCCCACCAGATCGCCCACCTGCACTGGACCGACCGGGCCGCGCTGCTCTCCCTCACCGACGCCGACGGCTTCGGCCGCATGGTCGAGGAGGCCCTGAAGGCCCCCGACTCGTTCGTCGACGAGGGCGCGGCGGAGGGCGCGGGACTACCGCCCGCCGAACTGCTCGCCCGCTGGCGCTCCGGCCGCGCCGCCCTCGACGAGGCCCTCGGCGCGGCCTCACCCGACACCCGCTTCCCCTGGTACGGGCCGCCGATGAAGGCCGCCTCCATGGCCAGCGCCCGGCTGATGGAGACCTGGGCGCACGGCCAGGACGTCGCCGACGCGCTCGGCGTCCGCCGCACCCCGACCGACCGGCTGCGGCACGTGGCCCGGATCGGCGTACGGGCCCGCGACTACGCCTTCGCCGTACGCGCACTGCCCGCGCCCGCCGGGGAGTTCCGGGTGGAGTTGACGGCGCCCGACGGCACGGACGTGTGGACGTACGGCCCGCCGGACGCCCCGCAGCGGATCACGGGCCCGGCGCTCGACTTCTGCCTCCTGGTGACCCAGCGGGCCCACCGCACCGACCTGGCCCTGACCGCGACCGGCGCCGACGCGGACCGCTGGCTCGGCATCGCCCAGGCCTTCGCGGGCCCGGCGGGCCCCGGCCGCGAGCCGGGAGCCTCGCGGTGACCCGCCGCCCGCTGCGCGTCGGCAACGCCTCCGGCTTCTACGGGGACCGCTTCGACGCCCTGCGAGAGATGCTGACCGGCGGCGAGCTGGACGTGGTGACCGGGGACTACCTGGCCGAGCTGACCATGCTGATCCTCGGCCGCGACCGCCTGAAGGACCCGGACCTCGGCTACGCCAAGACCTTCCTGCGGCAGCTGGAGGAGGGACTCGGGCTCGCGCACGAGCGCGGCGTACGGATCGTCACGAACGCCGGCGGGCTGAACCCGGCCGGACTGGCCGGCGCCGTACGGGCGCTGGCGGCCAAGGCCGGGGTCCCCGTCCGCGTCGCGCACGTCGAGGGCGACGACCTGATGCCGTACGGGGAAGGGGCGCTCATCGCCAACGCCTACCTCGGCGGCGCCGGGATCGCCGCCTGCCTGCGGGCGGGCGCGGACGTGGTCGTGACCGGCCGGGTCACGGACGCGGCGCTGGTCAGCGGCCCGGCGGCCTGGTGGTTCGACTGGGCGCCGGACGACTACGACCGGCTGGCGGGGGCGGTCGTCGCGGGCCACGTCCTGGAGTGCGGAACCCAGGCCACCGGCGGGAACTACTCCTTCTTCACCGCGCACGACGTCCGCCGCCCGGGCTTCCCCCTGGCGGAGATCTCCGCGGACGGCTCCTCGGTGATCACCAAGCACCCGGGCACGGGCGGGGCCGTCACCACCGGGACGGTCACGGCCCAGCTCCTCTACGAGACCCAAGGGGTCCGTTATCTCGGCCCGGACGTGACGGCCCGCCTGGACACGGTCCGGCTGACCGAGGAGGACACCGACCGCGTCCGTATCTCGGGTGTGCGCGGCGAGGCTCCCCCGCCCTCCCTCAAGGTGGGCGTCACCCGCATCGGCGGCTGGCGCAACGAGGTGGTCTTCGTCCTGACCGGCCTGGACATCGAGGCGAAGGCGGAGCTGGTCCGCGCCCAGCTCTGCGCAGCCCTGGAGGGCGTGGCCGACGCGGTGTGGACCCTGTCCCGCACGGACCACGAGGACGCCCCGACACAGGAGACGGCCGGCGCCCTCCTGCGCCTGGTGGTCCGCGACCCCTCCCCGGACCGTGTGGGCCGCGGCCTGACCTCGGCGGCGATCGAACTCGCCCTGGCCAGCTACCCGGGATTCCACGTCACCGCCCCGCCCGGACCGGCCCAGCCCTACGGGGTGTTCACCTCGGCCCTGGTCCCGGCGGACTCGGTCCCCCACGTGGCGGTCCTGGCCGACGGCACCCGTCTGCCGGTCACCGCCGCGCGGAGCCTTCCCCTTCCCCCCACCCCGGCGCTGCCCGAAACCTCGGCCTGCGACCCCGCCGGCCGCCCCCGGGACTCCGCCCCGGCCCCGGCGGGGGCTCCGCCCCCGGACCTCCAGTGCTCGGTCCGGCCCCGGCCGAATGCGGCCCTGCCGACGGAGCCCCAGGTCCCGGCAACGGGCGGGGCGGGGGAGAGCCCCGCGGGGCCCACCACCCGCGCCCCCCTCGGGGCCGTGGCCGGAGCACGCAGCGGCGACAAGGGCGGTGACGCCAACGTCGGCGTATGGGTCGAGTCCGACGCGGCGTGGGCCTGGCTCGACCGCACCCTCACCGTCGAGCTGCTGCGGGAGCTGCTCCCCGAAACCCGGGACCTGCCCGTCACCCGCCACGCGCTGCCGCGACTGCGGGCCCTGAACTTCACCGTCACCGGCATCCTCGGCGACGGCGTCGCCTCCGGCCACCGGTTCGACCCCCAGGCCAAGGCCCTCGGCGAATGGCTCCGCGCCCGCCACCTCGACATCCCGTCCCACCTGCTGCCCACACCCGCCCCGGAGGGGACCGGCCCATGACCCGCCTCGGTACCACCGTCGACCCCCACGCCCCCGAGCACGCGCGGGCCCGTACCGCCGCGCTGGAGCGCCTGGCCGCGCTCGACGCCGAGCACGCCAAGGCCCTCGCGGGCGGCGGCGAGAAGTACACCGCCCGCCACAAGACCCGGGGCAAGCTCCTGGCCCGCGAACGCATCGAGCTGCTCCTCGACCCGGACACCCCGTTCCTGGAGCTGTCCCCGCTCGCCGCCTGGGGCAGCGACTACCCCGTCGGCGCCTCCATGGTCACCGGCATCGGCACGGTCGAGGGCGTCGAGTGCCTGGTCACCGCCAACGACCCGACCGTCCGCGGCGGCGCCAGCAACCCGTGGACCCTGAAGAAGGCCCTTCGGGCCAACGAGATCGCCCGGCAGAACCGCCTCCCCTGCATCAGCCTCGTGGAGTCCGGCGGCGCCGACCTGCCCTCCCAGAAGGAGATCTTCATCCCGGGCGGCGCGATCTTCCGCGACCTCACCCGGCTCTCGGCCGAGGGGATCCCGACCGTCGCCGTCGTCTTCGGCAACTCCACCGCCGGAGGCGCGTACGTCCCCGGCATGTCCGACCACACCATCATGATCAAGGACCGCTCCAAGGTGTTCCTCGGCGGCCCGCCGCTGGTCAAGATGGCCACCGGCGAGGAGAGCGACGACGAGTCCCTCGGCGGAGCCGACATGCACGCCCGCACCTCCGGCCTCGCCGACTACTACGCCCTCGACGAGCACGACGCGATCCGCCAGGCCCGCCGCGTCGTCGCCCGCCTGAACCACCGCAAGCCGCACGCGGACCCGCCGAAGGCCGACGAGCCCCTCTACGACCCCGACGAGCTCCTCGGGATCGTCCCGCCCGACCTCAAGACGCCCTTCGACCCCCGCGAGGTCATCGCCCGCATCGTCGACGCCTCCGACTTCGACGAGTTCAAGCCCCTCTACGGCACCAGCCTCGTCACCGGCTGGGCCACCCTCCACGGCTACCCGGTCGGCATCCTCGCCAACGCCCAGGGCGTGCTGTTCAGCGCCGAGTCGCAGAAGGCGGCCCAGTTCATCCAGCTCGCCAACCAGCGTGACATCCCCCTGCTCTTCCTCCACAACACCACCGGCTACATGGTCGGCAAGGAGTACGAGCAGGGCGGCATCATCAAGCACGGATCGATGATGATCAACGCGGTGTCCAACTCGCGCGTCCCCCACCTCTCCGTCCTGATCGGCGCCAGCTACGGCGCCGGCCACTACGGCATGTGCGGACGCGCCTACGAGCCCCGCTTCCTCTTCGCCTGGCCCAGCGCCAAGTCCGCCGTCATGGGCCCGCAGCAGCTCGCGGGCGTGCTCTCCATCGTGTCGAGGCAGTCCGCCGCGGCGAAGGGGCAGCCGTACGACGAGGAGGCGGACGCCGGGATGCGCGCCTTCGTCGAGGCGCAGATCGAGTCCGAGTCCCTGCCGATGTTCCTGTCCGGACGGCTGTACGACGACGGGGTCATCGACCCGCGCGACACCCGCACCGTCCTCGGCCTGTGCCTGTCAGCCGTCCACAACGCCCCCGTCGAGGGCGCCCGCGGCGGCTTCGGCGTCTTCCGGATGTGAGCCCGTACATGACCATGCCCAGCACACCCCTGTCGTCCGTACTGGTGGCCAACCGCGGCGAGATCGCCGTCCGCGTCTTCCGCAGCGCCCGCGCCCTGGGCCTGGCCACCGTGGCGGTCCACTCCGACCCGGACGCCGACGCCCTCCACGTCCGCACCGCCGACGCGGCCGTACGCCTCCCCGGCGCGGCGCCCGCCGACACCTATCTGCGCGGCGACCTGATCATCAAGGCCGCCCTCGCCGCCGGGGCCGACGCCGTCCACCCCGGCTACGGCTTCCTCTCCGAGAACGCCGGCTTCGCCCGCGAGGTCCAGGCCGCGGGGCTGACCTGGATCGGCCCGCCGCCCGAGGCCATCGAGGCCATGGCCTCCAAGACCCGCGCCAAGGACCTGATGCGCGCCGCCGGGGTCCCGCTCCTCGACCCCGTCGACCCGGCCGCCGCCACCGCCGCCGACCTGCCCCTCCTCCTGAAGGCCGCGGCCGGGGGAGGCGGCCGCGGGATGCGCGTCGTCCGCGGCCTCGACGCCCTGGAGGAGGAGCTGGAGGCCGCCCGCGCCGAGGCCCGCTCCGCCTTCGGTGACGGCGAGGTCTTCGCCGAGCCCTACGTGGAGCGCGGCCGCCACGTCGAGGTGCAGATCCTCGCCGACGCCCACGGCACCGTCTGGGCGCTGGGCACCCGCGACTGCTCCCTCCAGCGGCGCCACCAGAAGGTCATCGAGGAGGCCCCCGCGCCGGGCCTGCCGGACCGCCTGCGCGAGAGCCTCCACGAGGCCGCCGTCGCCGCCGCCCGCGCCGTCTCCTACCGGGGCGCGGGCACCGTCGAGTTCCTCGTCACCGCCGACGGGCGCCCGTACTTCCTGGAGATGAACACCCGGCTCCAGGTCGAACACCCCGTCACCGAAGCCGTCTTCGGCATCGACCTCGTCGCCCTCCAGCTGCGCGTCGCCGAGGGCGCGGCGCTGCCCCCGACCCCGCCCCCGCACACCGGCCACGCCGTGGAGGCCCGCCTCTACGCCGAGGATCCCGCCCAGGACTGGCGCCCCCAGACCGGGATCCTGCACACCCTCGCCGTCCCCGGCGAGGTCCGCGTGGACACCGGCTTCACCGACGGGGACACCGTCGGCATCCACTACGACCCCATGCTCGCCAAGGTCGTCGCCCACGCCCCCACCCGTGCCGAAGCCGTACGCGCCCTCGCCCACGCCCTCGCCGGAGCCCGCATCCACGGGCTCACCACCAACCGCGAGCTCCTCGTACGGTCCCTGCGCCACCCGGAGTTCACCGCCGGACGGCTCGACACCGGTTTCTACGACCGCCACCTCCCGGCCCTCACCGAGGCAGCGCCGGACGCCACCCTGTCCGCCCTGGCCGCGGCCCTCGCCGAGGCCGCCCCGGCCCCCGGCGCCCCGCTCGCCACCCGCCTGGGCGGCTGGCGCAACGTGCGCTCCCAGCCCCAGACCCGCCGCTACACGGCGGCCGGCACCGCGGCCACCGAGTACGAGGTCCGCTACCACCCGGTGGACCACCCGGGAGTCCGGGTCCTGGCCGCCAGTCCCACCCTCGTCACCCTCGAAGTCGAGGGGATCCGCCGCGTGTTCCACGTGAAACAAAATTCGAACAAGGGTGAGGTCTACGTCGACTCCACGCTCTGCGGATCCCACACCCTCACCCCCGTGCCCCGGTTCGCCGACCCCCAGGACCGCACCGAACCGGGCTCCCTGCTCGCCCCCATGCCCGGCACCGTCGTCCGCGTCGCCGAGGGCCTCGCTCCCGGCAGCCCCGTCACCGCCGGGCAGCCCCTGCTCTGGCTGGAGGCCATGAAGATGGAGCACCGCATCCTCGCTCCCGCCTCCGGCACGCTCACCGCGCTCCACGCCGCCACCGGCCAACAGGTCGAGTTCGGCGCCCTGCTCGCCGTAGTCCAGGAAGCACAGGAGGCACCGCAGTCATGAGTCCCGTCATCGAGACCGAAGAGCACAAGGCCCTGCGCACGGCGGTCGCCGCCCTCGGCCGGAAGTACGGCCGCGCGTACCTCGCCCGCCTCGCCCGCGAGGGCGGCCACCCCGACGAGCTGTGGGCCGACGCCGCCAAGCTCGGCTACCTCGGCGTCAGCCTGCCCGAGGAGTACGGCGGCGGAGGCGGCGGCATCGCCGAACTGTCCATCGTCCTCGAAGAACTCGGCGCCGCGGGCTGTCCCCTCCTCATGATGGTCGTCTCACCCGCCATCTGCGGCACGGTCATCGCCCGCTTCGGCACCGAGGCCCAGCGGCGGTCCTGGCTCCCCGGCCTCGCCGACGGCAGCCGCACCATGGCCTTCGGCATCACCGAACCCGACGCGGGCTCCAATTCCCACCGCATCACCACCACCGCCCGCCGCGACGGCGACGACTGGATCCTCACCGGCCGCAAGGTCTTCATCTCCGGCGTCGACATCGCCGACGCCACCCTCATCGTCGGCCGCACCGAGGACGCCCGCACCGGCCGCCTCAAGCCGTGCCTGTTCATCGTCCCCAGGGACACCCCCGGCTTCGCCCACTCGCCGATCGACATGGAACTCCAGGCGGCGGAGAAGCAGTTCGAACTGGCCCTGGACGACGTACGGCTGCCGGCCGACGCGCTGGTCGGAGGGGGCACCTCCCACGCCGAAGGCGTAGGGGGAGAGGACGCGGGGCTCCTCCAGCTCTTCGCCGGGCTCAACCCCGAACGCATCATGACCGCCGCCTTCGCCATCGGCATGGGCCGCTACGCCCTCGCCCGGGCCGTCGAGTACGCCAAGACCCGCCAGGTCTGGAAGGACCCCATCGGCGCCCACCAGGCCGTGGCACACCCTCTGGCCGCGGCCCACATCGAGCTGGAACTGGCCCGCCTGATGATGCAGAAGGCCGCGTACCTCTACGACGCGGGCGACGACATGGGCGCGGGCGAGGCCGCGAACATGGCCAAGTACGCCGCCGCCGAGGCCTGCGTGCGCGCGGTGGACCAGTCCGTCCACACCCTCGGCGGCAACGGCCTCACCCGCGAATACGGCCTGGCCTCCCTGGTCACCGCCGCCCGCGTGGCCCGCATCGCCCCGGTCAGCCGCGAGATGATCCTCAACTTCGTCTCCCACCAGACCCTGGGCCTCCCCAAGTCCTACTAGGCCGACGGCGTGGCCGGGGCCGGCACCCGCCCCGGCGCAGCCGCACCCGGCCCCTGCCCCGCCCCTGTCCGGCCCCCGCCCGAATCCGGGCGGGGCGACCGCATACCCTCCCCCCGGGAGACCCCGCCCGTTCCGTACACCCCGCTCCGGAGGAGCCATGCCCGCACTCGTGCACGCCGCGCAAGCGACCGGCGTCACCACGCTCACCCTGGACTCCCCGGCCAACCGCAACGCGCTCTCCGAAGCCCTCGTCGGAGACCTCCGCGCCGCCCTCGCCACCGCCGCCGCGGACCCGGAGGTCCGCGGCCTCGTCCTCACCCACACCGGCACCACCTTCTGCGCGGGCGCCGACCTCAAGTCCCCCTCGGCCCCGGCCGACTTCCTGGCGCTGCTCCGCGAGATCGCCGGACTGCCCAAGCCGGTCGTCGCGCGCGTCACCGGCCACGTCCGGGCAGGCGGCCTCGGCCTGCTCGGCGTCTGCGACATCGCCGCCGCCGGACCGCGGTCCTCGTACGCGTTCACCGAGACCCACCTCGGCCTCGCGCCCGCCGTGATCTCCATGCCGCTGCTCCCGCGCCTCGACCCGCGCGCCGCCGCCCGCTACTTCCTCACCGCCGAGCACTTCGACGCCGCCGAAGCCGCCCGGATCGGTCTGCTCACCCTGCACGCCGACGACGTCGACGAGGCCCTGGAGCCCGTCCTCGCCGGCCTGCGCAAGGCCTCCCCGCAGGGTCTGGCCGCCACCAAGGCGCTGACCGCCGCCCCCGTGCGCGAGGCCCTGGACCGCGACGGCGCCCGCCTGACCGAGCTGTCCGCGGAACTCTTCGCCTCCGCCGAGGCCCGCGAGGGCATCACCGCCCGCTTCGAGCGCCGGGACCCGTCATGGTCGCTGTGACCGGCCCGAAGCAGGGCCCCGCCCACGGGCCGAAGCAGGCCCGCAGCCGCGTCACCCGCCGCCACCTCCTGGAGGCCGCCGTCTCCTGCCTGGCCGAGCACGGCTGGGCCGGCTCCACCGTGTCCGTCGTCGCCGAACGCGCCGGAGTCTCGCGCGGCGCGGCACAGCACCACTTCCCGACCCGCGAGGACCTCTTCACCGCGGCCGTCGAGTACGTCGCCGAGGAGCGGTCCACGGCCCTGCGCGAGCTCTTCCACGCCGGTCCCGCCGCCCGCACCTCCGTGGTGGAGGCGCTCGTGGACCTGTACACGGGCACCCTCTTCCGGGCCGCCCTGCAACTGTGGGTCGCCGCCTCCAACGAGGAGCAGCTGCGCCCCCGGGTCACCGAACTGGAGGCCCGCGTCGGCCGCGAGACCCACCGCATCGCCGTCGAACTGCTGGGCGCCGACGAGTCCGTCCCGGGTGTACGCGAGACCGTGCAGGGCCTCCTCGACATGGCCCGCGGCCTGGGCCTCGCCAATGTCCTCACCGACGACACGGCCCGGCGCGCCCGCGTGGTCACCCAGTGGGCCCGCATCCTGGACACCGCCCTGGGCTGACCGCGGGCACGCGGACACGCGGACACGCGGGCACGGGAGTACGCGGGCACGGGACCGCGAAGGGCGCCGCACCCCGGACGAACCGGGATGCGACGCCCTGGTGTGCGCGAGAGACGATCAGGCCGTCTCGGCGATGTCGGCGTACCCCACGATGTCGCGGGGGTCGCGCCGCCCCGGCCCGATGTAGCGGGCCGACGGACGCACCAGGCGGCCGGTGCGCTTCTGCTCCAGGATGTGCGCCGACCATCCGGCGGTACGGGCGCAGCTGAACATCGAGGTGAACATGTGCGCCGGCACCTCCGCGAAGTCCAGCATGATCGCGGCCCAGAACTCCACGTTGGTGGCCAGCACCCGGTCGGGGCGGCGCGCGTGCAGCTCCTCCAGCGCGGCCTTCTCCAGCGCGGCGGCCACCTCGTAGCGCGGCGCGTCCAGTTCCTTGGCGGTGCGCCGCAGCACGCGCGCACGCGGGTCCTCGGCCCGGTAGACGCGGTGCCCGAAGCCCATCAGCCGCTCGCCCTTGTCCAGGGCCTTCTTCACGTACGCCACGGCGTCGCCGGTGCGCTCGATCTCCTCGATCATGCCGAGGACGCGGGACGGCGCCCCGCCGTGCAGCGGCCCGGACATCGCGCCGACGGCGCCGGACAGCGCGGCCGCCACGTCGGCGCCGGTCGAAGCGATCACCCGCGCGGTGAACGTGGAGGCGTTCATGCCGTGCTCGGCGGCCGAGGTCCAGTACGCGTCGACGGCCTTGACGTGCTTGGGGTCGGGCTCGCCCCGCCAGCGGATCATGAACCGCTCGACGACGGACTCGGCCTTGTCGATCTCCCGCTGGGGCACCATGGGCAGGCCCTGGCCGCGGGCGGACTGGGCGACGTACGAGAGGGCCATGACGGCCGCCCGCGCGAGATCGTCGCGCGCGGTGCGCTCGTCGATGTCCAGGAGCGGTTTCAGCCCCCACACGGGGGCGAGCATGGCGAGCGCGGACTGCACGTCGACGCGGATGTCACCGGAGTGGACCGGGATGGGGAAGGGCTCGGCGGCGGGAAGGCCGGGGTTGAAGGCACCGTCGACCAGCAGACCCCACACGTTCCCGAAGGAGACGTGACCGACGAGGTCCTCGATGTCTACCCCGCGGTAGCGGAGCGCACCGCCTTCCTTATCCGGTTCGGCGATCTCCGTCTCGAACGCGACGACCCCTTCGAGCCCGGGTACGAAGTCGGACATCAGGCGGCTCCTCAGATAGTGCGAACACGCGCGGCTCCCGGCGTGATTCGCGGTCCGGCGCGGTCATCCCCGTTGATGCCCGGCACGGCCGATGGTCATCCGTGCGGGGACCTTCGGACCGGCCCCAAGATTTTGTCCGTTCCGGATGAACTGCGGAAGCGTGACATACGGCACACCGCCGATGGTTCCGCTGCGGCAGGATGACCCGGGTGACCGACCAGGACCTTGACCCCGCCACCATGCGCAAGCAGTACCGCTCGCAGATCGTCGAGGAGGAGAGCCTCGCCGAGGATCCGCTGAGGCAGTTCGCCCGGTGGTTCCAGCAGGCCGCCGACGCGCACGTCTTCGAACCGAACGCGATGATCGTCTCGACGGCAACGGCCGACGGCCGCCCCAGCTCCCGTACGGTGCTGCTCAAGCAGTTCGACGAGCGGGGCTTCGTCTTCTTCACCAATTATGGATCCCGCAAGGGCCGCGAACTCGCCGAGAACCCGCACGTCGCCCTGCTGTTCCCCTGGCACCCCATCGCCCGCCAGGTCGTCGTCACCGGGACGGCGGCCCGTATCGGCCGTGACGAGACGGCGGCGTACTTCCGCTCTCGCCCGCACGGCTCGCAGCTGGGCGCCTGGGCCAGCGAGCAGTCCACCGTGATCGGCTCCCGTGCGGAACTGGACCGCCGCTACGCCGAGCTCGCCGCCCGCTACCCGGAGGGCGAGCAGGTCCCGGTTCCGCCGCAGTGGGGCGGCATCCGGGTCACCCCCGACGAGGTGGAGTTCTGGCAGGGCCACGAGAACCGCCTCCACGACCGTCTGCGGTACGTCCGGGGAGGCGCGGAGCCGACCGGGTGGCGCGTCGAGCGCCTCTGCCCGTAGGGCCGCGGGCCCGCATCCATGCGGGCCCGCACACGCAGACGACCCGCGGGCTCGGGTCTCTCCCCCGCAGTGGGAGAGGCCGGCCGGACGTACCGGCGAGCCCGCGGGTCGGGTGACTGCTGTGGATTGGCGCCAGGCGTTCCCGCCGGGCACCGCACTGGGTGCGTGCGACGACGGGCGCTTAGCCCGCAGTCACCTCACGCGTCCGGAATTCGTACATTTCCGGGATCACCTCCTTTCAGTGTGCGACCACTGTAAGCAGGCCCCTGCCGTCGGCTCAATCGAATTTCCCGGGTGAATTCCGTCCGCCCGTCCATTGCCCCGCCGTACGAGCCGGAGATTCCGCCGGGAAACGTGGAAATGCCTGGTCACGCGCCTGGAGAGCAGGGGCGCGTGCCGCGGCGCCCGCCCGAAAAGCCTGCAACTTGCCTGTCTCTCAAGGGAGTTCGGGCCTACACTGGCCGCCCTTGACCCAGGGGGGTGGGCACATGGGCGCAGAAGCGCTGCCGCGCGACTACCGGATCAAGCCGGGCCGGACGGCCGTCGTGCTCGGGGTCATGGGGGTCGGGTTCTTCGCGGCCCTGACGCCCGTATGGGGCGACGAGACCATTCCCGGCTGGGTGAAGCTGCTGGTCACCGGCTTGCTGCTGGCCTTCTTCGGATGGGTGCTGATCGCCGCCCGGCGCTGCGCCACCTCCGTGGACCTCAAGGGCATCCGGGTGCGGACCATGGCCCGCACCCGCCGCCTGGCCTGGGAGGACATCCAGGACATCCGCGCCGTGCCCAATCCCGGCGCCCCCATGGCCGCGAACGCGCCGAAGGTCATCGCGTACGCCTACGGCGCCGACGGCAAGCGCGTCCAGCTGATGTACGTGGACGACATCCACGTGGCCGTCGACCGGGAGATCGAGGTCATCCGGGCCGCCTGGGCCGAGCTGCGCGGCGAGGGCTGGGAGCCGAGCGCGGAGGCGGAGCGGCGGATCCAGCGGCGTGACCGGCGGGAGGCGCGCGCGTTCAGCGGGATGGCCTGGTTCTCCGGGCTGGTCCTCCTCGGCCTGATCGTGTTCCTGGTGTTCCTCTTCGCCTTCCGTGTCCTGTCTGTACGTGTTGCCTGGATGGCCATGTCTGTCTAGTCGGTTCTGGAATCCCCCAGACAGCCCCGGGAACAAGTAACCCACTGGAAGCTGGTAGGTACCTGAGCACGGCATGCGCGGTGCTCAGGCCTCGGCACGGTCCGGGCGCCGCACGTACAGCCTTGTGACCGTCCCCCGGCAGGGGCAGACGGTTTGGATCTACGAGAAGGACGGTGGCCCCCGGGCCCAGGTCGTCGACGTCGTTCTGCACCCCGAGAAGCACGACGCCCGTGCCGTTCTGGATGGTCTGCCGGCCGGCCGGAACGAAGCGCTGACCCCGGAGCAAAAGCTCGACCGCATCCGCGACGTCATCGGCTCGTAGGCAGGTGAAGCCGTGATCCCCGCCAGGGTGCCCCTGCAGGCGGCAGCCTTGGCGGGGGGATCATGGCCTCTCGACCTTCCCGTGGGCGAGGCTGGAGCTGAAGCCGGTCCTCTACCGGCCTTGGGGACCATCCGTTGCCCTGTCCAGGCCGGGTCTGGACAGGTAGAAGTGTCCGAAAACCCTGTGGGCGTGGGAGTTGATGCCACGTAGCGTCAGCCGCGATTTCAACAATCCGGGGGAAATGTGAACATCGGAAGAATTGCGGCAGCGCTGACCATCGGGGCGGCCCTCACTCTGGGCATGGCTGCGCCTTCCGTGGCGGTGGCCCCGTCCCCAGTCGCGGAGAACCGCGGGGCAGCCGACTCAGCGGACCGGGCCCGTGACGCAAAGGCCCGTAAGGGACCTGTGGTCGCGTTGCACAATGGCAAGCCCATCGACCTGGCCAAGGGCTGGGGTACCGCGACGGTGTGCACGGAGTACGCCGATCTGACCGTGCGCTGCTTTGACACCGACGCCCAGGCGGAAGCAGACCTGGCCAAGTTCAAGGCGGGGCACCCCGAGACGGTCAAGGCGCCTCCGGCGGGACGCGGCGACATGAAGATGAACCCGCAGGGCAAGATGGAGACGGTCCCGGCCGCTTCGGCCGTCGCTCTGTCGGCTTCCGTGGCGGCTGCGTCGCCTGGCTGTTCGTGGGGATTCACGTGCGTGTACGCGGACCTGGACTACACCGGGCGTAAGCTCCAGTGGGACATGGACGGCACGAAAACGCTCGGGCAGTACGGGTTCCGCGACCAAACAACATCGGTGGCGAACAACGATGAAATCGGTGGCATGACGCTCATCGACTACCGGGACAACATGGTCGACCCGACCTTCATCGTCTGTCTCGGGTGCGCCTACGGTGATCTGCGGCAGCAGGACTATCCGGGCTGGGGCACCGGGAGCTGGGACGACCGCGCTGACGCGCTGACCATGTAGCCGATCGCGGCTTTGAGAAAGGTGCCTGGCATGTCGGGTCGTACCGTTGTCTGGGTGTTGATTGGGACCGCCGTTGTGACCGGCGCACTCCTGTTCTGGTTCCAGCCGTGGAAGAGCTGCGGTGAGGGCGCTGAGCGGATTACGGACCGTCCTGCCGGTGCGGCGGTCGAGACGTGTGATGACTACCGGCGCTGGGGCCACCCCACGCGGTGACCCCCTTGTGCTTCGCCCCTGCCGCCAGCTTGCGGCAGGGGCTTTGTCGTGTCCCGGCCTGTGTGCGCGGCTTGGGGTTCCTGGCTGGTACCAGCACAGCGAAGCCCTCATCACCTGGGCAGCTATCGCCCTCATGACCCACCGCATCACCCAGAAGAAGAAGCTCCGCCCCTCCGCCCCTCACCAAAGCGCCTGAACCGGCACCTCCAGCAGACTCAGCCTCCGATTCGACGAGTTGAGTGCAGCAGTAAGGTGCCGGTGGACCCGGTTTCAGTGTTCCCTGGGTACCTCGTGTGTCTGCGGTGTCCGGTCGGCTTCGGCAGCGACGGTGAGGTGGCCGCGCAGATCACGCTGACGCGGAAGGTCTGAAAGACTGACGTCGATAGCTGGTCGTCTCTTCACAAGCTGGTGAGAATGGCACGATGAACCGTTTCGCCCGCGTGGTGGCCCTGACCTGCCTCGGATGCACCATCCTGCTGTCCGGATGTACCGTCGACAGCACTCCGAGCCCAGACCGCCGTCCCTCTGGCCCCCCCAGCCCCACGGCCACTACCACCGTGGCCCCGGATGCCGCAGTTCAGCTCGCTGACCGCTACCGTCGCTCCGGCGGAACGAAAGACGTGTACGGCATCCAGCAGAGCTCCGGTCCGGACGGGGTTCCCCTGCTGACCGTGTGGACGCACAACCCAGACGAAGACGCTAAGCCGTTCGATGACCTCAAGGAATCGATTACCAGATATCTGGAGCACGAAGAGAAGCTGTCGCTCAAACACGGCTATCTGATGGACGTCTTCGGCCCGGATGGTTCTTTGCAGCACCGCCTTGACGCTCGCCAATAACCCTCAGCCCACCGCACTTCGCCGATCACGCCTTAACCCGCCAACTCAGGCGCTCGGCCGCATGCGTGTCATATCCGGATCAGGCACAGGTGCTAACGCTGCTCCGATGGTCCACAAGGTTGTGTGCGGCTCGCGAGGCCCGGCAAGGGCCTAGTTCTGACGTTGAGGGAAGGCCCGGACTGCGCTGCCGGGCTGTGCTCGCCGCAGCTATGCGGCCGGAGGGGCGGCGGACGATGAACCAGGCGAACGACTCCTGCGTACCCGGCGCCTTCCCCACGAACGGCGGACGGCGGAAGAACTCACTCAGCCGAGCGTCAACACGGCCCTCGGGAGACACCAGGATCGGCTGCCGCTGCCGCTGCCGCTGCCGAATCCCCAATCGCCGCTCACGTTCTGCCAGATCAGCAGCACCGACCATCGAAGGATCCGCGAACCCGCTGCCCCTGTCCGTCCAGAACAGCTGCCACCCATCGACCACAAGGGCGCTCCGTAATCATGACACAACCTGCTGTAACACGCAGAACGTACACGGAATTCTCGGGAGGCTGACCCCGCCGGCCACGGCCCCGGGTCACCCGCCGAACCGGATCATTCCGGGACATTCGGAGGAACAGGGTGTGGGCTGCGTCACGTTCCAGTTCAATGATCTGACGTGCCGCACACGCGAACACCTGCGGGGGGTGCCAGGTGAGTGCCTTCGGACGTAACGAGACCGACGACGATCTGCTCGCAGCGCTGCTGGACGGGATGGACGCCGCCCTGTGCGCGTTCGACTCCGACGGCGTGATCACCCACTGGAACCGCGAGGCCGAGCGGATCCTGGGCTGGTCCGCCGCCGAGGCCGTGGGGCGCAAGGGCTTCGAGGGATGGGCGGTGCGCGCCGCCGACGCGCAGGACGTGCAGGACAGACTCATGGCCGCCCAGGACGTGCCGGGTCGGCAGGTGCACGAGTTCGCGCTGCTGACCAAGGGCGGCGGGCGCGTCCTGGTACGCACCCAGTCGGCCGGGGTGCCGGGCGCGGACGGGAGCCCCGCCGGGGTGTACTGCGCCTTCAGCGAGGTGCACGCCCAGATCGACCTGGAACGGTCCATCGCGCTGAGCGAGGCGCTGCTGGAGGACGCCGCGTGGGGCGTCGTCCTCGTGGACGTCGACCTGCGGCCCGCCGTGGTCAACGCGCACGCCGCGCGTGCCCTCGGCGCCGGGCGCACCGCGCTGCTCGGCCGCCCGCTCGGGGAACTGCTCGCCCAGGGCGTGGAGGAGCTGGAGGGCGCCCTCCAGCACGTGCTCGCCGAGGGCGCACCGCCCGCGCCGGTGGAGCTGTGGGTGTCGGTGCGCACCCCGGAGGGGGTGCGCCGGCGGTGCCTGCGGTGCGGCTTCCTGAGGCTGGCCTCGCCACTGGCGGAGGAGCCGGTGCCGCTCGGGGTCGGCTGGCTGTTCCAGGACGTCACCGAGGCCCGGCAGGAACAGCTGGACACCGCGCAGCTGCGCTTCCGGTCCCACCAGCTGCACCGCGCGGGGCGGGCCGCCGCCGAGTGCGAGGATCCGGCCGAGGCCGCGGCCGTGCGCCTGGACTTCGCCCTCGCGGGCTTCGCCGAGCACGGGCTGCTCGACGTACTGGACCCGTCGGCGGGCCCCGAACGGCGCAGGCTCGTACGGTCCGCGGTCGCGCCGCCCGCGCTGCCGGGGCCCGGGTCGATCCCCGTGCGGTACGAGGCCGCGCATCCGGCGCTGCAGGCGCTGGACCGGATCGGCTCGGTGCGCACCAGCGCCCCGCGCGGGGAGGCGGACCCGGGATGGGCGCGGATCCGTCAGTGGCCGGAGGGCGCCGCGCACGCGCTGTGCACGGTGCTGCGCAGCCGGGGGCGGACCCTGGGCGCGCTGACCTTCCTGCGCGGGCCGTCGCGGGCCGCCTTCGAGCGCGCGGACGCGGAGTACGCGGAGGAGGTCGCGGCCCGGATCGCGGCCGATCTGGACCTGGCGGCCCGGAACACCCCATGAGGGCCGTTCCGTGGTCCCCGGGGGCGGTACGGGAGCCCTCAGTGGCGGAAGAAGATCCGGTCGCCGTACTCCTGCATCACGCGGCCGTTCCACTCGTGGCCGCCGTCGACGTTGCCCGAGCGCAGCAGCGGCGGCTCCACGCCGCGGGCGGCGAGCTCGCCGGCGGCCGCCGCCATGACCGCCTGCATGATCGCGCTGGTCACGACGGTGGAGGCGGGAGCGAAGGGCGCGTCGATGCCGTCGAGGGTCAGTTCGGCGTCGCCGACCGCGATCTTGCTGTCGAGGACGACGTCGCAGTGGTCCTTGAGGAAGGTGCCCGAGACGTGCCGGGACCTGGTACCGGTCGCGTACGCCACCGAGGTCACGCCGATCACCTTGAGGCCGATGGCGCGGGCGTTCATGGCCATCTCGACCGGCAGGGCGTTGCGCCCGGAGAGGGAGATGATCACGAGGACGTCGCCGTCGGAGGCGGGGCTGCTGTCCAGGACGGCGCCGGCGAGGCCGTCGACCCGTTCCAGGGCGCTGCCCAGCGTCGCGGGCATGACGTCGATGCCGGCCGTGCCCGGTACGGCGAGGAAGTTCATCAGGGCCAGCCCGCCGGCCCGGTAGACGACGTCCTGGGCGGGGAGCGAGGAGTGCCCGGCGCCGAAGGCGAAGAGCCGGTTCCCGGCGGCGACGGCGTCGGCGACCAGGGAGCCGGCCTCGGCGATCCGGGCGCCCTCCTCGTCGCGGACCCGCTCCAGCAGGCCGATGGCGGCGTCGAAGAACTGACCGGCCAGCTTGCTCTCGCTCATACGCCGATGGCCTTCCGGGGGTGGGATGCGTCCGTGTCCGCCGCTCACCGTGCGGTCTGGACCAAGGGCGTGTCAATACGAACGTCAATCCCGGAACGAAAGGCGGCGCGGGGATGTCCGGGAGATGGCTTGACGCTCGGCGCGGGACGGTTGTCGGCCCGATGCGTCAGAATTGGGGGCAGGGCCAGCGCACGCAATCCGAGGGGCACGAATGTCCGGACTGATCGACACCACGGAGATGTATCTCCGCACCATCCTTGAGCTGGAAGAGGAAGGTGTGGTCCCCATGCGCGCCCGTATCGCCGAGCGGCTCGACCAGAGCGGACCGACGGTGAGCCAGACGGTGGCGCGGATGGAGCGGGACGGGCTGGTGGCCGTCGCCAGCGACCGGCACCTGGAGCTGACGGAGGAGGGCCGGCGGCTGGCGACGCGCGTCATGCGCAAGCACCGGCTCGCCGAGTGCCTCCTCGTCGACGTCATCGGCCTGGAGTGGGAGCAGGTGCACGCCGAGGCCTGCCGCTGGGAGCACGTGATGAGCGAAGCGGTGGAGCGGCGCGTGCTGGAGCTGCTGCGCCACCCGACCGAGTCGCCGTACGGGAATCCGATCCCGGGTCTGGAGGAGCTGGGCGAGAAGGCCGAGGCCGACCCGTTCCTGGCGGACGGCATGATCAGCCTGGCCGAGCTGGACCCGGGCGCGGACGGCAAGACCGTGGTCGTGCGCCGGATCGGTGAGCCCATCCAGACGGACGCCCAGCTGATGTACACGCTGCGGCGGGCGGGCGTGCAGCCCGGCTCGGTGGTCAGCGTGACCACGTCCCCGGGCGGAGTGCTGGTGGGCAGTGGCGGCGAAGCCGCCGAGCTGGGGGCGGATGTCGCCTCTCACGTGTTCGTGGCGAAGCGTTGACGCCGTAGGGATCCCGCCCGTACGGGTCGGGCCCGGTGTGGGCGGTCCCGGCGCCTCGCGGCGCCGGGACCGGTCCTCCCCTTGTGACCTGGAGCCCCGAGCTCTCAAGGTCGTCCCCTTCGGACCGTCTTCCCCAAGCGGCCCGCCTCCCTGTTGAAAGGATCTCCATCGGTCGTGGCCGCCAATCCTTGAGCAAGGTCACTCGAAAGAGCGGTGTTGTCGGCGGGAAGCCCGTTTTCGAATACGGGTTCGATAGTCTGGCCGAGAGCGAAGGGGGTGCATCTGCGGTGGTACAGCGCATCGATGTGACAGGGTCCGACGGCGTAGGCCTGGTCGCCTGGGAGTTCCGCGAACCGGTGTCGGAGCCGGCGGCCGGACCGCGGTCGCGTGAGGACGACTCCCGCCCGGCGGTGCTGTTACTCCACGGGCTCATGGGCCGCGCCCTCCACTGGGCCGGCACCGCGCGCTGGCTCGGCGAGCACCGCCGCGTCATCGCCCTCGACCAGCGCGGCCACGGCCAGAGCGACCGCCCGCCGGACGGCCCGTACACGCGGGAAGCCTTCGTGGCCGACGCCGAAGCCGTCATCGAGCAGCTCGGCCTCGCCCCCGTGACCCTGATCGGCCACTCCATGGGCGCCCTCACCGCCTGGCAGCTCGCCGCCCGCCGCCCGGACCTGGTCGAAGCCCTGGTCATCTGCGACATGCGCGCCTCGGCCCTCGGTGAAGCCTCGCAGCAGGAGTGGGAGGACTGGTTCCGCCGCTGGCCCCTGCCCTTCCCCACGCAGGACGCGGCCCGCCGCTGGTTCGGCGAGGACGACCCCCGGGTGGAGCGCCCCGACCCGGGCCGCGGCGCCTTCTTCGCGGAGGTCATGCACGAGGCCGCGGACGGCTGGCGCCCCCTCTTCTCCCGCCGCCAGATGCTGACGGCGCGCGAGACCTGGGTCCACGACGCCCACTGGGAGGAACTGGCCCAAGTCCGCTGCCCCGCCCTGGTGGTCCGCGGCCTGGACGGCGAACTGGGCCGGGCCGAAGCCCAGGAAATGGTCCGCGTCCTCCCGGCCGGCCAGTACGCGGAGATCCCGGACGCGGGCCACTACCTCCACTACGACCATCCGGCGGCCTGGCGCGCGGCCCTGGAACCCTTCCTGGACGGCATCAAGGCAGCCCAGATCTGAGTCGTGTGACGGCTGCTCAGGCCTCGATGCGCACCCAGCTGTCACCGGCGCGCAGCCACAGCGTGCCGTCACGTCCCTGGCCGCACCGCAGGACCACCCGGCCGGGGACGCTCACCCGTTCCTCGGCGGTGACCACGCACCCGTCGTCGACCAGCTCGATGCGGGTCACCGTAACGACGGGCTCGTCGTGCTCGCGGCTGGTGAGGACCGCACGGCTGCCGCGCACGGCGAACCCGTCCGGGCGCCTGACGGGGCTGCGGTAGCTGGTGACGTCGCCGGTGCCGGGCGTGATCCGGCTCAGGAAGGTGCCCTCGTGGCTGTACCAGACCAGCCAGACCACGTCGCCTTCCGTGGCGGCCGTGCAGCCTTCCAGGGGCCATGAGGGAAGCCGCCCCCGCGGAGCCCACGTGGCGGCGCCGTCGATGCTCCAGCCCGCCAGACCGGCGGCGGTCTGCGGGTGGTCCCCGTAGATGCCCTCATCGCCGTAGGCGGTCCAGATGCCCCCTCGGCGGTCGGTGACCAGGGCCGGGATGTCGTCACCGATGCAGAAGGCGCTCTCCGGCCGCCCCTCGGCGCAGTACACGACGGCGTTCTTCCACCAGGCGTCCCCCTCGCGGCAGGTCCGGCCCGACACGAGGAGGAAGCGGGACTCCGGGAGGAGGGCCAGGTGGCCGGGCCGGATGCCGATGCCGGGGACGGGGGTGCGCCGCTCTCCCCGTCCCGAGACGACGACCAGCTCGGCGTCGAACGGCTGCTGAACACGCCAGCCCGGCCAGCCCCTCGGATACTTCCCGCGGCTCAGATAACGCTCCTGGACCAGCATCACGGCGAGCTCGCCGTCAGCCCCCGCGCTCCACCACAGTGCACGCCACCCCGCCCGGACATCCGCGGGGGACAGGCTCCACACGACGGGCAGTTCGCCAGCAGTCACGGCAACGACCTTCATGACTCCGGGGGCCGACACCGCCCGAAGAGCGCCACGTTACCGGCGGGCGGAGCCGGTGTCAGCGGGCTGCCCCGGCCCTGCCCGCTGCCCGCTGCCCGTGGCCCGCTGCCCGTAGTCCGCCGCTCCGTCAGCCCCTGCTCACCGCCGCCAGGATCTCCGGCAGCCTCCGTGCCACCACCGGCGCCGACAGCCGCAGCCCCGCCCAGGCCGCCACGGCGCCCCAGGCCGCGCCGAGCGGGAGCAGCAGCCAGGAGACGTCCCGGTGGTCCGCCACGTTGAGCCAGATCGTCAGGGCGATCACCGGGGCGCAGAGCAGCGCCGACGCCAGCATTCCGCCGAAGACGCTCATCCAGGCCAGGCCGCCCTGCCCCGGGGCGGCGTTCTTGAAGGCGCCGTCCGACGGGATGGAGTACGGGAAGCGGCCCGAGCAGATCGCCCCCGTGCAGAGCATCGCGCCCAGCAGCGCCAGGGCCAGGCCCAGGGCGGCGGGGAAGGCGGACCAGTCGCCGACCAGGCCGGCCGTGACCGCAGTGACGAAGACCGTGTACGGGACGGTGACCAGGCCCAGCGCGGCGGCGCGGGCACGCAGCTCCACGTACGCGTCGCGCCGGGTGGAGATCGTCTGAGCGACCATCCAGAACGCCGAGGTGTCCTGCCCGAACTGGTTGTACATCTGGACGCCGAGCATCCCCGCGCCGAAGCAGGCCAGGTAGACGGACCCCGTGCCCTGCAGCGCGTTGAAGACCGGGACGATCAGGCCGATCGCCAGCGCGGTCACGAAGGCCGACTTCGTCTTCGGGTCGCGGACCGCGTAGCGCAGGGTCCGCTGCATGGCCGCGCCCGTGCGGCCCGTCGGCAGCAGCGACCAGAAGCCGCCCGCGCCGCGGTCCTTCTCCGGCCCCGCGGCCGCGATCGTCGAGCCGTCCGGCGTGACCATGAGCTTGGTCAGGCTGCGCTCCCAGAACCACAGCAGCAGGGCCAGCGCGCCGACGGTGAGCGCCAGCTGGGCCGCGGCGACCCCGTACGCGCCCTTGCTCGCCGAGTCCACCATGCCGACGGCCGTCGCCGGCGGCAGCCACCGCAGCACCGACTCGGCGGGCTCCAGCTGGGCCAGGCCACCCGACTGGAGCAGGCGCTGGCTGGCGAAGTTGGCCAGCTGCGCGCCCACCGCGATCAGCAGACCGCTCAGCAGCGCCAGGTCGCGCCCCTTGCGGCTGGTCAGCAGCCGCACGTTGGCCGTGGCCACCGCGCGGGCGAGGGCCACGCAGCCCAGCAGCAGCAGCGGTACGGCCAGCACCGCGGCCGCCACCCCGGCGCCGCCCCGCGCGACGGCCAGCACCGAGCCGACCGCCAGGCACACCGTGAACAGCGGCCCGATGCCGACCAGCGACGAGGCCAGGAGGGCCCCCACGAGGGGACGCGGGCGCAGCGGCAGCATCACCAGCCGGCTCGGGTCGAGCGTCTCGTCCCCGCCGGGGAAGAACAGCGGCATGACGGTCCAGGCGAGCGCCAGGACCGCGGCCAGCAGGACGACGACCGTGCCCGCGTGGGCGTCGCCGCGCAGCATGGCCAGGCCGAGGGTGACGAAGAAGCCGACGACGAGCGCGAGGAGCAGGGAGCCGATCCAGGCGGCCTTGCGCTTGGAGGAGCCCTTGAGCCCGTTGCGCAGCAGCGACAGCTTCAACCGGACGAAGACGGCGGTCACCGGGACGGACCCGACCGCTGTGGCCGGAGCGGCGGGTGTGGAGGGCGTGGCGATAGTGCCGGTTGCGGTCATCGGGCCGCCGCCGTACCGGAGCCGCCGCCCAGCCAGTCCAGCGAGTCCCCGGCCGCGTCGCGCCCGTGTGCGCCGACCAGTTCGAGGAAAGCGGCCTGCAGGGAGGGCGCGGCGCCCCGTACGTCGGCCAGCGGGCCCGCGGCGCGGATCCGCCCGGCGGCCATGACGGCCACCCAGTCGCACAGCGACTCGACGAGCTCCATCACGTGGGAGGAGAAGACGACCGTGGCGCCCGACGCGGTGTAACGTTCCAGCACCCCGCGGATGGTCTGCGCCGACACGGGGTCCACGCCCTCGAACGGCTCGTCCAGGAACAGCACTTCGGGGTTGTGCAGCAGCGCCGCCGCCAGGCCGATCTTCTTGCGCATGCCCGTCGAGTAGTCCACGACCAGCTTGTGCTGCGAGCCCGCGAGGTCCAGGACGTCCAGCAGCTGCGTCGCCCGCTTGTCGGTCTCCTCGCCCGACAGCCCGCGCAAGCGGCCCATGTAGCCGAGCAGTTCACGCCCCGACAGCCGCTCGAAGAGCCGCAGCCCCTCCGGCAGCACGCCGATCCGCGCCTTCACCTCGACCGGGTCCGCCCACACGTCGTGCCCGGCGACCAGTACCCGCCCCATGTCCGGGCGCAGCAGCCCGGTCACCATCGACAGCGTCGTCGTCTTGCCCGCGCCGTTCGGACCGACCAGCCCGATGAACTTGCCCGCGGGCAGTTCCAAGTCGATCCCGGCGACGGCCACCTGCTCGCCGAAGCGCTTCCACAGACCTTCCACCCGCACGGCGGACGGCGCGGATCGCACGCCACCCGTTTCGCCCGTCCCGCCCGTCGCATCACCCTGGTCCGGCATGCGCCTGCCTCTCGTCACACGTCCCCGTTGGTCGTACTTTCCTCACCATAGGAGGAGGGGAAGAGGTCTGAGCAGTTACTTATGTCATGAGTTTCCGGTCAAAAATGTCCCTGCTCACGAGGCCGGCGGGTCAGCCCTGCCGCCGCTTGCGCTCGGCCGCCGCCTCGCTCCCGCACGCGTACGCCAGCGCGTCGATCAGCTCCTCGGTGTCCGGCAGCCACCGGTTCGCCGGGGTGGGCCGCCGCGCCCACTGGACCGAACCCCGGCCGCCGAAGCGGGTGGGCGGGGCGGCCACGTACTCGCCCTCGCCCCGGGCGGCGAGGTCGATCGCCGACGGGGTCCAGCCCAGCTCGCGCACGAGGTCCGTCATCTTGGCCCCGGCGCCGGGCAGGACGAAGAACAGCATCCGGTGGTCGGGCGTGAGGGCGACCGGGCCGATCGTGCGCTGCATCCGCTCCAGCCGCGCCAGCGCCAGGAATCCGGCGGTGTCCGGCACGTCCAGCGCGTCGAACGTCCGGCCCGTCGGCATGAGGATCGAGGCCTCCGGGTGCTTCGCCCAGACCCGCCGGACCTGCACCGCGCTGCCGGTCGCCAGCGCCGCCCAGTCCTTGACCGCCGGGTGGGCGCCGGGTGCCACGCAGTCCTCCGCCCCGCAGGAGCACACCTCCCGCCCGTCACCCGCCTCCAGCCAGGTGCCGGCGAAGACGTCCCAGTGCCGTTCTTCCGCGTACCGCACGGCATGGTCCAGCAGCTGCTCGCCGCGCTGCTTGGGGATGGGTGCGGTCTCCGTGACTCCGATGGTCTTTTCCACGCCCATCACAACTGCCCGGGTCACCCGGGGTTACGGGCGTAAACCGGCCGGTGGGCGGAGCATCGATCCTGCATACGGGGCGCACTGATGCACGGGCGGGGGCGCGTGGGAGGACGGGGCGCGGCCGCTGGGTAGCGACAAGACCCAGAGCGGAAGATTCTCCGCACATCAGGCGGGAAGTGATCATTCCAACGATCGCCCGCGGCCTCAGGGGGTTTTCATGGCAGCCAGGCCTCTCGTCGCGCGCCAGCCGAACGAACGGCTGCAGGCGCTCATCCAGGAAGCCGGGTGCTCCAACGCCGGGCTCGCCCGGCGCGTCAACATGTGCGGCTCGGAACACGGTCTCGACCTCCGTTACGACAAGACCTCCGTGGCCCGCTGGCTGCGCGGGCAGCAGCCGCGCGGCCGGGCCCCCGGGATCATCGCCGAGGCGATCGGGCGCAAACTCGGCCGGGCCGTCACCATCGACGAGATCGGCATGGCCAACGGCAGGAACCTGGCATCGGGCGTCGGCCTGCAGTTCTCCCCGACCGTCGTCGGTGCCATCGAGCAGGTCTGCGAGCTGTGGCGCAGTGACGTGGGCCGGCGCGACTTCCTGGAGGGCTCCAGCGTGGCCGCCTCCGCGCTCGTCGAGCCGAGCCGCGACTGGCTGATCTCCGGCGCGGACACGCAGGTCGCCCGCAGCGTGGGTTCGCGGGTCGGCATGTCCGACGTCGAGGCCGTACGGGCCACCACGGACGCCCTCACCGAACTCGACCACCGCTTCGGCAGCGGGCACGTCCGGCCCGTGGTCGTGCACTACCTCAACTCCGTGGTGTCCGGACTGATCAGCGGCTCGTACCGGGAGCCCGTCGGCCGCGCGCTGTTCGCGGCCGCGGCCCGGCTGACGGAACTCGCGGGCTACATGGCGGTGGACACGGGCCAGCCGGGCCTGGCCCAGCGCTACTACATCCAGGCCCTGCGGCTGGCCCAGGCGGCCGGTGACCGGGCGTACGGCGGGTACGTGCTCGCGGCGTCGATGAGCCACCTCGCGGCGGAGCTCGGCAACCCGAGGGAGATCGCGCAGCTGGCGCGGGCCGCCCAGGAGGGGACGCGGGGGCAGGTCACCCCGAGGGCGGAGGCCATGTTCTACGCCGCCGAGGCGCGCGGGCACGCGCTGCTCGGGGACACCCGGGCGACCGCCGTGCTGTCGTCGCGGGCCGTCGGCGCGCTGGAGCGGGCGGAGCCGGAGTCGGGCGACGACCCGGTGTGGATCCGCCACTTCGACCAGGCGTACCTCGCGGACGAGCTGGCCCACTGCCACCGGGACCTGGGCCAGGCGGAGGCGGCGGGCCGGCGGGCGGAGGAGGCCCTGCGAGGTCTCCCGGAGGGCAAGGCGCGCCGCCGGGCCATCGGGCTGCTGCTGCTGGCGGCGGCGCAGGTGCAGCAGCGGGAGGTGGAGCAGGCCTGCCAGACGGCCACGGCGGCGGCGGACCTGCTGGAGGGGCTCCGCTCGAACCGGGGCGCGGAGTACCTGGACGACTTCAGGACGCGGCTGGCGCCGTACCGGGAGGAGGCGGCGGTGCGGGAGTTCGGGGCGCGGCTGGACGCGCGGGTCGCCTGAGGGCCGTTCCGCAATCCCCGACCCCCGGCATCCCGGTGGGCCGGCGCACGGCCTCGGACGCGGTGTACGGCAGCGGACGCCGCGGGCCGCGCCCTCCGGGCGCCCGGCGCCGCTTGTGGAACCCGCCCCGGCGCTCGGCGGCCGTCGCGCTCGCGCAGACGCCCTCCGTCGTCGCGGCCGGCCCCGCCCGCGCCTCCCGGAGGGGAGCCCGGCACGGGAAGCGGGCACCCCGTCGGGGAACGGCGGCAGGGTCCGCCCCGGTCCCCGGTGATCCGGCCGACATTGGCCATCAACCACGGGGACGGTAGCGTGAGCCGACGGTTCCGTAGGTTCGGACGAGTCGGAGAAGGAGTCCCGGTGACGGAGAGCGGACAGGGGAACACCCCCCAGCCGGGTACCCCGTGGGGTCCGGACCCGGCGTCCGGCTACCCGGAGTACCCCGGGCAGCAGCAGGCTGCGCCCGGGCACGTGGTGGGGCCCGGGTACGAGGGGCCGGGGGCTCCGCACGGCTACGGCTACCCGCCGCTGCCCGAGGCGGCCACCCAGTACATCCCGCCGGTGCCGGCCGCTCCGGGGCACGACGAGGCGGCGACGCAGTACATCCCGCCCGTGCCGGCCGCCCCGGCGCACGGGGAAGCGGCGACGCAGTACATCCCGCCGGTGCCGGCCGCCCCGGCACACGACGAGGCGGCGACGCAGTACATCCCGCCGGTTCCCGCCGCAGGCGGGCCGGAGCCGTCCGGGCCGTTCGACGGGTTGTTCCGCGGCGACGACTCCGCCGGGCACACCCAGCACCTGCCGCCGATCCAGGAGCCGGTGCTGCGCCAGCCGCCGCCGCGCCCCTACCCGCCGCGCGGGCAGGCCCCCGGCGCCCCGCAGCAGCTCCAGCAGCAGCCGCAGTACGCGCCGCCCCCGCCGCCGGAGCCGGCCCGCAAGGTCTCTCCCGCGATCATCGCGGCGGTGGTCATCGGCCTGGCCGTCGTCGGACTCGGCGTCGGCTCGCTGCTCGGCGACGGCAAGCCGCAGAACAACGACCCGGGAGCGGTGCCCGTCGCGCCCAGCGCGAGCGGCGGCACGGCGGCGCCCGCCGGCGAGGCCCCCGTGGACCCGGGCCGCCCGCAGGCCGTCCAGCTGGACAAGCTCCTCGCGGACAGCAATGACAGCCGGGCCTCGGTGATCAAGGCCGTGGACGACATCAAGGGCTGCAAGAACCTCGGCCAGGCGGCTGGTGACCTGCGCGACGCCGCCCGCCAGCGCGAGGAACTCGTCACCCGTCTCCAGGAGCTGAAGGTGGACCAGCTCCCGGAGAACGCGAGGCTGACCGCCGCCCTCACCAAGGCCTGGCAGTCGTCCGCGGCCGCCGACAAGAGCTACGCGGCCTGGGCGGACGACGTGGACGACGACAAGTGCAAGGACGGCAAGGCCAAGAACTCCGAGAACGCCGTCGCAGGCAACAAGGCGAGCGGCGAGGCGACGAGGGCCAAGGAATCGGCCGCGGTGCTGTGGAACAACATCGCGGCCAAGTACGGACTCACCAAGCGCGACAAGTCCCAGCTCTGAGAACGGCCCCCCCGGGGAGGGGGGCCGACGGCCCGCCGGGGCTCAGGCCGCCCGGGGGGCCTGTTCCAGCGTCGTCGTCATGTCCAGCGAACTCTCGCCCTCCTGGGCGATGAGCCGCCCGGACTGGACGATCTGGAAGGTGACCCGGCCGTTGACGATGCGGGGGAAGCCGGCGACGGCGCGCATGTCCTGGTAGCGCCAGCTCAGGTCCGGGGTGAGGCCGCCGGTCTTGATCGCCTGCGACTGGTTGAGCATGCGCCCGACCTTGCGGGCGGTGATGGCCTCGTCCTCCTTGAAGCGCTTCACGACCTCGCTCAGCACGGTGTACGCGATCCAGGTGGTCTGCGCCCCGGTGTCGTCGGGGTCGACGGTGTCGTCGCCGAACGCGTAGTCGGCGATCACCGTGCGCATCGGCTGCCAGAGCGGGTCGCCCGCCACCGGGTACCAACTGGTCAGGAACGCACCCTCGAAGGGGCTCTCCTTGCCGCCCGTGCGGTCCACCAGGGACTGGCTGACGCTGCCCAGGACCGAGGAGATCTGCGGCTTGCGGTTCTGCGTGTCGGCGGCCCGCCGGAAGGCGTCGAAGAACGTCTCGGTGCGCTCGCCGAGCACCGCCGTCACACAGCCCCTGCCCTTGTCCCTGGCGTCCTTCGGGTCCTTGGCGTCCTTGGTGTCCTTGGCGTTGGTGGCGCCGGCGACGGCGGTGGTGGTGTCGGAGAGGGCCTCGCGGGCCTCCGGGGAGAAGTCGGCGGAGTCCTCGGCGGCCTGGATGTCGGAGGCGTCGGCCAGCTTGTTCGCCTTGAGCCCGGCGTTGAGCAGGACCGGCATCGAGTCGCCCGCGAGGGTGTCGGGGCGGACCAGGGCGACCTGGCTGCACGCGCGGGCCAGCTGGTGGCCGGCGCCGGCGAGGAGCACGGGCTGGCCGCCGTTGACGGGGTAGGAGAGCGTGGACTGGAACTCCTCGGACGTGACCCCGTACCCACCGATGAAGGGGATGCCCTCGGCCTCCAGCGGGGCCATGAAGGCGCGTCCGTGCTGGCTGTAGGAGCCGACGACGGCGATGGCCTTCTCCTTGACCGCCTTGCGGGCACAGTCGGCGGCGCCGGTGGGAGTGTTCTTCTCGTTGCAGGTCAGTACGCGGAGCTTGTGCCCGTTGATGCCGCCCCTGGCGTTGACCCAGCGCTCGTACGCTTTGGCCATGCCGGGCATTCCGGGCATGTTGGTCGCCTTGGTGTCCTCGGGTGCGAACGTCATGACGGTGAGGGTGCTTCCGGAGGCCGTCGTGTTTTCGGGGAGCACCCCGCACCCGGCGACGAGGCACACACCCGTCGCGGTGGCCAGAAGAGTGCGGGACAAGGTCGCTGCAAGTCGCCGATCGGTCATGTCCATGCACCATTCCGGCCCGCAGGGAACTCGAGAGTGAGCGGGACGCAACGTTGGGTGACGTCCAGGTGAATTACCGGGGGGAATCTTGTATTCCGTTTGTTCGCACGCGCTTCAAGATCCCGGAGGGCGGGAACGTACGATCGAACGCGTGACATTCGCCCAAGGTTCGACGAACCCTTCCCGACGCGGTGGCCGCTCCTCCACCATGGGCGGCATGCCCTTGAACGACATGCCGTGGTGGCGCTGGCGCAGCAATGTGCGCTCGGCGCTGCACATGCTCTCCGACCCCGCCTTCCACGAGGACACCTGGCTGGCCGGCGCCGAAGGGTACGGGGACGTCACCGACGCCGTGTACCGGCTCGTCGAGGACACCTGGCTCGACAGCTGGTCGGCCGAGAAGTACGTCGGCACGATCTTCCGCGATTCGCAGGAGGCGGCCCTGGTCGACCTCGCCGTGCTGCGGGTCCTGCGCATCCTGCACCAGGTCGGGCCCGACGCGCCCGTTTCCGTCTACCTGGAGCACCACGCCTGGCCCGAGGCGGTCCGCGCCGCGCGCGAGGCGCACGTACGGCTGGCCGTGGCGGACGGGGACGATCCGGACGACCGGCCCACGTCGCTGGAAGTGCTGAGGATCCTCACCCGCGCGGTGTGAAAGGCTATGCGGTCATGAGCGACCCGCAGCCCGAGGCACAGCCGCAGCCCCAGTACGTCCTTACCGTGTCCTGCCCCGACAAGCAGGGCATCGTGCACGCCGTTTCGAGTTACCTCTTCATGACCGGCTGCAACATCGTGGACAGCCAGCAGTTCGGAGACCGGGAGACCGGGCTCTTCTTCATGCGGGTGCACTTCGAGGCCGAGCCGGCGGTGACGGTGGAGAAGCTGCGCGCGAGCTTCGCCGCGATCGGCGAATCCTTCAGGATGGACTGGCAGATCCACCGCTCCGACGAGCGCATGCGGATCGTGCTGATGGTGTCGAAGTTCGGCCACTGCCTCAACGACCTGCTGTTCCGCACGCGGATCGGGGCGCTGCCCGTCGAGATCGCGGCCGTGGTCTCCAACCACACCGACTTCGCGGAGCTGGTGGGCTCGTACGACGTCCCGTTCGTGCACATCCCGGTGACGAAGGACACGAAGGCGGCGGCGGAGGCGGAGCTGCTGAAGCTCGTGCGCGCCGAGAACGTCGAGCTGGTCGTGCTCGCGCGGTACATGCAGGTGCTGTCCGACACCCTGTGCAAGGAGCTGAGCGGGCGGATCATCAACATCCACCACTCGTTCCTGCCGAGCTTCAAGGGCGCGAAGCCGTACCACCAGGCGCACGCGCGCGGTGTGAAGCTGATCGGCGCGACCGCGCACTACGTGACGGCGGACCTGGACGAGGGGCCGATCATCGAGCAGGAGGTCGAGCGGGTGGGCCACGAGGTGACTCCGGACCAGCTGGTGGCGATCGGGCGCGACGTGGAGTGCCAGGCGCTGGCGCGCGCGGTGAAGTGGCACAGCGAGCACCGCGTCCTGCTGAACGGCAGCCGCACGGTGGTCTTCGCCTAGTCACGGGCGGGCCGACCCGGCCGGTTCCGGGGACCCCCCCCGGCACCGGCCCCGCCCTGGCCCCCGCACCGGCCCCGCGAAGCCCGCCGTCAGGCGTCCGGCGCCTCGACCCCGCAGTAGCCCGCGAAGGCCGTCAGGATCTCGTCCTCCGAGATGCGGCCGTCGCCGTCGGCGTCCAGGGCCGTCGCCACCTGCGCGGCCAGCTCCGGCGGAGTGCCCAGGACCCGCAGGACCCGCGCCGCGGCCGCGGGGGCCGCGCCGCCGCCCTCCCCGTCGGCCACCGCGATGACGGCCCGCAGGAACGGCCGGGCGATCTCCGCGAACCGGTCCGGGCTGTCCCGCAGCCGCTTCGCCGCCCCGGTGATGAACTCCTCGCGGGACACCCGCTGGTCCCCGTCGACATCCGCGATCCCGGCCATCCCCTGCCAGAACGCCTCGGCGCCGGCGAACACGGCCTGGCCCTTGTCCGACCGGGCGGTGGTACCGAATTCGGCCAGGACGGCCTTCGCGGCCGCGCTGAAGTCCTCCCGGTCGATATAGCCGGACCCGTCCTGGTCGAAGGTGGCGAATCGGGCGGCGATCTTGCGCTCGTATTCTGCGCTGTCCATGTTCGGCATTCCGCCTTCACGTGTGCGATGGGTTCAGATCAAGACAGGCAGGAGCGTAAGGCCTACGTGGCCTGCGCGTTAAGCGAAGTCGTCAAGGAGGTGGCCGCATCGAACCCGCGCACGGGGAGCGCGGTGGGGCGCGTACGCATGTGCGCATGTGCCGCCGTCCGTACCGCGGTCCACGCGCTGCCACGCACCTAACACGGAGGGTTCACTTCCGGAGTGATCTTCCCGCAAAACGGGCGCACCCGGCCATGTGCCCACTACATTCGATGCGTCGACACACGGCTGGGGGCACCATGCCTAAGGACGTACCACCGCGCTGGGACCGCCGCATGCAGCAACGCCTCGCGCGCGGGGAGGCCGCCGCGCTCGGAGAGCTGTACGACCGGTTCGCCTCGCTCGTGCACAGCCTGGCCCACCGCGTGCTGGGTGACGAGAAGGCGGCGGACCGGATCACCCGCGAGGTCTTCGGCTACATCTGGCAGAACCCGGACGCCTACGACCCCAAGCAGGGCTCCATGCGCTCCTGGGTCGCCCGGATCGCCCAGGGCCAGGCCGTGGCCCGGCTGCGCCAGGCCGAACTGGGCCGCGGCTCGCGCGAGGAGCTGGAACAGAAGGTGCGCAGCGCCAACGCCGCCGCCCGCGCGGACTACATCGTCACCTCCATGCCCGCGCCGCTGCGTGCCGCGCTCGAACTCGCCTACTTCAAGCGGCGCGACTACCGGCAGGCCGCCGCCGACCTGCGGATCAGCGAGGACGAGGCACGGCGGCGGCTGCGGCTCGGGCTGCAGCTGCTGTCGACCGCCAACACCCTCCCGCCGGAGGATCCCGCCCAGCCCGGATACGGCCCGCGCGAATACGGAACCCCCCGATGAACGGCCCCGCCGAGTTGCCCGAGGACGGATACGAGCGGCACGGCGGCCAGGCACGGATACCGGGTCCGCGCGGGGCCGCCGACGACCTGGACCCGCGGCACGCGCCGCCGGTCCCGGGGCCGGGGCCGGTCCCGGAGCCATCGGCGCCGCCGGTGCCGCCGCCCACCCACGCCGTGCTGAAGTCCCTGCTCGGCGCGTGGGCGTTGGCCGCGTGCTCCGCCGAGGAGACGCAGGCGGTGGAGGACCACCTGACCGAGTGCGCGCCGTGCGCGGAGGAGGCGCTGCGGCTGCGCGACGCGGTGGGGCTGCTGCACCCGGAGGAGAACCTCGACCTGGGGCCGATGCTGCGCTCGCGGGTGCTGGAGGACTGCCTGGGCAAGCGGCCGGCCCGTATCCCGGTGCCCGCGTGGGCGAACCCGTACGACACCGAGACCGCGCGGCTCGACGCGCTGCTGCGGGACTTCGGGGATTCCGAGTGGCAGACCCCGGTCCGGCTGAAGTGGTTCGAGGACGAGCGGCGGATGACGCACCGGACCACGGTGGCGGGGGTGATCGGCCATCTGCTGACGGTGGACGGGCTGGTGGCCGCCGCGCTGGGGCTGGACGACCCGCTGGGGCGGGAGGCGCCGGAGGGCGGCGGTGCGACGGCGCGGACGAAGGCCTTCTGGAACGCGTCGCGGCACCCGGCCACCCGGGAGGTCCGCGAGCCGTGGCGGGAGCAGGGGCACACGCTGGTGCGTACGGTCTCCTTCGCGGGCCGTGGCGTCGCCGAGCTGGCGGTGGACTACGGGGGCTTCGCGCTGCCGCTCGGGGACGCGTTCCTGGAGCGGGCCTTCGAGTGCTGGGTGCACGCGGCGGACATCGCGGAGGCCGTGGACTACCCGTACGGGCCGCCGTCCGGGCCGCACCTGCACCGGATGATAGACCTGGCGGCGCGGCTCCTGCCGCGGGCCCTGGCGAAGCGGCGGCGCGACGGCCTGGCCGCCCCGGCGCGCGGCCTGGTCGCGGCGGGCGCGCCCGGGCGGACCCTGCACCTGGAGATCGAGGGCGCGGGTGGCGGCGGCTGGGACATCGCGCTGGACTCGCCCGCGGCGAAGCCGTCGCCGGAGCGGACGGTGGCGCAGATCGCCCTGGACGGGATCGAGTTCTGCCAGCTGGCGGCGGGCCACATCTCCCCGGAGGAGGCGGCGGTGGGCCAGCACGGCGACCGCGAGGCGATCCGGGACGTCCTGTTCGCGGCGGCGTCGCTGAGCCGGCTGTAGCCCCTGGCGGGCCGGCCCCCGCCGGTTCCTGCCGGGGCCGGTTCCTGTCGGGGGACGTTCCCTGCCGGGGCCGTTCCCTGCCGGGGGAGCCGGATGCGGCCGGGGGAGCCGGATCCGGCCGGGACGGTCAGGAATAGCGTTCGCGGAGGCGGTACTTCAGGACCTTGCGCAAGGCCTCGTTGCGCGGGAGGGACTCCAGGATCTCCAGCTGCTCCGGGAGCTTGTGCGGGGACAGGCCCTGACCGCGGAGGTACGAGGTCAGGGCGGCCAGGGTGAGCGGCGGGGCCGCGCCCGGGACCGGCTCGACCACCGCGCAGACGCGCTCGCCGCGCGCCGCGTCCGCGAGCCCGATGACCGCCACGTCCGCCACGCCCGGCAGCTGGTGCACCAGGTCCTCGATCTCCTTCGCCGAGATGTTCTCGCCCTTGCGGATGATGACGTCCTTGCTGCGCCCCGTGAGGACCAGGTACCCGTCCTCGGTCAGGTGGCCGAGGTCGCCCGTGATCAGGTAGCCGTCGGGGTCGAAGACCCCGTCCGCCCCGTCCCGGTTCAAGTAGCCCTGGCAGACGGCCTCGCCCCGGAGCCGCACCTCCCCGTCCGTGTTCGCGGGGAGCGGTGTGCCGTCGGCGGAGGTGATGCGGATGGACATGCCCTCCGGCGGGCGGCCCTCGGTGGTGGCGAGGTGTTCCGGGGTGTCGTCGGGGGCGCCCATGGTGATCATCGGGACCTCGGTCATGCCGTAGCCGTGGGTCAGCTGGCAGCCCATCTCGCGTACGACCGCGTGGTAGATCTCCGGCGGCTTGGGGGCGCCGCCGCCCGCGAGGAGACGGAGGGTGGGGATGAGCCTGGTGCCGGGGTCCTTGCGCTGCTCCGTCAGGAACATGGAGTAGAAGGCCGTCGACCCGCCGGCCACCGTGACGCCGTGGCGGCGGTAGCCGTCCAGCGCGTCGGGCATCGCGAACTTCTCGAAGAGGACCGCCGGGAAGCCGTACAGCAGCAGCATCACGGTGTAGTCGGGCCCGGCTATGTGCGCGAAGGGGAAGGCCATCGAGCCGACGTCGGCCGGGCTCAGGCGCAGGGCGTGCGCGAGGCAGGAGCCGCCCGCGATCAGTGAGCGGTCGGTGTGCAGGACGCCCTTGGGGTCGGAGGTGGTGCCGGAGGTCCAGTAGATCCACCGGACGTCGGTGCCGGAGGCGGGCGGCGGGGGGAGTACGGCCGGGTCGCCGTCGGGGAGGGTCCCGTACGCCTCGAAGACGCCGCGCGCGCCGAGGCGGGCGGCCATCGCGGTGTGGTCGTAGCCGCGCCAGGTGCCGGGGACGGCGAAGAACTCGGCCCCGGACTCGCGCAGCGCGAAGCCGACCTCCCGGTCCCGGTAGAAGGGGATGACGGGGGACTGGACGGCGCCGATCCGGGCGAGGGCGACCGAGAGCAGCACGGTCTCGATGCGGGTGGGGAGCTGCCAGGCGACGACCGTGCCGGGGCGTACGCCCATGCCGTGCAGGCCCGCGGCGACGCGTTCGGAGCGGTCGCGCAGCTCCGCGAAGGTCAGCCGGCGGTCCGTCGACGGGTCTGCCCGGGGCGTTTCGGCGGCTTCGACGAGCACGGTGGTGTCCGGGGTCAGGGCCGCCCTGCGGGTGACCAGTTCCCACAAGGTCGCGCAGCGGCTCAGTTCCGTCGCGGTGTCCGTCATCCCGGACCTCCCCCTCGGCCAGCAGTAGCTGACGGTTAGTCAGATCAAGCGCAGAGCGTAGGCGGCCGACGCTTGTCGGTCCAGGGGTGGCGGGGCTAGCTTGTTTCTGACGACCCATCAGATCAGTTGGACCGGGGAATTGGGGAGACTGTCATGGAACTGGGACTGCCTCGGATCATCAGCGTCGACGACCACGTGATCGAGCCCGCCCACCTGTTCGACGTCTGGCTGCCGGCCAGGTACCGGGACCGCGGGCCCAAGGCGCTCACCGCCGGCATCGGCGAGCTCCAGTACACGGGGGGCAAGTACGTGATCTCCATGGACCCCGACGGCCCGCCGACCGACTGGTGGATCTACGAGGACCTGAAGTTCCCGTACAAGCGCAACATCGCCGCCGTCGGCTTCGACCGCGACGACATGACGCTGGAGGGGATCACCCGGGAGGAGATGCGGCGAGGCTGCTGGGACCCCAAGGCGCGCCTCGCCGACATGGACCTCAACCACGTCGAGGCCTCGCTGTGCTTCCCGACCTTCCCGCGGTTCTGCGGCCAGACCTTCGCCGAGGCCCGCGACAAGGAAGTGGCGCTCGCGTGCGTCCGCGCCTACAACGACTGGATGGTCGAGGAGTGGTGCGGCGACAGCGGCGGCCGGCTGATCCCGCTCTGCATCATCCCGCTGTGGGACATCGACCTCGCGGTCGCCGAGGTCCGCCGCAACGCGGCCCGGGGCGTCCGGGCGGTGACCTTCTCCGAGATCCCGACCTACCTGGGGCTGCCGTCGATCCACTCGGGCTACTGGGACCCCTTCTTCGCCGTCTGCCAGGAGACCGGCACGGTGGTCAACATGCACATCGGGTCCAGCTCCCAGATGCCCGCGGCCTCGCCCGACGCGCCGCCCGCCGTCCAGGCCTCGCTCAGCTTCAACAACGCGATGGCCTCGATGATGGACTTCCTGTTCAGCGGGGTGCTGGTGAAGTTCCCGGCGCTGAAACTCGCCTACAGCGAGGGGCAGATGGGGTGGATCCCGTACGCCCTGGAGCGCGCCGACGACGTCTGGCGGGAGCACCGCGCGTGGGGCGGGGTCCGCGACCTGATCCCCGAGCCGCCGTCCACGTACTACTACCGGCAGATGTTCTGCTGCTTCTTCCGGGACAAACACGGCATCGCCTCGCTCGACGTGGTCGGGCGCGACAACGCCACCTTCGAGACCGACTACCCGCACGTGGACTCGACCTTCCCGCACACCAAGGAGGTCGCCCTCGACCACGTGAAGGGGCTGGACGAGGAGACGGTCTACAAGCTGATGCGCGGCAACGCCATCCGCATGCTCGGCCTGGATCTGGACGAGAGCCGCTGATGGACCTGACCTACACCGAGGAGGAACGGGACTTCCGGGCGCGGCTGCGCGAATGGCTGGGCAAGGTGCTGTCCGAGCTGCCCGCCAAGCCGTCCCCGGACGACTGGCCGGGGCGCCGCGCGTACGACCTCGGCTGGCAGCGCCGGCTGTACGACGCCGGGTACGCCGGCCTGCACTGGCCGGTGGACGCGGGCGGGCACGGGGCCACCCCGACCCAGCACCTGATCTTCCTGGAGGAGACGGAGCGCGCGGGGGCCCCGTACGTCGGCGCGAACTTCGTCGGGCTGCTGCACGCGGGCCCGACCATCGCCGTCGAGGGCACGGCGGAGCAGCGGGCGCGCTGGCTGCCGCCCGTACTGCGGGGCGACGAGGTGTGGTGCCAGGGCTTCAGCGAGCCGGACGCGGGCTCCGACCTGGCCTCCTTGCGCACGCGGGCGGTCCGCGACGGCGACGAGTACGTGATCACCGGGTCGAAGATCTGGACCTCCCACGCGGAGGTCGCCGACTGGTGCGAGCTGCTCGTGCGCACCGACCCGGCCGCGCCGAAGCACCGGGGGATCTCCTGGCTGGCCATGCCGATGGACGCGCCGGGGGTGACCGTACGGCCGCTGCGCACCCTCGCGGGATCGACCGAGTTCGCGGAGGTGTTCCTGGACGAGGTACGGGTCCCGGTCGGCCACCGGGTCGGGGCGGAGAACGACGGCTGGCGGGTCACCATGGTGACCCTGTCCTTCGAGCGGGGCACCGCCTTCGTCGGCGAAGTCGTCGCCTGCCGCCGGACCCTGGGCGAGCTCGCGCGCAGGGCCAGGGCGAACGGGCGCTGGGACGACCCGGTGCTGCGGCGCAGGCTGGGGCGGCTGCACGGGGAGTTCGGCGCCCTGTGGCGGCTCACGCAGTGGAACGTCAGCGAGGCGGCGGGGGCCTCCGCTGTGCGGGCGGAGCCGGGAACCCGGAGGGGTGCTGGCGGGGTTCCGGGCATCGGCGGCTCCGTCTTCAAGCTCGCCTACTCGCACGCGCGCCAGGAGCTGTACGACACGGCGGCCCAGGTGCTGGGGGCCGACTCGCTGGTGACGGAGGAGGAATGGGTCCTGGACCGGCTCTCGTCCCTCTCGTACACCATCGCGGCCGGCACCTCGCAGATCCAGCGGAACATCGTCGCCGAGCGGATCCTCGGCCTCCCGAAGGGCCGGTGAGGGAAGTGGACTTCCAGCTGACCGAGGACCAGCGGGACCTGCGGGCGGGCGTGCGGGACCTGCTGGCGGGGCGGTACGGGCGGGAGGCGCTGCGGGCGTCGGTGGACGCGGGCGGCGCCGTGGACCGGGGGCTGTGGCGGGAGCTGGGCGAGGCCGGGTTCTTCGCGCTGCGGCTGCCGGAGGCCGCGGGGGGCGTGGGGCTGGGCCTGCCGGAGGCGGTCCTGGTCTTCGAGGAGGCCGGGCGGGTCCTGCTGCCGGGACCGCTGGTGGCCACGCACCTGGCGGCCGGAGTGGTCCCGGGGGCGGCGGCGGGCACGGCCGTGGTGACCGCCTTCGACCTGGGCGGGGGCCTGGTGGCCCACCTGGCGGAGGCGGACGCGGTGCTGGGCGCGGCGGAGCCGCCGGCGGCGGAACCGCTCGCGGGGGAGTTGCCGGCGGGGGAACCGGTGCGCTCGGCGGACCCCCTGACCCCGCTGCACCGGGTGGCGTCCCCGTCCGCGGGTGACGTGTCCCCGTACGCGTCCTCCTGCGTCCGGACGGGGGCGTTGCTGACGGCGGCGCTCCAGGTGGGGAGCGCGCTGCGCACGGTGGAGCTGGCGGTGCGGTACGCCGGGGAGCGCGAGCAGTTCGGGCAGCCGATCGGCGCCTTCCAGGCGGTCAAGCACCTGTGCGCGCAGATGCTGGTACGGGCGGAGGTGGCCCGCACGGCCGTCTACGCGGCGGCGGTGACGCAGGACGGCGCGGAGATCGCGGGCGCGAAGCTCCTGGCGGACGAGGCCGCCGTGCTGGGCGCCCGGGACTGTCTCCAGGTCCACGGCGGGATGGGCTTCACGTGGGAGGCGGAGGTGCACCTGCACCTGAAGCGGGCCTGGGTGCGGGCCGAGCAGTGGCGGACCGCGGCGGAGGCGGAGGAACTGCTGGCGGCGGAACTGCTGGGGTCGTCGGCCTAACGCCCTCGTAGCTCATTGTCACCGGACGGCACCGGAGGGACGGCGAGGGCACGGGAAGGTCGGCGAGGGCACGGGAGGGACGGCGAGGGACGCATGTCCGATTACGGAGAGTCGATATCGGTTTGTGTCCTGAGCCCGCACCCTTGCGGCCCGTAGGCAGGGGGCCGCTCCGGTACGCTCCCACGAATGCGAGCGGTTGAGCGGCGCAGGCGTCGCACAGTATGCACCACGCCCACTCCTTCGCGCGGGAATATGCCCGAAGCGCTTGTTGCGGTGACTGTATGTCAACCATGCTGCTCCGCAAGGGGATCACACCGGGTGATTCCATCCTGTCGCGAGGCGAAGTGTCCGCCGGTTCGGATGGTGTGAGCGGTGCAGGTGCTTCAGGTTCAGCTGGAGGTAGGACCGGACCCCGCCGAAGTCGGCCGGGCGCGCCGGTGGGCCCGGTCCCGGCTGGCGGGCTCGGGCATAGGGGACGACGAGCCGCTCGCCGAGACCCTGATCCTCCTGATCTCCGAGCTGGTCACGAACGCGGTCGTGCACACGGGCTGTCCGGCCGTGCTCAGAATGCTGTTCGGGGAGCCGGGAGTGCGGGTCGAGGTCGCCGACGCGAGCGACCGCGCGCCGGCCCCCCGCCAGGCCGCCGGGGACGACACGGGCGGCCGCGGCCTGGAGCTGGTGGACGGCCTGGCGGACCGGTGGGGCTGGCAGCGCGAGGGTGCGGGCAAGAGGATCTGGTGCGAGATCGACCGCGCGGAGAAGGCGGCGGCGGACCGCGCCGCGGAGAGGCCTTCGGAAATTCACCCTCCGGTGAGGGAACCGCACGTGTACCTCTAACGAGGTGTTGACGTTCCGTCACATCTTGATCACCCTGGTGTGGAGCGATTCGACGCGAGGGGACGCCAAGGGCCTGCCTTGACGAGTGCGGGTCGCGGGGTGGCGGCCGCGGTGCCGCGCTCGGGGCGTGCACGCGCGCCGCCGCCACCCGCAGGTTGTAGACGGGTTACTGCCGAACGGCCGGATGACCTCCCCGGGCGCTCCGGTATTCCTTTGTCACTGATGTGCGTCAGTTCTGGGTGTCGACTCTGCCAATGCCACGTGTACTTGTCGGCGATGTAGATTGATGTACTCCACCCTAACTGCGAGCTCATTGCCGACTTCGAATCGGAAAGGGCCCGCCTTCCCGGGCGTCGCATTGGGTAGAAGCGCTTCGATTCCCGAAGGGAGGCGCAAGAAGGCTCCGATGGCGGTGAGTTTCGTGATTCTGCCGAGGGTGATCCTCCCAAGCTGGGTCCGGGAGAACTCAATAAGCGGATCTGGTTCGAGATCCTTGAGTGATACAGAAATGTTGCCGCGATCTGGATCAATGCTCAGAAATACGACAGTTACCTGTTGGCCGACCTGTGCCACCTGTGAAGGGTGGTCTACCTTGGCCCATGACAGGTTCGCCGGTGTGACCGTGCCGTGCACTCCCCCTCCCAGGTCGATAGTCAAATAGAAGTCGCTGACCGCGGAGACGACTCCCGTGCAAACTTGCCCAGGTTCTAGTTGTTTTTTCCTCTGCATTTGACTTGCAATCTCCTTTTGTGTGACGTGCGCAAGACGTCACCCGTCCAGCCAGCGGTGGCCTGCGTACCAGTTGATCCATTCCACTTCTTCGATATACGCGTTGAAGCGAGGGATGTCGGCCTGGTCGATCACCCACTGCCACTCGGTTGGCCTGTTGTCGTGAGGGATCCTGAGTCTTGGTCCGCCGGGCCGGCCGTCAGGCGGAAATGCCTCCAAGAAACCGGGTTTCATTACATATTCGTGATAGCCGTCTTCGAACCCTCCCTGGTCTGCATACCTACGCGCCACTTCTTCGGGACTGTAAATCGTTCGGTGTAACTCCTGATCAAGGAAGATGCATCGATGACCAGTGACAACGTGACCGAGGCCGAGTCTGTCGAGGCAGCCGAGCCGCAGCAGGCGAAGGCAGTGGACGACCGGCTGATCGACGAGTTGGTCGGCCGTGCCCAGGCCGAGGGCCTGCAGCTGACCGGTGAGGGCGGGCTGCTTCAGCAGCTGACCAAGCGGCTGCTGGAGTCCGCCCTGGAGGGCGAGATCACCGACCATCTCGGCTATGACAAGCACGATCCGGCCGGGAAGAACGGCGGCAACAGCCGCAACGGGACCCGGGCCAAGACCGTGCTCACGGACGTCGGTCCGGTGGAGATAGCCGTGCCCCGCGACCGTGAGGGTTCGTTCGAGCCGAAGATCGTGGCCAAGCGGCAGAAGCGGCTGTCCGGCGTGGACGAGATGGTCATCTCGCTGTCCGCGAAGGGCCTGACGACCGGTGAGGTCCAGGCCCATCTGGCCGAGGTCTATGGCGCCGAGGTGTCCCGCCAGACCATCTCCACCATCACCGACAAGGTCATGGACGGCATGGCCGAATGGCAGAACCGCCCGCTCGACGCCGTCTACCCGGTGATCTTCATCGACGCGATTCACGTGAAGATCCGCGACGGCGCTGTGGCCAACCGGCCCATCTACGTGGCACTGGCCGTCACGGCCGAGGGCCGGCGGGACATCCTCGGGCTGTGGGCCGGCGACGGCGGCGAGGGCGCCAAGCACTGGATGCACATCCTGACCGAGATCAAGAACCGCGGCGTGAACGACGTGTTGATGCTGGTCTGCGACGGGCTCAAGGGCCTGCCCGACGCGGTCGAGACCGTCTGGCCCCGCACCACCGTCCAGACCTGCGTGGTCCACCTGCTGCGGAACTCCTTCCGCTATGCCGCCCGCCAGGACTGGGACAAGATCGCGAAGGTTCTCAAGCCCGTCTACACCGCCGCGACCGAAGAGGCCGCGCTGGAGCGGTTCGCCGAGTTCGCCGGCGCCTGGGGCAAGAAGTATCCGGCGATCGTGCGGCTCTGGGAGAACGCCTGGGAGGAGTTCACCCCGTTCCTCCGCTTCGACACCGAGATCCGCCGCATCGTCTGCACCACCAACGCGATCGAGTCGGTGAACGCCAGGATCAGGCGGGCGGTCAAGGCCCGCGGGCACTTCCCGAACGAGACCGCCGCTTTGAAGTGCGTCTACATGGCCATCATGTCGCTCGACCCGACCGGCAAGGGCCAGGCCCGCTGGACCATGCGCTGGAAGACCGCCCTCAACGCCTTCGACATCACCTTCGACGGCCGACTCTCCGCAGCCCGCCAGTAATCCCAACTACTCCAGTTACACCGTTCGATTGACAGACCCCGTACCGGCGATGCGGAGGAATGGCCATTCCTGGCCGCCCTCGCCCCGCGCCTCGGCGAACCGGGCCAGAGCTTCCTCGCCGGAGAACGCACAGATCCAGTCCAAGCCGCCGAGTTGGGCGGTCCACAGGCTGCCCCGCTCGTCCAGCGGTATCAGGGAGATGCTGCTGCGGAAGTCCGCAAGCCGCGCCACCGCCCGCTCACGGGTTGCCGTGGCCGGACCAGCCTCGACGGTGTCAACAGCAGCCGGAGCCGCAGCCATACGGTCCACTGCGTTAGCCCGCAACTGAGCCCACTCTTCGTCGAACCCCACCGATGCTCCCCCCAATGCGCCCCGTCGTGCGAACAGACCTTCGCATGATCCACGCGCACTGACGAGTTGCCTTGTTCGGCAGTGCATACATTGAGCCACGCGGGGTTTCCGCACGTGATCGCGCGGCGGGTGCCTCTTCGGGTGGCGTGGCATTGCGGCAGCAATCGGCATGGCCCTCCGGGACGTCCGAGCGTGCGGTCGTCGATGCCCGTATGGCGGGGCCGCCCCCTCCGTGCCGTGTGTGACGAGCGGCGGGGAGGGGGCGGCGGTGGGGTCGGGGCGCGTGGGCCGGTGCCCGTGGGGTGCGGGGGCTCAGCCGTCGGTGCAGATCACGTCGTAGGGGCGGCCGACGGCCATCATCAGCTTGATCGGGTTCGTGGTGCCCGCCGGGCACTCGCTCTTCTGCTTGACCAGGCCGAGCACCTTGAGCGCACCCGAACCGCCGCAGGCGACTTCCTGGGCCTGATCGGTCACGCAGTCGCCCTTCACCAGCTGGACGCCGCCGGCGCCCGGGTCGCCGGGGTGGTCGTTGGACAGGTTCCGGCCGCAGACGGTGTTCGTGGGAATGCCGCTCGACTTGCCGCCGTAGGAGATGCTCACCTCGATCATCAGGTCGGTGCCCCCCGGGCACTGGATCGAGCCCGGCAGGATGCTGGCTTCCTTGATGTCGATGGCCTTGAAAGTGGCGCCGGAGTCGGAGCAGCGCTGCGGCCGGTAGCCGTCGGGCTTGTTGGCCGGGTCGGGACCGCCGCAGTCGCCGACCTTCCACGAACTGGAGGTGTCGGAGGAGGACTCGGGGCTCCCGGGGTCGGCAGGCTTGGCCGAGGGCGACGTCGAGGCGGAGGGGGAGGCCGACGGCTTCTTGCTGCCGGCGTCGCCGAGCCACTGGGAGAGGCCGTAGATGCCGCCGACGATGAGGGCGACGGTCAGGAATCCGGCCAGCCCGCCGCCCGTGCGGCGTCTGGGGGGCTGGGGCTGGGGCTGCTGCTGCGGCGGGACCTGGTACGGGTTTGCCATGGATTGCTCCTGCTGCTGAGGGTGCGGGGAGGGGATCGGGGGGTGGCGCGCGAACGGGGTGACGCGTCATGTCCACCTCATGGTTCCAGGTGCGGGGCGCACGCCCGGCCGGGGGTCCCCGAAGCCGTCCCGCCCCGTCCCGCCGCAGGCCGCGGCCCTTCGGCGACACGCTCCCCAACTAGGACAGGATCTGTCCTGCTTGCTGGCTACAGTCGGGCTTGGCCGCGGGAGAACGCGCGGCCCGGACACGCGATTTCCGCGGCGGCGAAGGGACAGGGAGACACATGTTGCGAGGACTCACCACCGTCAGTTTCTGGGCCGCCGACCTGGATGAGGCGAAGCGCTGGTACTCCGAACTGCTGGGCGTCGAGCCGTACTTCGAGCGCCCCGGCTACGCCGAGTTCCGGCTGGGCGACTACCAGCACGAACTGGGCCTGATCGACGCCCGCTACGCGCCCGGCGGGGCGACGGCGGCCGGTCCGGGCGGGGCGGTCGTGTACTGGCACGTGGACGACGTACGGGCGGTCTTCGAGAAGCTGCTGGCCATGGGGGCGAAGGAGTACGAGGGCCCGGTGGAGCGCGGCCCCGGGTTCGTCACCGCTTCCGTGATCGACCCCTTCGGCAACGTCCTGGGCGTCATGTACAACGCGCACTACCTGGAAGTCCTCGGCGAGACGGGAGCGGCGGACGCCTGAGCGTCAGGGCGCCGCGCGGGGAACCCCGGCGTGGGCCCGCAGGTGAAGGCGGTGGTCCCGGACGTGCAGCACGTCCGGGACCACCGCCGTTTCACCGCCCCGGCACCTCCCGGCACCTCCCGGCACCTCCCGGCACCTCCCGGCACCTCCCGGCACCTCCGTGGGGGGCCGCCCGGCGCCGCCGGCCCCCGACCCCCCGGCGGGCCCCGGGGCGCGCCCCCCGGGGGGGGGGAGAGGGCGGCGGCCCGGGGCCCCCGGGGGGCGGGCGCGCCCCCG